>DUPF01000285.1 GCA_012838445.1 Intrasporangiaceae bacterium | reverse complement strand
GGGCCACTCGGCCATCCGCTTGACGAGGGGATAGCTGGCTTGTTCGACGGATTCACGCAGGGTGGGCACGGGCAGCAGTCTAGGCGGGGCCGGCGGCCCGCGGCCGCTGCGGGTCGGTGATCCACTCCGACCAGGACCCGATGTAGGGCCGCGACTCGATCCCCGCCTCGTGCAGCGCCAGGGTCAACTGGGCGGCGGTGACCCCGGATCCGCAGGAGGTGCCCACCGGCCCCTCGAGCGGTATGCCGTGCTCGCCCAGCACGGCCCGGATCGCCTCGGGTGCGGCGAAGGTCCCGTCGGGAGCCTGGATCTGGGTCGTCGGCAGATTCACCGCACCGGGGATGTGGCCCGCGACCGGATCGATGGGCTCGACCTCACCGCGGAAGCGTTCCGGGGCGCGCGCGTCGAGCAGCGTCCCGCCCCCGGCGATGAAGTCGAGGATCTCGTCGGCCTCCAGGTGCGGCACGGATCCGGGGCGCACCGTGACGGTGCCGACCCGGTCCCCGCCATAACTTCGCGATTGCGAAGTTGTGGCGGTCTCGACCGGGAGGCCGGCGCGCTGCCACGCGGCCAGGCCGCCGTCGAGGACGCGCACATCGCGCAGGCCCGCCCAGCGCAGCACCCACCACGCCCGGGCCGCGCCGAGGGAGGTGGCCTGGTCGTAGACGACGACGCTGGAGTCGTCGTCGACGCCGAGCGCCCGCAGTCCCGCCTCGAGACGGGCTGCGGATGGCAGCGGATGCCGGCCGCGCGGGCCGGCCGGGTCGGCCAGGACGGTGTCGAGGTCGAGGTGGGCTGCTCCGGGCAGGTGCGCCGCCGCATACAGGTCGGATCCCTGTCCGTCGAGGGTGAACTGGACGTCGAGGACGACGACCTCCTCGAGTCGCTCGGCGAGGTCGGTCGCGCGGATCAGTGCCGAGTCAGCCACGGATGCCCTGCCAGATCATGAGGAGTCCGAAGACGGCGAACAGGGTGGCCGCGCCGTAGCGGATGAGCCGCTCGGGCAGGTGTTTGCCGGCCAGTGCGCCGATGATGATCGCCAGCCCGATCGCGGCGACCTCGCCGACGACGCTGCCGAGATAGATCGGCCAGAAGCCGTCGCGTACCGCGAGGGTGGCGCTCGCGAGTTGGGTCTTGTCGCCGAGTTCGGCGACGACGAACGCGGTGAACGCCGCCGTCATGACGGTCCGCGACGTCGCCGAGTCGGGCAGCGGGCTCAGGTCGCCGTCGTCATCGTCATCGTCGCCCTTGAGGGTCCACACGGCGAAGGCGAGGAAGATCAGACCGGCGACGATCGCGACGATGTTCCGGTGGTCGTCGAGGACCGAGCCGAGGACGGCGCCGAGTCCGGCAGCGAGGGCGAACATGAGCAGGATCGCGAAGAACATCCCGATGAAGACGTCGCGGGCCCGGTGCTTGGCGGCCATGGCCAGCGCCATGAGTTGGCTCTTGTCGCCGAGTTCGGCGACGAAGACGACGCCGGCGGCGATCAGGGCGGAGGAGAGCACGCAGGGAGTCTACGACGTGCCCCGCAGGGGCGCCCGAGAGTCGGCCGAGAGCCGCGCGAGAGCCGGTCCAGGGGGCCGCGCCGACACTCGTCCCGCGCCCGTTCAGCCGGCACCCGGACTGGATCGGGACATACCCCAGGGGGTATGATTGGACCCATGTCCGCACCCGCCACCCCCACCGTCCGGACCCCCGAGTACGGCATCCCCCACCTGCCGGTCAGCCTCTTCGCCGCCGTCATGGGTCTCGGCGGCACCGCGCTGGCCTGGCGGCGGGCCGATCACGTCTGGGGGCTCGCGCAGTGGCCCTCGCTCGTCTTCGTCGCACTCGCGGTGACCGTCTTCGCGGTCGTGGGCACCGCATACATCATCAAGGGGCTGCGCTGGCCGCACACCGTCCAGGCCGAGTTCCGACACCCGATCCGGATGGCGTTCGTCCCGACCATCACCATCGCGCTGCTCGTCCTCGCGACCGCCCTGCAGGACCTCGCAAGACCCGTTGCCGTCGTCCTCTGGTGGATCGGTGCCGTCGGCCACCTCGCCGCGACCGTGTGGGCGCTGTCGTCGTGGACGGTGCGCGAGGACATCGGCGTCGGACACATCACCCCGGCCTGGTTCATCCCCGTCGTCGGGAACATCGTCACCCCGCTGGCCGCGCCGACGATCGGCTCGGTCGAGTTCGCGTGGTTCGCGTTCGGGGTGGGCATGATCTTCTGGGTCGCGCTGCTGCCGATCATCCTGTACCGGATCGTCCTGCACGAGACCCCGTTCCCGCCGAAGCTGCGGCCCACCTACGCGATCTTCATCGCCCCGCCGGCGGTCGCGATGCTGTCCTGGCAGTCGCTGACCGGTCGCCTCGATGACCCGATGGGTCGGGTCCTGTATGCCGCGGTCGTCATCCTCGCCGTCCTCGTCGCCGCGCAGTGGCCGCGGCTGCGGACCGTGCCGTTCGCGCTGCCCTACTGGGCCTACACCTTCCCCCTGGCCGCCGGCGCGACCGCCGCAATCGCGGTGGCGGGCGCACTGCCCGGCGTCGTCTACGACATCGTCGCGATCGTCCTGCTCACCGTCTCCACGCTCGTCTCGCTCGGGGTGCTGGCCCGCACCCTGCTCGCCCATAGCCGCCGGCAGGTTCTCGTCCCCGAGAAGTGAGCCCGCACGGGCCGGCTGTGGATCCTCGAGTTTCGGTCCACCGGCCGGTGTGAGGGACACTGTCGGGATGACCTCCGCACCGAGCACCCTCGCGCCGCCGGCCACCCCGGCCACCCCGGCCGCGCCGCGCGTGCTGCCACCGCTGCGGATCGGGCGGCACACCTTCGACTCCCCGGTCGTTCTGGCCCCGATGGCCGGGATCACGAACCGCGCCTTCCGCCGGCTCTGCAGGGAGTATGCGTCGGGCGGCTGGAGCGGAGCGAGCAGCCTCTACGTCTCGGAGATGATCACGACGCGCGCCCTCGTCGAGCGCACCCCGGAGACGATGCGGCTCATCGAGCACGACCCGGGCGAGTCACCCCGTTCGATCCAGCTTTACGGGGTGGACCCGGCGACGATGGCTGCCGCCGTGCGGATCCTCGTCACCGAGGACCGGGCCGACCACATCGACCTCAACTTCGGCTGTCCGGTGCCCAAGGTCACCCGCAAGGGCGGGGGAGCGGCGCTGCCGTGGAAGCGGGAGCTGTTCCGCTCGATCGTCGCGGCCGCGGTGCGTGAGGCGAGTCCGTTCGACGTCCCCGTCACGGTGAAGATGCGCACCGGCATCGACGCCGACCACCTCACCTATCTCGAGGCCGGTCGGGCCGCCGAGGAGGAGGGTGCGGCGGCCGTCGCCCTGCACGCCCGCACCGCCGCCCAGTCCTACAGCGGCACGGCCGACTGGTCGGCGATCGCGCGACTGAAAGAGACCGTGACGACGATCCCCGTCCTCGGCAACGGCGACATCTGGTCCGCCGACGACGCGGTCGACATGGTGCGCCGCACCGGCTGCGACGGGGTCGTCGTCGGTCGCGGCTGCCTCGGCCGTCCGTGGCTGTTCACCGACCTGGCCGCCGCCTTCGCCGGCCGGTCCCTGCGGGTGCGGCCCTCCCTGGGTGAGGTCAGCGAGGTGCTGCGCCGGCATACCGTCTATCTGGCCGAGTTCTACGGCGATGAGTTCCGCGCCTGCCGCGACATCCGTAAACACATCGCGTGGTACCTCAAGGGGTTCCCCGCCGGATCGCACGTGCGTGCCCAGTTGGGGCTGGTCGACTCGTTGGAGTCCCTCGACGCCCTCATCGCCACCCTCGACCCGACCCTGCCCTGGCCCGGCGAGGCCGCCGAGGGGCAGCGCGGCCGGGCCGGCTCCGCCCGGGTTGTCGCCCTGCCGGACGGGTGGCTGAGCACTCGCGACCTCGACCCGGCCACCCGGGCCCGGCTCGCGGCAGCCGAACTGTCCGTCTCCGGGGGCTGAGCCCGGCCCGTTTCCGCCATAACTTCGCAATTGCCAAGTTGTGGCGGAAAAAGGACACGCCGACCTCACCGGCATCCCACGTCACACCCGTCCCGTCCGCCACCCTTATCACATGGCACTTGCACCGTCGTGGGGGTCGGTCGCGGCGCCGGGCCTCCGGACGCCGGAGCTCCCGGTGCCGGCGCGCCGGCCCGCCCCCTCCATCCCGGTCTATCCGGCCGGTCGGCACCGCGGTGCGCGCCGGTCCTTCTTCGGCGCCCTGTTCGCGGCGCTGCTGCCGCAGCCCCGCTACGTCGGGCGGCACCGGTCCGGGTTCGTCGGCACGACCTACGTCGGCCGGCACCGGGGTTGAGCCGCGGCAGTTGAGCCACCACTGCTGAGCCGCCACCCCAACCCCACCACCGACTGTCGGCCCTCCTCTATAGGCTCACCGCTGTGAGCTACACCGATCGAGACCGCGAGCGCTGGGTCGCCGAGGACCCGGCGACCAAGCGTGCCGACCGGGACGACTTCGCCCGGGACCGGGCCCGGCTGATCCACTCCGCCTCGCTGCGGCGACTCTCGGCCAAGACCCAGGTCCTGCAACCGAGCAGTGACGACTTCATCCGCAACCGGCTGACCCACTCCCTCGAGGTGGCCCAGATCGGGCGGGAGTTCGGTGCCGCTCTCGGCTGCAGCGCCGATGTCGTCGACACGGCCTGCCTGGCCCACGACCTGGGCCATCCGCCCTTCGGGCACAACGGCGAGTCCGCGCTCGATGCGCTCGCCGCCGACATCGGCGGCTTCGAGGGCAACGCCCAGACGTTGCGGATCCTGACCCGGCTCGAGCCGAAGCGCACCCACGCCGACGGCCGCCCGGCGGGGCTCAACCTGACCCGCGCCAGTCTCGACGCGGCGACCAAATACCCGTGGCGCCGCGGCCAGGGCCCGGGTGGGACACCCAAGTTCGGGGTCTATGCCGACGATCTGCCCGTCTACGAATGGTTCCGGGCCGGTGCGCCGCCGGGGCAGCGGTCCCTCGAGGCCGAGGTCATGGACTGGTCCGACGACGTCGCCTACTCGGTCCACGACGTCGAGGACGCGATCGCCTCCGGCCGGCTCGATCCGCGCCGGTTGCGGGATGCGATCGATGTCGGGGGAGTGCTCGCAGTCGCCGGCGGGGTGTATGCGCCAGACCTGACCGCGGACGACCTCGGCTCAGCGCTGGAGCGGGTGCTCGCCAGCGGCGCCGTGCCGGAGCGGCACGACGGCTCGCGCCGCGACCTGGCGGCGTTGAAGGACATGACGTCCCGGCTCATCGGTCGATTCGTCCTCGCCGTCGAGGTGGCCACCCGGGAGCGGCACGGGGAGGGGGACCTGGTCCGGCACGAGGCGGACCTCATCGTCCCGATCGAGACCCGGGCCGAGTGCGCGGTCCTGAAGGCGGTGGCCGCCCACTTCGTCATGTATGCCGAGGAACGGGTCGCGATCATGGCCCGCGAACGGGAGGTCATCAAGGACCTCGTCGAGATGTTCAGCCAGGCACCGCATACCCGGCTCGACCCCGACCTGCGGGCCGACTATCTGGCCGCGCCGGACGAGGCGACCGCCCGCCGGGTCGTCATCGACCAGGTCGCCTCCCTGTCCGACACGCGGGCGCTGGCGCTGCACCAGCGGTGGCGGTGAGCAGGTCGACTGTTGACAACCGGCGGGACCGGTCGACGACCCTCATAGACTGACGGCCGTGGCGGGTCTGATCCATCCTGACGACATCGCGGCCGTGAAGGAGCGGTCGTCGATCGAGGATGTCGTGCGGGAGCACGTCACGCTGCGGCCCGCCGGGGTGGGGTCCCTCAAGGGGTTGTGCCCGTTCCATGACGAGAAGACCCCGTCATTCACGATCCGTCCGGCGCTCGGGACCTATCACTGCTTCGGTTGCGGCGAGGGCGGCGACGTCATCTCCTTCGTCCAGAAGGTCGACCATCTGCCGTTCGCCGACGCGGTCGAGCGGCTCGCCGCCAAACTCGGGATGGAGCTGCGCCGCACCGACGGTGGCGAACGACCCGGGATGAGCCTGTCCGGCCGGTCCCGGCTCATCGAGGCGCACCGGGTGGCCCAGGAGTTCTACGAGGGGCACCTGCGCGATCTCGGCAACCAGCGCGCCCGGGTGGCCCGCGACTTCCTCCGCGCCCGCGACTTCAACGGCGAGGCTGCGGCCCGGTTCGGTGTCGGGTTCGCACCGATGGGGTTCGACGAGCTCAGCTCACACCTGCGGGCTCGCGGGTTCACCGAGGACGAGCTCGTCACCTCCGGGCTCGCCGGTCGGGGCGCCCGCGGGCTCTACGATCGGTTCCGCGGCCGGCTCGTCTGGCCGATCCGCAACGCCGCCGGCGACACCGTCGGGTTCGGGGCGCGACGGCTCTTCGACGACGACCGGATCGAGGCGAAATACCTCAACACGGCCGAGACCCCGATCTACAAGAAGAGCCAGGTGCTCTACGGGCTCGACCTGGCCCGCCGCGCGATGGCCAAGCAGCGGGAGGCGGTCATCGTCGAGGGATACACCGATGTCATGGCCGCGCACCTGTCCGGGGTGGAGACCGCGGTGGCGACCTGTGGCACCGCGTTCGGGGTGGACCACATCAAGATCCTGCGCCGGATCATCCGCGACGAGGCCGACCTGACCCCGGCCCGGGTCGTCTTCACCTTCGACGGGGACGCGGCCGGGCAGAAGGCGGCGATGAAGGCCTTCGCCGAGGACCAACGGTGGGCCGCCCAGTCGTATGTCGCGGTCGCCCCCGACGGGATGGACCCCTGCGACCTGCGCAAGGCCAAGGGACCCGAGGCGGTCCAGGCGCTCATCGCCGACGCCACGTCGATGTTCGAGTTCGCGGTGCGCACCACGCTGGCCCGCTTCGACCTGAGCACCCCGGAGGGTCGGGTGGCCGGGGCCCGGGCCGTCGCCCCGATGGTCGCGACGGTGCGGGACCCCGGGTTGCGCCCCGAGTACACCCGCGAGGTCGCCGGGTGGCTCGGCATCAGCATCGAACAGATGCAGGGGGAGGTCTCCCGCGCCGCTCGCGCGCCCCGGGGGGAGCGGTTCCCGACCGCAGAGGTGAGGGGGCCTGCGGAGGCGAGCACCGCATACCCCCAGGACGGGCCGCCGGTGCTGCCCGGGCCCGACCTGCGGGACCCGGTCGTGCACGCCGAGCGGCAACTGCTCCAGGTGCTCGTCCAGTTCCCCGACATGGTCGACCCGGCCGGGGTCGCCGCGATCCCGGTCGAGGCCTTCACCGCACCCGCCCACCGGGCGGTGTTCGAGGCGATCCTCACGGCGACCTACGATCCGGCGCGGCCGCTGACCGCCTGGGTCGAGCAGATCCGGGCGGCGGCCCCCGTTGTCGTGCACGACTATCTCGCCGAGGTGGCGGTGGCCGAGTTGCCGACCGCCCTCGATGAGCACACGATGCGCCCGCAGCGCCGCTACGTCGAGGCGCTCCTGGCGCGCGTGCACGAGGTGTCCCTGACTCGCTCCATCGCCAACCTCATGGTCCAGGTCCGTCAACGCGACAGCGCCGGGACCGAGCAGCCGGAGCAGACCCGCGAACTCTATGCGCAGCTGCAGGATCTGCAACGCAAACTCGCGAGCCTTCGCGAAGAACTGGCAGGACGATAGATGGGTATGTTCGGACGCCGGGCGTCGGATCCGCTGCAGGGCGTCGACCTCGGGCTGGGCAAGGGTGACGCCGTGCTCGCGAGCTGTCCGGCCTCGGACGGCGCGGTGCTCGTCGCCTCGTCGCATCGGCTCTCGGTGGTCGGTGCTGACGGTGCGGTGCAACTGCAGCGGCCGTGGCACCTCGTCGACACGGGCCGCTATGACAACGAGGCCGACGTGCTGACCGTGACGTGGGTGGACCGGGCGCCCGACCTGCCGCTGCACGTCGGCGGTCACCGACCGTTCCTCCAGGCGTTCCGGGAGCGGGTGCAGGCCACGGTGGTCATCGCCGAGCAGATCGATCTGCCCGCCTCGCGGCAGGCCCGCGTCGTCATCCGCAAGAACCTCGCCGAGAACCGCCTCCTCGACCAGGTCATCCTCGGCCCCGGCGTGCGCCTGGCCGCCCCCGGTGTCCGGGACCGGATCGAGGTGGTCCGTCGCGCGCTGCGGGAGCAGGTCGGGTTGCCCTGAGCCGGCCGCCGCGCCAGTTCTCCGCAGCTACGCCACCTCCACGCCGCCGCGCTAGCTATTACTGGTGCAGAGCCGTGGTGTTGGCGCGCGCCCGCGGTACTCGCGCAGCGTCGACGACGCGGACGGTGATACTCGATTCGGCGGACCGCCCAGAGTTTGCTACTGTGTCTGCGCCATTCCCCTGTAGCTCAATCGGCAGAGCATTCGGCTGTTAACCGAAGGGTTGTTGGTTCGAGTCCAACCGGGGGAGCATCTGCAAAAGGCCTTGAATCCCAAGGGATCTAGGGCCTTTTCGCGTCTATGGGCCGCTCCTGACTACCGCTCTGACTGGTCCAGGTTGCCGCGAAGCGTTACTCACCGCAGTGTCGGTCTGCTCAAAGGACAGCACTGCACCGCGTCGACGTGGTGTCAGGCGAGGGGTCGTGGGCCCGGGCGGCACCACCACCACGAATGCCAGCCGCGGTCATGGGGCAGTGCGGTGCCCGATGAGGGCTCGTGCCCTCGGCCGGCACCACGCGGCGGCTGGTACCGCGCGGAGGAGGGTAGGAGCGGGAGCCGTCAGGGCTGCGGGATGCCACCCGGGTCGGCGTTTACTGACCGTCCTCGCCGACGCTGCCGGTACCGGTGCGCTTGCGACTGCGCGCGGCGCGAAGGTCGTCCACCTCTTCCTCGACCGCATCGGCGATATTGGCGCCGAACTCACCGGGAGCACCGCCGCCCTCGACGAGCGCCGAGGCACCGGTCTTGGCCTTCCCGGCCGTCAGACCGCGGCGGTTGATCCAGCGCTCGAGCCTGCCCGCCAGGGTCGTCAGCGCCCAGTTGAGCAGGATGAAGATGACGCCGATGATGATGTAGGCGGCGACGATGTTGCCGTAGCGCGAGCCGAGCTGTCGACCGGCCGAGACCACCTCGGGATAGGTGATCGCGGTGCCGAGGGCGCTGTCCTTGAGGACGACGACGAGTTGGCTCATCAGCGCGGGGAGCATCGCGGTGAGCGCCTGCGGCAACTGGATCGAGCGCAGCGTCTGGCCTGGGGTCAGGCCGACGGCCAGGCCAGCCTCCCCCTGCCCCTTGGGCAATTGGTGCACCCCGGAGCGGACGAGTTCGGCGATGACCGAGCCGTTGTAGAGGGTGAGCGCTGCGATGACCGCCCAGAACGATGCCTGAGCACCCGGCACATGCAGATTCCGGGCGAGGAAGTAGAAGGTGAAGATCATCATCAGCAGGACCGGCACGGCGCGGAAGAACTCGACGATGACTCCGCATGCCCAGCGCAGCGGCTTGTTCTGGGACAGCCGGCCCATACCGAAGACGATCCCGAACGCCATGGCGAACACGATCGAGACGATGGCCGCCTGGAGGGTCTTCCACAGGCCGGGCAGCAGGTACTGGGTCCACGTCTCGGGCAGGATGAACGGCTTCCACAGTGCCCCGTCGAGCTGGCCCTGCTTGTTGAACTTCCACAGCACCGCGCCGAGCACACCGAGCGCGAGAAGGGCACCGAGAACGGTGAGGATGAGGTGCCGCCGCCTGGCCTTGGGGCCCGGGGCGTCGAAGAGGACTGCCTGCGCGCTCATCGGGGTCCCCTCGAAGTATCGGAGCGACGGAGGAGCGAAGAACTTCGTGGGGTGATCATCGCTTCACCGCCAGACGCCGCGACAGCGAGGTGAATCCGACGCCGATCGGGAGGGTGAGGATGACGAACCCGAGGGCGAAGATGAGGAACACGATGAAGCTGCCGGTCTCGTTCTCGATGATTGTCTTCATGATCGCCGCCGCCTCGGGCACGCTGATGATCGCGGCCACGGTGGTGTTCTTGATCAGGGCGATGAGCACCGAGCCCAGGGGGGCGATGGCGCCGCGGAACGCCTGCGGGAGGATGACCTGGGAGAGCGACTGACCGAACGTCAGGCCGATGGCGCGGGCGGCTTCGGCCTGACCGACCGGGACGGTGTTGACCCCGGAGCGCAGCGCCTCGCAGACGAAGGACGCGTGATAGGCGGACAGGCCGACGATGGCCCATCGGTACGCATTCGCGGCCAGGGAGTCCGGGGCGTCGCGGGGAGCGAGGTAGATCTCGAGGATGAACAGCGCGCCGAGCGAGCAGAACACGAGGATGAGCGTCAGCGGCGTGTTCCGGGCGACGTTGACGTAGAACGCCCCGAGCTTCTGCAGGATGGTGACGGGGGAGACCCGCATGATCGCGAGGATCGTGCCGAGGATGAGCGAGCCGAGGGCGGACCACAGCGCGAGCTGGACCGTCATCCAGAACGCGCCGAGGATGTCGTACCTCGAGAGGATGTCAACCATGCGGTCTCCGGGTCGGTGGGTCGGGATCAGGTGGGTATGCCGCACGCGCCGCGGACGGCATACCCACCTGGATCAACGGTCAGGTCGGATCAGGAGCAGGCGTCCGGCGTGGGCGGGTTGCCCGGGCCGGGGGTGTAGTCGGCCGGGCCGAGGGTGTCCTGGACCGCCTTCTCCCAGGCGCCGTCGTTGATCATCTTCGTGATCGCGTCGTTGACCTTGCCGCAGAGCTCGGTGTCGCCCTTCTTCAGGCCGACGCCGTAGTTCTCCGTCGTGAACGGCTCGCCCGCGAGCTTGAGCTTGCCGGCGTACTGGTCCTGGGCGGCGAAGCCGGCGAGGATCGTGTCGTCGGTCGTGATCGCGTCGATGCCGCCGGACAGCAGCGCCGGGAGGCACTCGGAGTAGGTGCCGAACTCCTGGAGCTGGACGCCGGGATACTCGTCCTTGATCTTCTGGGCCGGGGTCGAGCCGGTCACCGAGCACAGCTTCTTGCCGTCCAGGGTGTCCTTGCCGGTGATCGAGTCGTCGTCGGCGCGCACGAGCAGGCCCTGGCCGGCGATGAAGTACGGCCCGGCGAACGAGACGCGCTCCTTGCGGGAGTCGGTGATCGAGTAGGTCGCGAAGATCAGGTCGACCTGGCCGGTCTCGATGAGGGTCTCCCGCTGAGCGCTCGGGGACTCCTTCCACTCGATGTCGCCCTCGTCGTAGCCGAGCTCCTTGGCGACGTACTTGGCGACCTCGACGTCGAAGCCCTTGTAGTCGCTGCCCTCGCGCAGGCCCAGACCCGGCTGGTCGAACTTGATGCCGATGGTGATCTTGTCACCACCGCTGCCCCCCTCGCCGCCGCCGGAGCCGTTCCCCGAACCACAGGCGGCGAGCCCCAGGGCCAGCGCGGCGGCTGCACCGATCGCGCCGATTCGTCGTGTGAACATGGTGTTCTCCTTCATGTGTTTTCAGTTGGTATGCCGCAGGTGGCGGCCGGTTGGATGGGACAGGGGGTCCTCGGTCGGGTTCCCGTGCGGGCGGCCGAGTCAGTGGTTGGTGAGGATCTTGCCGAGGAAGTCCTTGGCGCGACTGGACTGGGGGTTGGTGAAGAACTGGTCCGGGGTGTTCTCCTCGACGATCTCGCCGTCGGCGAGGAAGACGACCCGGTCGGCGGCCTTGCGGGCGAAGCCCATCTCGTGTGTGACGACGACCATCGTCATCCCGGACTTGGCGAGCTCGATCATGACGTCGAGGACCTCGTTGATCATCTCCGGGTCGAGTGCCGAGGTGGGCTCGTCGAAGAGCATGACCTTGGGGTCCATGGCCAGGGCCCGGGCGATGGCGACGCGCTGCTGCTGCCCACCGGAGAGTTGGGCGGGGTACTTCTCCGCCTGGTGGTCCACCCCGACGCGGGCGAGCAGGTCCATGGCCTTCTTCTCGGCCTCGGCCTTCTTCATCTTGCGGACCTTGATCGGTCCGAGGGTGACGTTCTGCAGGATCGTCTTGTGCGCGAAGAGGTTGAACGACTGGAACACCATGCCGACGTCGGAACGCAGCGCGGCCAGGCCCTTGCCCTCCTCGGGCAGCACCTCACCGTCGATGGTGATCGTGCCGTCGGTGATCGTCTCGAGCCGGTTGATCGTGCGGATCAGCGTGGACTTGCCGGACCCGGACGGACCGATGAGGACGACGACCTCACCCTTGCCGACGCTGAGGTTGATCGACTTCAGCGCGTGCATGTCACCGTAGTGCTTGTTGACGTCCTTCATGACGACGAGCGGCTCTGACATAGGTCGAACCTAGCGAGTCGAACACCGTTTTTGGGCTGGAACACCCACACAAATCCATAACCATGCGGTTACAACACCCGATACACCAGCCGATCGGACGACTCATGGACCGGGCGCTGTCGCCATGGCAACAGCGCCCGGTCCACGAGCCGGCACGAGTCAGACGGAGATCAGCTGAGCTGTTCGATGTCGAGGTTCCCCTCGGCATACCGGGCGCGCAGCACCTTCTTGTCGAACTTGCCGACCGAGGTCTTGGGCACCTCGTCGATGAACGACCAGCGCTCCGGCACCTGCCACTTGGCCACCTTGCCGTCGAGGAACTCGTGCAGTTCCTCCGCGGTGACCGACGCGCCGTCGGCGACGACGACGGTGGCGAGCGGGCGCTCGCCCCACTTCTCGTCCGGGACGCCGATGACGGAGGCCTCGAGGACCGCCGGGTGGCCCATGATGACGTTCTCCAGGTCGACCGAGCTGATCCACTCACCGCCGGACTTGATGACGTCCTTGGACCGGTCGGTGAGGATGAGGAACCCGTCGCGGGTCAGGGCGCCGACGTCGCCGGTGCGCAGCCAGCCGTCGTCGAACTTCGCAGCCATCTCGTCCAGTTCGGACTGCGGCTCGGTGCCGTTGGCGTAGTAGGACGCGGTGATCCATGGTCCGCGGACCTCGAGCTCACCGACCGCTTCGCCGTCCCAGGGCATCTCGTCACCCTCGGGGCCGATGAGGCGGGCCTGGAACCCGGGCAGCAGCCGACCCTGGGCGGTCCGGTAGCGCCAGTAGTCGTCACTGCCGACCTCGGCCTCGGCCGGCGGGATCGCGAGGGTACCGACCGGGGAGGTCTCGGTCATCCCCCAGCCGTGGATGATCTCGATGTCGTGCCGCTCGTGGAACTCCTTCATCAGCGACGGCGGACAGGCCGAGCCGCCGACCATGAGCCGCTTGACGCTCGAGGTGTCCGGGCGGTGCTCGTCGAGGTAGCGCAGCAGGTCGTTCCAGATGGTCGGGACCCCGCCACCGCTGGTGACCTTCTCACTCGTGATGAGTCGGGTCAGCGGAGCGGCCTGGAGGAACCGGTCCGGCATGATGATCGAGGCACCGGCGAGGAAGCACAGGTAGGGGAAGCCCCACGCGTTGGCGTGGAACAGCGGGACGACGGTGAGCAGCCGGTCGCCCTGGCCGACGCCGAGGGTCATCGAGACGGCCATCGCATGCAGGTAGTTCGACCGGTGCGAGTAGGCCACACCCTTGGGGTTGCCGGTGGTGCCGGAGGTGTAGCACATCGAGCTCGCGGAGTTCTCGTCCAGGTCGGTGGGCCAGTCGAAGGTGTCCGGCTGCCCGTCGATGAGCTCGTAGAAGTCATGCACCGCCTCGATGTGCTCCGGCGCCGCGAGCGCCTCGCGGGTCTGGTCGTCGATGGGTCCGTTGACGATGACCTGACGGAGCGTCTTCAGGTGGGGCAGCAACTGGCTGAACGGTGCGGCGAGGGAGTTGTCGACGATGACGACCTCGTTGCCGGCGTGGGCGGTGATGTAGATGAGCTGTTGCGGGAAGAGCCGGATGTTCAGGGCGTGCAGGACCGCACCCATGGACGGGACGGCGAAGTAGGCGATGAGGTGCTCGGCGTTGTTCCACATGAAGGTGGCTACCCGCTTGTCGCCCTCGATCCCCAGGCCGCGCAACGCATGGGCCAACTGGGCCGAGCGGCGTCCGACGTCCGCGTACGACATCCGGCGGGTGCCGTCCTCGGTGCAGGTGACCACCTCCTGGTCGGCGTGGATGGTGGTGCCGAAGTCGAGCATCTGGCTGATCAGGAGTGGGGTTGTCTGCATCGTGCTGTCCATGAGTCGAGCATGGAGCCCGACCCCGGGCCGGTCAACCGAAACGGAAGCGGTGTTTGTCACGTGAGACACCCCGCCCACCAGGGGGTATGCGGTGCTCGGGTCGGTCAGGACCGTTCCGATCCCATGAACTCGGTCATCGTCGCCGTCCCGTCGCCGCTGATGCCGTCCCGGCGGATGACGGTGGCGATGGTGGCGAGGATGATCCGCAGGTCGAGGAGGAGGGAGCGGTTGTCGACGTACTCGACGTCCTTGGCGAACTTGTCCTCCCAACTGATCGCGTTGCGGCCGCTGATCTGGGCCAGGCCGGTCAGTCCGGGCCGGACCTCGTGGCGGCGGGCCTGCTCGGGGGAGTAACGCTCGAGGTACTGCACGAGGAGGGGGCGGGGTCCGACGAGGGACATCTCGCCGGTGACGACGTGCCACAGGCTCGGCAGCTCGTCCAGGCTCGTGGAGCGCAGGAACGCCCCGAACGGGGTGAGCCGTTCCTCGTCGGTGACCAGTCCGGCGGCCTCGTCGACGTCGACCATCGTGCGGAACTTGCGCAGTCGGAAGATCCGACCGTCCTTGCCGGGTCGGTCCTGGCGGAACAGCACCGGGGAGCCGAGGTTGCGCCGCACGAGGAGGCCGATGACGGCCTGGGCCGGGAGGGAGATCAGGAACGCGGCGCCGCCGACGAGGACGTCGATGCCGCGTTTGATCGGGTCGTAGGACGCCACGATCGACAGCCTCCTTCGCGTCGGGAGCGACCTCGGCCCGAGCCGGTCCGGGGCCGTGGCCACAGTCTAGGGCGGGCGCCCTCCGGTGGTTTGCCTCACAGGGGCCGATCCCGATGGGGCACCCGTCGGCGGCCTTGGCTAGATTTGGTGCGGAGAGGTCACCACGCCGACTTAAGGAGACGCAATGCAGCGTTCGCTCAGCGCCGAAGACGCCAAGTTCCAGGCCGAAGTGCGGGAGTTCATGACGACCCAGGTCCCGAAGGAGTTGCGGGACAAGGTGATCGCCGGGGTGGCACCGACGAAGGAGGAGACGGTCCAGTCGCAGCGGATCCTCAACGCCGGTGGCTACGCGGTTCCGCACTGGCCGGTCGAGTGGGGCGGCAAGGGCTGGACCGAGCGTCAGTACAACATCTGGCAGAGCGAGATGCAGGCCGCGGGGGTGCCGCCGCTGCTGCCGTTCAACGTGAGCATGGTCGGCCCGGTCATCGCGACGTTCGGCAGCCAGGAGCTCAAGGAGCGCTTCCTGCCGGCCACGGCGAACCTCGACATCTGGTGGTGCCAGGGGTTCTCGGAGCCGGATGCTGGCTCGGACCTGGCCTCGCTGCGCACGACCGCGGTCCGCGACGGTGACGAGTACATCGTCAACGGACAGAAGACGTGGACGACCCAGGGTCAGCACGCCGACTGGATCTTCGCGCTGGTGCGCACCAACCCGGACGTGAAGAAGCAGGAGGGGATCTCCTTCCTCCTCATCGACATGGAGACGCCGGGCATCGAGGTCCGCCCGATCCAGCTCATCGACGGCGGCCACGAGGTCAACGAGGTGTTCTTCACCGATGTGCGGGTGCCGGCGGAGAACCTCGTTGGTGAGGAGAACAAGGGCTGGGACTACGCGAAGTTCCTCCTCGGCAACGAGCGGGCCAGCCTGGCCGCGGTCGGCACCATGAAGAGCCGGTTGGCCCAGGTCAAGGGGTATGCGTCCCGCGTCCTGCGTGCGGACGGCAGCCCGGTCCTCGCGGACCCGCTCGTCGCCGCCCGGATCGCCGAGCTCGAGGCGGAGGTGATGGCGCTCGAGATCACGATCTGGCGGGTCACCGGCACCTCCGGGGACGGCAAACCCGACCCGGCCTCCTCGATCCTGAAGTTGCGGGGCAGCCAGCTCCTCCAGGACATCTTCGAGTTGGCGATGGATGTCGCCGGACCGATGTCGCTGCAGTGGCTCGTCGACGACGACGCCCTGGCCGAGATCGAGGACGACGCGACGATCCCCGGCTGGGCGCGCCGCTCCACGCCGACCTATCTGAACTTCCGCAAGGCGTCCATCTACGGCGGGTCCAACGAGGTGCAGCGCACCATCATCTCCGGGGCTGTCCTGGGGCTTCGGGGCTGACCGGCGGATCTGGACAGGAGAGAGAGACGACAATGGATTTCACACTGACCAACGAGCAGAAGTCACTGGCCGCCGCCGTCCGGGAGATGGTGGGCCGACGCCAGGTCGAGCCGGGTGAGAACGGCGCCGGGCCGCGTCCGCACGACGCGGAGTTGTGGGCCGCGATGGCCGAGACCGGACTGTTGGGCCTGCCGTTCGCGGAGGAGGCCGGCGGGTTCGGTGCCACCGCGATCGAGGTGTTCGTCGCGGCGCAGGCACTCGGTGCCGCCGGGGTGCAGACCGCCTATGCGGACGCCCTGCTCGCGGGGAGTCTGCTCGCCGACGCCGGTGACGACCTGCTCGAGGCGGTCGTCGGCGGGGAGGCGTTCGTGTTGCCCGCGTTCGCCGAGCCGATGCGGGCCTTCGCGCCGGTGCCCGGTGGGGTGCACGCGAGCGAGGGTTCGGACGGCTGGACCCTCGACGGGATCAAGGGACCGATCCCGTTCGGTGAGGCCGCGACCCACGTCATCGCCTCTGCCCTCGACGGCGAGGAGACGGTGCTCGTGCTCATCGAGGCGCCCGGGATCGAGGACGGACTGCTCGCTGCCGGCGCCGGTGCGGGTCGCGTCCTGCTGCGTGGGGCGGCCGCCGATGAGGCCGTGACCCGGGCGATCGCACTGGCCTCGGTCGTCCTCGCCGGCCAGGGACTCGGGGCGATGGAGTCGGCGTTGTCGATGACGACCGAGTACCTCAAGACCCGCAAGCAGTTCGGGGTGCCGCTGGCGTCGTTCCAGACGCTGACCCAGCGGGCGGCGGACATGTACGTCTCGCTCGAGCTCGCCCGGTCGGCCGCGATGTACCTCGCGATGGCCGTCGCCGAGGGCGACACCGACCCGGCGATCGTGGCGCGCTCCCGTGTGGTCCTCGGCCGCACCGGTCGGCACATCGGGCAGGAGGCCATCCAGTTGCACGGTGGGATCGCGATGACGGCCGAGTATGCCGTGGGCCACCTGACCGCGATGCTCACCGCCATCGAGCACACCTACGGGGACACCCGTCAGCACCTCGGCGCCCTCGCCGGTCAGGTTTCCGACTACGGGACTGTCGCTGTTCTGACGTAGCCTCTCGGGGTGTCCTCTGCCACCCCACCCGCTGATCGACCGGTTGCCACCCGGGCGGTGCTGCGCCGTGGCCTGCGGGTCATCGGGAGCGGGATGCGGGACCAGCCCCGGTCGACCTCGGTCGCCGTCCTCGGCTCGGTGCTGTGGGCGGCGGCGACGGTCGGCAACGCATGGGCGATCGGGTTCGTCACCGATCGGGTCATCGAGCCGGCGTTCGTCTCCCGGTCGGTCACCAGCGGCGGATTGTGGCTGATCTTCGGGGTGCTCGTCGCGATCCTGCTCGTCAACGTCGTCGGGGTCATCCTGCGCCGCGTGTGGGCGACGGTCGCCGGCTTCAACCTCCAGGCCGACTACCGACGCCGGGTGACGCGCCGCTATCTGCGCCTGCCGCTGTCGTGGCACCACGCCCACCCGTCCGGGCAGCTCCTCTCGAACGCGCACGCCGACATCGAGGCGACGTGGCAGGTGTTCAACCCGCTGCCGATGGCGATCGGGGTCATCGTCATGCTCGTCATCGCCGGGGCGATGATGCTCATGGGCGACCCGTTCCTCGCGCTCATCGGGCTGCTCGTCTTCCCGGGGCTGTTCGCAGCGAACGTGGTCTTCCAGCGGTTCATGTCCCCCCGGATCACCCTCGCCCAGCAGTTGCGGGCCGAGGTGGCCGAGGTCGCGCACGAGTCGTTCGAGGCCGGGATGGTCGTCAAGGCGATGGGCCGCGAGGACGAGGAGACCGAACGTTTCCGGGGCAAGGCATACGACCTGCGTGACGCGCTCATCCGGGTCGGGCGGACGAGGGGGATCTTCGAGCCGGTCATCGAGGCGATCCCGACGCTCGGCACCCTGGCCGTTCTCGGGGTCGGCACCTGGCAGGTCTCCCGCGGCCGGCTCACCGCGGCCGATGTGGTGCAGATGGCCTACCTGTTCTCGCTGCTCGCGTTCCCGGTGCGCGCCCTCGGCTGGGTGCTCGCCGAGATCCCCCGCTCGGTCGTCGGCTGGGACCGGGTCCAGCACGTGCTGCGCGCGGAAGGCTCGATGCCGTACGGCACGGCCACCCTGCCGGAGCGGGACGGACCGGCCGCCTCATCGCTGGAGGACGTCGTCTACACGCACGAGGGGGAGGAGCAGCCGACGATCCGGGGCGTGACGATCGACGTCGCGGAGGGCAGCACGACGGCCCTGGTCGGCCCCACCGGGTCTGGCAAGACGACGCTGGCCAACCTGGCGCTGCGGCTCGTCGACGCCGACTCCGGCTCGGTGCGCATCGACGGGGTCGAGGCCCGCGACCTGGCCCGGGGGCAGATCCCGGCCGTGGCCACCCTCGTGGCCCAACAGACGTTCATGTTCGACGACACCGTCCGCGGCAACGTCACCCTCGGGGCGGACAGCGACGACGAGTCGGTCTGGGCGGCGCTGCGGGTCGCCCAGGGTGAGGACTTCGTCCGTGCCCTGCCGCACGGCCTGGACACCGTCATCGGGGAACGCGGCGGCACCCTCTCCGGTGGGCAACGGCAGCGGATCGCCCTCGCACGCGCGATCTGGCGCCGGCCCCGCCTCCTCGTCCTCGACGACGCGACCTCGGCGGTGGACCCGGCCGTCGAACAGGCGATCCTCGCCGGGCTCAGGGCCGCCCGGACGGGGATGACCGTCGCCGTCGTCGCCTACCGGATGGCGACCATCCTGCTCGCCGACCAGGTCGTCTACATCGAGCACGGCCGGGTCGTCGACCGCGGCAGCCACGACGAGCTCGTGGCGCGGTGCAAGGGCTACGCCGACCTGGTCACCGCCTACGCCCGCGAGGCCGCCCAGCGTGACGCGGTCCGTACGGCGGGAGGTGCGTCGTGAGCGACACCCAGCAGCATCCCGAGAGCAGCCGGATCGAGCAGCAGAGCGAGCTCGGCACGATCGCCACCCTGCGGCGCGGCCTGGAACTGTCCCCGGAGATCCGCACCGGACTGGCGCTGACGATGGTGTTGGCGGTCATCGCCACCGTCGGCCGGGTCGTCGTCCCGTTCCTCGTCCAGCAGGCCACCGACAACGGCATCATGGCCGACGGCGGGGTCGACGTCGGCTTCGTCGGCTGGGCGATCGCGATCGCCGCCGGCGTCGTCACCCTGACCGCGGTGACCCAGTACTTTGTCAACGTCCGCCTCTTCACCGCGGCCGAGTCGGGGTTGGCGACGTTGCGGCTCAAGGCGTTCCGGCACATCCACGACCTGTCCGTGCTGACCCAGTCGACCGAGCGGCGCGGCGCCCTCGTCGCCCGCGTCACCAACGACGTCGACACGATCTCGATGTTCGTCCAGTTCGGTGGCCTGATGCTCCTCGTGAGCATCGCCCAGATCATGCTCTCGACGATCCTCATGGTCGTCTACAGCCCGATCCTGGCGCTCGTCGTCTATGTCTGCTTCATCCCGCTCGCCCTCCTCGTGCGCTGGTTCCAGCCGATGCTCGGGCGGGCCTACGGCGCGGTCCGGGCCCGGGTCGGGGACATGCTCGGCTCGATCAGCGAGTCCATCGTCGGGGCGACGACGATCCGCGCCTACGGCGTCGAGGACCGCACCGCGGAGCGGATCGACACGACGATCGAGGCGCACCGGGCCTCCGCCATCCGGGCCCAGGTCCGTTCGGTCATCGCCTTCGTCTCCGGGCAGGCGTTCTCCGGGATCACCCTCGCCGTCGTCCTCGTCGTGGGCACCGTCCTGGTCAGCCGCGGCACGCTGTCCCTCGGTGAGCTGCTCGCGTTCGTCTTCCTCGTCAACCTGTTCACGATGCCGGTCCTGATGGCCACCGAGATCCTCAACGAGATGCAGAACGCCGTCGCCGGCTGGCGCCGCGTCATCGGCGTCATCGACACCCCCGCCGACGTCGCCGACCCCGGGACCGACGGTGTGGTCCAGGAGCGCGGACCGATCCGGGTCGAGTTCGACGACGTCTCCTACGCCTATCCCGGTGGCGACCTCGTGCTGCGCGATGTCGACCTGACCATCGAGCCGCACACCAAGGTCGCGGTTGTGGGGGAGACCGGTTCGGGCAAGACCACCCTGGCCAAACTGCTGACCCGACTCATGGACCCGCTGCACGGCCGGGTGCTCCTCGACGGGGACGACCTGCGCGAGATCGCGTTCGCGTCACTGCGCGAACGGGTCGTCCTCGTCCCGCAGGAGGGCTTCCTCTTCGACCAGAGCCTCCTGGACAACATCCGCTTCGGCAAACCCGAGGCCACCGACGACGAGATCGCGCTCGCGATCACCGAGCTCGGACTCGACGCGTGGATCGACGGGTTGCCGCACGGACTGGCCACCCAGGTCGGTCAGCGCGGTGAGTCGCTCTCCGCCGGGGAGCGGCAACTCGTCGCGATCGTGCGCGCCTACCTCGCCGACCCCGACCTGCTCGTCCTCGACGAGGCCACCTCCGCGGTCGACCCCTCGACCGAGGTCCGGGTGCAACGCGCCCTGGACGGGCTGACCCGCGGGCGCACCTCCATCGCCATCGCCCACCGGCTCTCCACCGCCGAGGCCGCTGACGTCGTGGTCGTCGTCGACCGCGGCGAGATCGTCGAACTCGGACACCACCGTGACCTCGTCGACGCCGGTGGGGTCTACACCCGGATGCATGCCTCCTGGGCGGCGCAGCAGACCGCCTGAGTGCTCAGTGCCACACCCGATTCACGGGACCGGCACCCGGTGCGACCGATAGGGTGGGCGGAGCGGGTCGCGTGGACCCGAGCGTGGACCGAGGAAGGCTGGCGTGGGACCGCATCGTGCGGTGACCGAAGGCGTCCGGGAGCAGGACGCACCCCGTGGGCAGCGTGCGCCCGGAACACCGCCAGGGCAGCGGCCACCCAGCGCCCTCCGCGTCGTCGACATCGATGCCCCGGCCGCGGCCGACCCCGGCCCGGCGGCCTCCCTCCTGGAGCCACGGCACGTCGACGACGTCACCTCCTGGCTGCGCCGCCTCCAGGTCCTCGCCGTGCTGCTCCCCGTCGTCGCGATCGCCAGCACCTACCTCATTCGACCCGCCATGCAGTCGGCCCTCGGCATCGGCCGGACCCACTTGCTCGTGGGATCGTTCCTTGCTCTCGCTGTCATCGCCTTCTCGGCCGTGATGTTCGCCGTCCTCACCCGCGGCTACCAGATCATCGCCGCCCAGAATGACGAGCTCTCCCGCCGCGACCAGCGTCGCGCGGTCCTCGGCGAGCGCGACCGCCTCTCCCGCGAGATGCACGACCACCTGGCCCAGGTCCTCGCCACGGTCCGCCTCCGGCTGCACGCGCTCCCGGACTGCTGCGACGACCCCGAGGTTCGCACCGAGCTTGCCGAGATCACCGAACTGTGCGAGGAGTCCTACCGCGATGTGCGCGAGTCGATCCTCGCGCTGCGCGTCGCCGGGGCCGATGGACGGGACCTGCTCACCAGCGTGCGGCACTATGCGCGGGGGTGCGCGCGGCATACCGGCCAGACCGTCCGGATCGAGGTGTCCGCCGATGCGCAGCCGGCCCTGACCGCTGACGCGCAGATCCAGGCGATGCGGATCATCCAGGAGGCGCTGACCAACGTCCGCAAACACGCGGGCACCGACACGGCGACGGTCCGGATCGAGCCGGGCGACCCGGTGCTCATCGAGATCGTGGACGAGGGCCGCGGCTTCGACGTCGACGCGCCGGGGGACCGGCTGCACCACTTCGGGTTGCGGACGATGGCCGAGCGGGCCCACCTCGTCGGCGGTGAGTTCACGGTGGACAGCCGACCGGGAGCGGGCACGAGGATCCAGGTGCGGCTGCCCCGAGCCGACGGGGTGACCGGGAACGAGGCGGACGGATGAGTCAGGTGCCGACCGACGACGAGGTGATCCGGGTGCTGCTCGTCGACGACCAGGCCCTGTTCCGCTCCGCGGTCGCGTCCGTGATCGACCGCCAACCCGACCTCGAGGTCGTCGGGCAGGCCGGCAACGGGCTCGAGGCTCTCGAACAGGTCCGCGCGCTGGCGCCGCACGTCGTCCTCCTCGACGTCGAGATGCCCGTCATGGACGGGGTCGAGACGGTGCGGGCCATCACGACCGCCCATCCCGACGTCAAGGTCATCATGCTCACCGTCGACGACGATGACGACCACCTCCTCGGCGCCATCCGCGGCGGCGCGCACGGATACCTCCTCAAGGACCTGCGTCCCGAGCAGCTCTTCGACCGGATCCGCTCCGTCATGCGGGACGAGTCGCCGATCTCCGCCTCCCTCGTCTCCCGACTGCTCATGCACGTGCGCGAGGCCGACGACGATCACATCCCGGAAGGGCGCCCCGAGGACCAGCTCAGCCCGCGCGAGCTGGAGATCCTGCACTGGGCGGCGACCGGGATGAGCAACCGGCAGATCGGCCGCAAACTGTTCATCACCGAGGGGACGGTGAAGAACCACGTGCACCACGCCCTGCGCAAACTGGGGATGGAGAACCGGGTCCAGGCCACCACATACCTCATCCGTCGAGGCCTGCTCACCCCGGCCGAGCGCTGAACGCCCCGCCCGGATCGCGTTCTGCCCCATACCTTTCGATACCTCCACCCCGCGTGGAAATCTGCACACGGTGTGCCCGCCGGACCCGTGGCAAACGACGCCGACTCCGTTATGAATGAAGTAGGTCGTCGGTGCGACCGATCGCACCGGTCAGCGGTCGGCACAAGGAGGCGTCTCGATGGGGACCAGGCCACAGGCCAACCGGCGTTCCCCGCTGGACAGGCTCAGCATGCCCGTCATCGTCTACTCGACCCTGGTGATCGTCCTGGGGGCGGCCCTCGGGCTGGGACTGTTCACCTTCGGCTATGCCAACGGGGCCGCCTACTTCGGCACCGATCCCGCGACGTGCGCGCAGTGCCACGCGATGGAGGAGCAGTACACCGCCTGGACCAAGGGCAGCCACCGGGCCGTCGCCGGCTGCAACGACTGCCACGCACCGCACGACAACATCATCAACAAGTACGTGAACAAGGCGGAGAACGGCTTCTGGCACTCGCTGAAGTTCACGACGGGGAACTATCCGGAGAACATCGAGATCCGTGAGCACAACCGCCGGGTCACCGAGGACGCCTGCGTGCACTGCCACGGCGAACTCGTGCACGGGATCAACTCGACCCGGCCGGCGGACCAGAAGATCTCGTGCCTGAGCTGTCACAGCGAAGTCGGTCATATGAGGTGATGGAAGTGACAACCAACGACACCAGGGACCGCACCCCGCGTCGCACCAAACTCCTGATCGCCGTGGCGATCCTGGCAGTGGCGGCGATCACCGCCGGCGTCGCGTCCCTGCTGATCAACATCTTCGAGCGGAGGAGCGAGGCCCAGGACGCCTTCGTCAAGGTGGTCGAACTGGACGACAGAACGGTCGACGCGGAGGTCTGGGGACAGAACTTCCCGACCCAGTTCGACCTCTACAAGCGCACCCTCATCATGGAGGAAGGCAGCCACGGCGGCTCCGAGGCCCTGCCGGCCGTCCTCGGTGAGGACGACCCGCGCGCGGCGACGACGACCGATCAGAAGATCGAACTCGACCCGCGCCTGGTCGACATGTGGAAGGGCTACCCCTTCTCCGTCGACTACCGGGAGGCCCGGGGGCACGCATACATGCTCCACGACCAGCGGGTCACCGAACGGGTCAAGCAGTTCAACCAGCCCGGAGCCTGCCTGAACTGCCACGCCTCCACCTACGTCCTCATGCAGGACCTCGGCGACGGGGACATCCACAAGGGCTTCGACGTCATGAACAAGATGCCGTACGCGGAGGTCACCGAGATGGTCGACCACCCGATCTCGTGCATCGACTGCCACGACCCCGAGACGATGGCGCTGCGGATCACCCGCCCCGCGTTCGAGGACGGGATCAAGAAGGTCAAGGCGCTCGAGGGCATCACCGACTACGACGTCAACCGGGACGCGACTCGCACCGAGATGCGGGCCTTCGTCTGCGCCCAGTGCCACGTGGAGTACTACTTCAAGGGTGAGGAGAAGACCCTGACCTTCCCGTGGGAGAAGGGTCTGAAGGTCGACGACGAGTATGCGTCGCTCCTCGAGGCCGGACACGTCGACTGGGTGCACGAGATCACCGGCGCCGACATGTCCAAGGCCCAGCACCCGGAGTTCGAGCTGTGGAACCAGGGTGTGCACGCCAGCGCCGGCGTGACCTGCGCCGACTGCCACATGCCGTACCAGCGTGAAGGTGCCATGAAGGTCAGCGACCACCAGGTGCGCAGCCCGATGGACAACATCAACCGGGCCTGCCAGACCTGCCACAGCACCTCGGAGGAGGAGCTGCGCGGTCGGGTGGAGACCATCCAGGAACGTCACCTGCACGCCCGCAACGTCGCCCAGGACGCCCTGGCCGACCTCATCGCCGACTTCCAGGCCGCCAAGGCCAACGGAGCGAGCGAGGCCCAGTTGAAGGAAGCCTCGGAGTATCAGCGCAAGGCGAGCTTCTACATCGACTGGGTCGTCTCGGAGAACTCTCTCGGGTTCCACGCCCCCGGTGAGAGCCTGCGGATCCTCAACGACGCGACCGACGCAGCCCGCAAGGGTCAGTTGGCGCTGCGCACGCCGTAGGCGTCGGCCGCGAGACCGCAGTAGAGTGGGCCCCCGGCGCCGGGGGCCCACTCGCATGTCCCGTCCCCGCCTGTCCCGACCGGCACGGTCCCCGCTGCCGAAAGGCACAGCGAAGTCACGGTCAGGTTCTATCCCGATGCTGCCCCGCGGACCCTCGATTCCGGGGGCCCACGTCGGGAGGATGGAACTACGAACAGCGCGTGGCTGTGGAGGTCGAGATGACGTGGCGACCTGGTGTTCTCCAGGATGAATCCGTTTCGGTGGACGATGTGGCCGGCGGTGCCCCGCCGAGCGCCGTCCTCGGCGTCGCGGAGGTGGCCTCCGCCGAGGAGGTCGAACTGACCGCGGACCGGATCATGGAGTTCCTCGCCACCGCACCCAAGGACATCGACGGGTGGGCCAGCCGCCAGCGGGCCGCCGTCGAGCAGGCCGCCGGGCAGCATGCCGTCGAGGCCGCCACCGGGGACCACAAGGACGCCCCGTCCGAGCCGCCCGCGGACCAGCCGGCCACCCGACCCACCAAGCGCCGGATCCCCCGGCTGCTCATCGTCGCGCTGCTCGTCCCGCTCGTGATCTGGGGGGTCTACAAGATGGGCGGGGCGCCCAGTGCCGGCACCGAGTCCGCCGCCGGCGGGATCCCGGTCGCGGCCGCCTCGACGCCGCTGCCGCTCGACACGGCGAAGGTCGCCGAGCTCGAGGCCAAGGTGACCGCCGACCCGGCCGACATCGAGCCGATGCGCGAACTGGCCCGGCTGCACCTGTTCGCCGGGGACCTGGAGACGTCCGCCCGGTGGCAGCAGCGGATCCTCGCCGACCACCCCGACGACATCGACGCCAGGCTGGCCCTCGGGGTCGCGCTCTTCAACCAGGGCAACCTCGACTCGGCCGAGGAGCAGTGGCTGCGGGCCGTCGAACTCGACCCCACCGCGCCGGAGCCGCACTACAACCTCGGGTTCCTCTACGTCGCCTCCGACCCGCCCCGGATGGATGAGGCCAAGGAGCACTGGGACACCGTCGTCGATTTGGCTCCCGACTCCGACATGGCCAAGAACATCGCGACCCACATGGGCGCGGTCGTCGACAGCGACACCCCCACCGGAAGCCCCACGGGCGAGCCATGAGCACGGTGACGATCCCGCTGGCCGCCGCGGCAGGCATACTCTCCTTCGCCTCGCCGTGCTTCCTGCCGATCGTCCCCGCCTACGTCACCTACGTCGCCGGCGACCAGCGCCGCGACTCCCGCTCGGTGCGGCTCCGGGCCCTGGGTCAGGCCAGTGCCTTCGTCGCCGGCTTCACCCTCGTCTTCGTCTCGATCTGGGTGCTCCTTGGCGCCATCGGTGCCTCGATCGCCGACTCCCGCGGGATCCTGCGCATCGCCGCCGGTGCCGTCCTCGTCGTCCTCGGACTGCACCTGGCCGGCTGGATCGACCTGGCGCTGCTGAGCCGGACGCTGCGGATCCCGGTCCGGCCCCGGCTCGAGACCACCCCGAGCGCAGCGCGCAGCTTCGTCCTCGGCCTAGCGTTCGCCGCCGGCTGGACACCATGCGTCGGCCCGATCCTCGCCGCCGTCATCGCCCTGGCGACCACGACCGGCAGCGTCGGAGAGGGGATCGTGCTGCTCGTCGCATACTCACTCGGACTCGGGCTGCCGTTCGTCCTCGTCGCCGTCGGCGCGGACGCGATCGCCCGGCGGATGGCATGGCTGCGGACCCACCAGCGAGCCGTATCCACCGTCTCGGGTGTCTTCCTCATCAGCGTGGGCTTCTTGATGATCACCGACCGCTTCGAGCGTCTCGCCGCTCTCGTCCCAGCGTTCGGCCTGTAGGAGTGGATGGATCATGACCGACCGGACAGCGACCCTCACCCGCGAGGCACCGGCACCGCCGCGTGCCCCCGAGCCCCCGCCGGAGCCGGGTGGGCTGAGCATCACCGAGATGGGCCGGGCTGTCTACCGCTTCTTCTACAACAAGAAGGTCGGGCTCTTCCTCATCCTCGCGATGACCGTGCTGACGCTCCTCGGCGTCCTCTTCCCGCAGGTCAGTGCGGAACTGCGCGCCGACCCGCAGGCCTACGCGTCCTGGCTGGAGCAGGTCCGGCCCCGCTACGGCGGATGGACCACCCCGCTCAGCGTGCTCGGCGTCTTCTCGATGTTCAGCTCCCCGGCGTTCAAGATCGTCGTCATCGCCCTGGTGCTGAGCATCCTGGCCTGCACCACGCACCGGATCCCGCTGCTGTGGAAGCAGGCGACCGAGCCGCACCTGCACGTGACCGAGGGCTTCTTCTCCCACGCCCGGCTCCGCGCGGACATCACCGTCGCGGCACCGCCCGAGCAGGCCGCGGAGCAGGTGCGCGATGCCCTGCGCGCCAAGCGATTCCGCGTCCTGGACGACCCCAAGGGTCCCGAGGTGACGATCTTCGGGGACCGGCACCGGTTCGCCCCACTCGGCACCGCACTGGCGCACGTCGCCTTCGTCCTCATCCTCCTCGGCGTCCTCATCAGCGCCAACACCGGATTCCGGGACAACGAGTTCGCGGTCGCGGTCGGCTCGACCCGCGACGTCGGGCACGGGACGAGTCTGCAGGTCGAACTGCTCGGGTTCGCCGACACATACCACCCGGACGGTCGTCCGAAGGACTACGTCAGCGACGTCGTCCTCTACGACAACGGTCGCGAGGTGGCCCGCCAGGAGGTCCGGGTCAACACCCCGCTGCGCTACGACGGCGTGAAGTTCAACCAGGCCTACTTCGGGGTCGCCGCCGACATCGCCGTCACCGACGCGACCGGTGCCGAACTCTTCCGTCAGGGCGTCCCGCTGGACCGCACGACCGGCGACGAACGGCACGTCTTCGGCCGGGTCGAACTGCCCGACTCGGACCTGGTCCTCTACGTCATCGAGCCGGCCTCCGGACAGGTCGATCCCCAGATCGGCCCCGGGCAGGTCCAGGTCGAGGTGTACCGGCAGAGCAGTCAGGAGCCGATCGCGACCGACATCGCCACCCAGGGGGCCGCGGCCGACCTCGGTGAGGTCACCGTCACCTTCGAGCGCAGCCGCAAGTTCACCGGGTTGATGGTCTCCCGCGACCCGGGAGCCCCGTGGGTGTGGGCCGGGAGCATCCTGTTCATCCTCGGCACGTACTTCACGATGTACCTGCGCCACCACCGCGTGTGGGTCCGCGTGCACCCCGACCCCGACGGGCACCCCGACCGCTCCTTCGTGCGGCTCGGCTGCCCGGACCGACTCAACATCTCCTTCGAACCCAAGTTCCGCCACCTGGTCCGCACCCTGGAGGGCACCGGAACGCCTGAGAAGCAAAGGATCTCGTGATGCTCGAACTATCGCAGTATCTGCACAGCGCAGCCACCTTGCTGCTCGCGGTGGCCTTCATCGCCAACCTCGTCGTCGTGGTCACCGTCGGCAGGGTGCGGGTCGGTGCCGACGCCGAGGACCGTGCTCTCGTCTCGGCCGGTGGGTATGCACCGACCCCCGCCTCCGATACACAGGGCCTCGTCGGTGACGAGGTGCCGACGAGCCACCGGCGCGGCGTGGGATGGTACGCCGACCGGCTCACCGAGCTCGGGTTCATCGCCGTGACGGCCAGCCTCGTGCTGCGCGCCATCATCACCGGACACGCCCCCTTCGCGAACCAGTACGAGTTCGCCACGGCGTTCGTGTGGGGCGTCCTCCTCATGTACCTCTACTTCGAGTGGAAGTACAAGATCCGCGGCATGGCCGTCCTCGTCCTGCCCTTCGCGGCCGGGATGCTCTATTACGCCTCGAACCTCGACCAGGGTGTCTCGCCGCTCGTGCCCGCCCTGCAGAACAGTCCGCTGCTCACCCTGCACGTCGCCTCGGCCGTCGTCGCCTACGGGGCGGCCGCTGTGTCCGTCGCGGCCGCGGCGCTCTACCTGCTGCGTCCGCACCTGCGCTGGTCCGGCATGCCCAAGGCGGAGATCCTCGAGGACATCAGCTATCGGACCATCGTCGTGGCCTTCCCGATGCTCACGATCATGATCGTGCTCGGTGCCCTCTGGGCCGACATCGCCTGGGGCCGCTACTGGAGTTGGGACCCCAAGGAGACCGCCGCACTGGTCACCTGGTTGATCTACGGGGCCTACCTGCACGCCCGCGTCATCGGCGGCTGGCGGGGCAACCGGGCCGCGTGGCTCATCGTCCTCGGCTTCGCCGCGGTGATCTTCACCTTCCTCGGCAACCACTGGTTCGGGGGTATGCACTCCTATGGCTGATCCCGGACCCGGCCCGAGCACGGGGTTGCGCGAGCGGACGAGATCCTCACCGCTCGGGAACCTCGTCGTGCTCGCCGTGGTCACCGCGCTCATCCTCGGCGCTGCCTGGTGGCTGAACCAGGGGAGTGCGTCCGGAGCGGGCAGCGCCGTCGACGTCCCGGCCGCAGCCGGCCCCGCCCCCGAACCTGGCGGGCCGGCACCGGGCTTCGCGGCGATGACCGCCGACGGGGCAGCCGTGTCCCTCGAGGCCCTCGGCGGCAAACCGGTCTGGTTGTCGTTCGTGGCGACGTGGTGTGCCTCGTGCCGGTCCGAGGCCAGCGACGTCGAGGACGCCGCCCGGGCCGCGGACGGTCAGGTGGAGGTCATCTCGATCTATCTCGGCGAGGACGCGAACACGGTCGGCAGCTATGCCGAACGGCTCGAGGCGACCCACCTGCAGGTGCCCGACCCGGACAAGGCCATCGCGAGCCGCTATCGGATCATGTCGGTCCCGACACACGTCTTCATCGACGCTCAGGGCCGGATCCACTCCACGCACACCGGAGTGATGACCCGGGCCGCGATGGACGAGACGTTGCGGGACGTGCTGTCCGCCTCGGGCGGCTGACCGGTCCGGAGCGGACAGTCCGATCCGGGCGCCGGTGCACAGGGTGGCAGGATGGGGAACGACGAAGACGCCTCGGTGCCCGTCGCCATCATCCTCGCCGGCCTCGCCGTCGTCCTGTGGCAGGATGGGGAACGACGAAGACGCCTCGGTGCCCGTCCGACGGGGGCCGATGAGCAACGAGCAGCGCGGGCTCACGACGGTCCGCGGATGAGGGGGTCGGAGCATGTCAGGTCGCCGGAGTCGCATCCTCGGGATCATCATCGGGGTGTTCGTGCTGCTCGGGCTGTCCGCACCCGGTGCGGCTGCCGAGTCGGGGGACCGGATCACCGACTTCACGATCACGTACACGATCCGTGACGACGGGATCGTCGAGGTCGTCGAGGAGATCGACTACGCCTTCGCCGGCACGGACCGGCACGGCATCTACCGCACCCTCATCACCCGGCAACCCTTCGGCGACGGCTCCGATCGCGACGTGCTCTACCGGATCCGCGACATCGAGGTCGACTCGCCGGACGCCCCGGACGAGTGGACGTCGTCGACGAACCACGACGGGTTCCGCTTCTCCTGGCTGAAGCTGACGATCGGCGACCCGGACGAGACGCTGACCACGAGGACCGCCACCTACCGGATCAGCTATCTGCTCGAGGGTGCGCTGCGCACCGTCGACGGCATCCCGGAGCTGTACTGGAACGCGACCGGCCTGGACTGGGATGCCGCGATCGACCAGGTGCGGGTCTCGGTGAGCGGTCCGCAGGGGGTGACCTCCGTGAGCTGCTACCAGGGCGAGGCGGGGTCGACGCAGGGGTGCGAGACGCATACCGAATCGGGGGCCGCGGTCGCGCAGGCCCGGGACCTGGCCGCCGGTGAGGGGGTCACCATCTCGGTCCAGGTGCCGGCCGGGTCAGTGAGCAACGCCGAGCCGATCGTCGTCCCCGGAGGCAGCCTGCTGCGGGCGGCTCGGGTGTCACCGCTGACCGTCGGCGGCAGCGCGGCCGCGCTGGTGCTTGCCGTATTCGCGGCGGTGTGGGCCCGGCGATCCAACCGTGACCAGCGGTTCGCCGGGATCGCACCGGGCACGATCGACCGGTCCGCGCCGGTGGAGCGGGACACCCTGGATCGGGACCTGATCCCGGTCCGGTTCAACCCACCCGATGTGCCGCCGGCGCTCGGCGGCGCGCTGCTCTCCACCTCGGCAGTCCCCAAGGTTGCCCCGGCGGCGCTCATCGAACTGGCGCACGCGGGTGCCCTGACCATCGAGGCGGTCCCGGACGCCGACAGGAAGTACAAGAAGTCCGGGGGTGTGCGACGCACCGCCCTGGCCCGGGACCTGTCGAAGGCGCCGTCGGAGTATGCGGCGGCGTTCGCGGCGAAGCTGTTCGAGGCGGACGAGCGGATCGTCCTGGACCAGCCCGATTCGACTGACGCGAAGCGGTTCCAGAAGGCGGTGGCGCCCCTGACGCAGGCCGTCTCGAAGGCTCCCATGGAGCGCGGTTGGCGCGCCAACGAGGGGGCTGCGCGCTGGATCCTCATCCTCGTCCTCGGGCTGGCCGGGGTGCTCGGCGTCATCGGTTTCTCGTTCGCGGCCCTTGGGCGCGGCGCGCTGCTCTATCTCGGCCCCTTGGCGCTGGCGGCCCTCGCCCTCATCGTCGCCATCGTGCTGTGGTCCACCGGCCACCTCACTGCCGAGGGACGGGCCCTGAGGGATCAGGTGGAGGGGTTCCGCCGCTACATCGAGACCGCCGAGGCGAGGACGCTGAAGTTCGAGGAGGGCCAGGACATCTTCAGCGCCTTCCTACCGTGGGCGATCATCTTCGGGCTGGCCGAGAGGTGGCAGAAGGTGTGCGCTGAGTTGGCCGCCCAGGGACGCATCCCGGAGTCGCCGGCGTGGTACACCGGTCCTGCGTTCTACTCGACCTTCAGCTCCGGCTCCTCCTTCGGGGAGAGCCTGAGCACGTCGGTCAGCTCGAGCGCCGCCACCAGCGGCAGTGGTGGCAGCGGCTCATCCGGTGGGGGCGGCGGCGGTGGTGGTGGCGGGTCCTGGTGAGGGCCGGTTGGGCGCATGTGTGCTTCGGTCCGAGGCTCTGGCGTCAGCCGGTGCCCCCAGTGCGGCAGTTACGCGCTGGCGCTGTAGCGCTGGCGGGCGGCCTCGCCGCTGGTGCCGATCGCCTCGCCGACCTCGCGCCAGGACAGGCGTTGCTCGCGGGCGGCGCGCACCGCTTCTGCAAGCTCCCGTTCGGCGGTGTCGCGTCGCCAGGCGGCCAACTTGACCGCCATGATCGGCGGCACCGGAGCATCCTGGTCGCCAGGCTTGGGGTCGTAGTTCTCGAAGGCGTCAGCGAGTTCTTCGGCGCGGGCGATGATGTCGTCAATGGAACGTCTGGTCATGATGATTCACCTCAGATACTTGGATCGGGCCGGGCGCATCGCGTGGACGATGGCGACGGCGCCATGCCACTCGATGACACCCACCTCAACCAGGATGCCGATCTCGTCGGGGCCGATGAACATCGTCATCGCATCGTCTTGTACGAAATGTCGGACGGGGAAACGGAGCGCGTGGAGTATCGCGGCATCCGAGACCCCGTGCCGGTGGGCGCTGTCCAGGATGATCGGTTCCCACTCCACGTCGCAAGTTTACTTGCCACACGCGTGGTTGCCAATCGCTGACTGATCCTTGCGTCGCGGCTGACGCGATGGTGTGGGCCACGGCATGGCCGAGGTGGCTGGCATGGCGGGGTGACCGAGCGTGTCCCGTAAGGGCGCCTGGACCGCCGATATCTGCATCCGGCCGGAGTTGGGATTACGCGGGCCCGGTTCGACCAGACCGAGCACACGCCGTAACCACGACGTGAGACCCCCCAGCACTAGAGTGACCGCAACAAGCCCATGAAAGGTTGGCAAGTGAAGACAACGAGGGTCCTCCTGTCGCTTGCTGCAGCAACGCTACTGCTGATGACCGGTTGCGGCGGGGGTGAGGTGACCACGCCGGGGCCGGGCACTGTCGCTGCTGAGGCACCCTCGGCTCCGGCGACAACGCCAACGCAGACCCCGGCACCCGAGCCGGCAGCCAGTGCCGCGCCGGGGGATCGGATCTATTGCACACAGCACGAGATCGTCGCGCACACCTCTGATGCGTTCCAGGGGGAGCGGGTTGACGCATACGACCTGTACAGCGCCATGGGTGACTGGCTGGACGACCTAGGGGAGGTTTACGACATGGCCGCAGATGAGTCGTTGCGCACGTACGCAGTGGACCTCGAGGCACGACTCCTGGCATTGAGGGCGGTGCTTCTGAGAGACGGGGATGTCCCTCAGCGTGTGTTCGACGTGTACACGGCGAGCGAGAAGGTGGCGCTTCGCTATGGCGCGCTCACGGGAGAGGACCATCGAGCGATCTGGGCCAATTCGTGATCCCGACGTCAACGGAGTTGGTCGGCGGAGTTGTTGGAACTCGAGAAGTCGCACGCGATGCGCTGTGACAGGTCCGCACTTCAGAACGTGGTCAACCAACGCTGGAGTTGAGACACCCGCTGGTCCCAACTCGTGAACGCGGTCCTGCTGGACGGGCTCGCCTACGAGGCCGATCCGGCCACGGCGGGCATGTTGGCGCAGCGGTTGGCTACCCGGCAGCGGCGTTGGCGCATGTTGGCTACATTCTTGGCTGTCAAAGATGACTGAAACCGGCCCAAAGGGGCCGTTTTCGTGCGTGGGGCGTGTGGGGCTTGAACCCACGACCGGTGGGTTATGAGAACGATACCCAGGGGAGAAACCGCGCGCAGGCATGAGCCTCCGACCGTGCTGAGATCGCATGAATTTCGTTCTTGCACATGAGAATCTGCAGTTCGAGCCGAACCCACGACGACCCACCACGAAGCAGCCCGGCGAACGGTGACCGGAGCCCTTTCGGAGCCCTTCGGGGTGTGGTCTGCACCGAGGACGGCACCGGGTGCAATCCTGGTCACTATGAACATGCGAGAGACGCGGAAGCGGGTGCGGCGATACCGCGATGCCGACCGAGTGGATCAGATTCTGGACATGTCTGAGCGGCTGAGCGACAGAGCGTCGCGCCTCGCGGAAGAACGGGCCGTGGTCGATTCCGAGGCGCGTGAGATTGCGCGGCTAGAGGAGGAGTTGTCACAGGCGCTTGAGTCTCCGGTACACGCCGAGCGAGAGGCGGAGTTGCGTGCCAGACGCGAGAGCCACGGCGAGGCTCTCGCTAGTGTCCAGCGCACCTCCGAGGAGTTGGCGACCCTCCAAGCCGACGTCAACGCACTCGCGGCGGTCGTTCTCCCCGCGATCCAGGCCAAGGCTGCCCGGAACACTCACTTCGCGACCTGGGCGCTAGTTCTGGCGACTGTGGCGCTCCTCGTGGCCACGATCTTCACTGGGCTCGCGGCTTCGCGCCTCTAGCCCGCCAAGGGCAGACGGCGGAGTGGCGCTACTCCTTCGTCCGCCTACCGCAGCCCTGACTGGTGAACACGACGGCGTCGTCTGCGACCTGGGCGACGACGCGAGGCGCAGCCAACACAAAGCCGTTGGCGATGAACCGGCCATCGTTACCCCGCGTCTCCCCAGTAGCAATCGGTGACGTCGGTGGCGGTGAAGGTTCCGCGCTGCATCTCGTTGGGGTCCGCGTGAGTGCCGCCGTAGAAGATGGCCCCGGACTCACTCGCCGCAATCACCTCCCCGGATCGCTCGATGATTTCCCTCCAGTTCTCGCGGGTGACGGTCGGCCCGGAGCGAACCCCAGAGCGTCCGCCTCGCGGCTGCTGAGCGCGCCGGGCGGCCAGTTCACACCGAGCCCACCGGAGCCCTTCACCGTTGGATATCTCAGCAGTGGAGGGCTCCATGACGCTCCGACCGGGCCATATATGAGTGGGGCGTGTGGGGCTTGAACCCACGACCGGTGGATTATGAGTCCACTGCTCTGACCGACTGAGCTAACGCCCCTCGGCCGTCAAGGATATGGGATGGCGGTGCGGGCGCTGGTTCTCGCGTTGGTCTGCGAGACGCGGCCCCGCCGAGGGGAACGCTCGGGGGAGTCACGCGATCTTCAGGACCAGTTTGCCGGTGTTCGTGCCCTCGAACAGTCCGAGGAGGGTGCGCCCGAAGTCCTCGACCCGGCCCTCGACGACGGTCTCCCGGGCCACGAGACGGCCGGAGGCCATCATCTCGGCCAGTTCGGCGATTGCCGCGGCGTCCTTGTCGGGGTAGTCGAACACGAGGAAACCCTGCATCCGGGCCCGGAAGACGAGCAGCGACATGTACCGGCTCGGACCCGGAGGGAGCCGCTCGTCGTTGTAGGTGGAGATCGCGCCGCAGATGACGACCCGCGCACCACGGCGCAGGTTCGCCAACGCGGCATTGAGGATCTCCCCGCCGACGTTGTCGAAGAAGACGTCGATCCCCTTCGGCGCGACCTCACGCAGCCTGCGCAGCACGTTGTCGTTCTTGTAGTCGATCGTGGCGTCGAAGCCGATCTCCTCCAACCAGGCGCACTTCTCCGGACCGCCGGCGATGCCGATGACCGTGCAGCCGTGCGCCTTGGCGACCTGCCCGGCGACACTGCCGACCGCCCCGGCCGCCGCCGAGATCAGGACCGTCTCACCGGCCTTGATCTCGCCGACCTCGTGCAGGCCGTGATACGCGGTCAACCCGGTCGTCCCGAGCGCCCCGAGCCAGGTCGCCGGACCCGCGATCGAGGTATCGATGACACGCACGTCGGTGCCGTCCGTCACCGCGTGCTCGGTGACCCCGAACATGCCCGTCACCGCGTCCCCGACAGCGAAGTCGGGATGGTTGGACTCGACGACGGTGCCGGTGGCGGCAGCCCGCATGACCTCACCGATCTGGACCGGCGGCAGATAGGAGCGGACATCGTTGAGCCAACCGCGCATCGCCGGGTCCAAGGAGATGTGGTCGACCTTGACGAGGAACTCACCGTCGCCGGGCGGGGGCAGCTCGACCACTTCACGACCCCACGTCGCCTCGTCCGGGAGGCCGGTGGGTCGCTGCGCCAGGATGACACGTGTCGTCTTCGTCATGGGGCACACGGTATCCGGCGCGACAGCGTGCCGCCCGGGAGGGTGGTTGCGACGGCCGGGACAGCTCAACGCTGCGGGAGATGGTCCGCGACGATCCGTCCGAACCGGCCGTCCAACTCGTGCCCGACCCCCGGGATCCACGTCGCACTCGTCGTGAAGCCGACCTCGGTATAGAACGCCAGACCCGCCTTCGCCTCGGCCAGGGCGTCGAAACCCTCGTCCGAGTGGTCGGCGTCGTCGAGCTCGCCGGTCGCCCAGTGCATCGGGAACGTCGCCACCAGGTCCTCGTTCCACGGCTGAGCATCCTCGGTCTCGGGCACCCCGCCGCCACCGAACACGATCGAAGCACCACCCTCGAGCAGCCCCGAGTGCTCCGGGAGGAAGTACTGCGTCGTGAACTGCGCCCCACCAGAGAACCCGGCGAGGACGACCGAGGAGGTGTCCACCGCATACTCGCCGGTCAGGTGCGTGATGAGGTCGGCGAGGTAGTCGGCGTTGTCCGATCCGTCCTCCCACCACGTGACCGTCCCGTCCCGATCGGGGGAGAGGGCCGAGACGACGATGTAGCCGGCGTCAGCAGCCAGGGCGCGCACACCGTCCGGGCCGCCCATGACGTAGTCGGAGTCGGGGTGCTCGAACTCGTAGGCCCCATCGCCGTGCAACCAGATGAGCAGCCCGGCCGGCTCGGGAACTCCCGCGGCATAGATGTGCACCAGCGAGTCCAGGCCGTTGCTCGCCGTGAAGGGAACCCGCTCCCGATCAGGTGCAACCGTGCTGGTCGCTGCAGTCGTCGGCGGTGGAGTGGTGGTGGGCGGAGTCGTGGTCGGCGACGCGCAGCCGGCCGTGGTCACCGCCACGGCCAGCACCACGGCCAGAGCCCGGACCCGCATGGCTCGAGGGTAGTCCCGGGTCGCAGGCCGCCCGAAAGAACGTCAGGTGGTGGTGCTCGCGGGAGTTTTGGTGCAGAATGGGCGCACGGTGTTCGTGAGCACTGGAGTGACCCCTGTGGTGACTGTGATCGCGAAGCCGACAACCGCATACTCGCAGCCCGCCCCGAGCATCC
>DUPF01000284.1 GCA_012838445.1 Intrasporangiaceae bacterium | reverse complement strand
TGGCGGGGATAGTGGCGTCGTCACTGGTGCCGGCGCAACCCGACGAGGAGCGGGATGAGGTCGTCCTGCCCGCCGCTGTGCACGATCGCGATGCCGTCCGCGGCGTCCGGGTCGGTCACGGTGAACTGGCTCTCGTGCTTGCGCAGTGCGGCGATGACCCGCTCCCTCGTATGCGGCAGTTCCGTCCACTCGCCACGCCACCTCGATCCGCGGCGGGTGGGCAGCACCTCGAGCAGGGGGATCCCGGCCTGTTGGGCAGCCTGGACGCCGGCATGGTGGACGTGGACATGGTCCGGGTGCCCGTAGCCGCCGGTCGAGTCATAGGTGACGAGGACCTCGACGCCTTCCCGGGCGATCCACTCGGCGACCCGGTCGGCGACCTGGGCGACCGGCGCGCTCGTGAGCGCCTTCTCCCCGACGTCCTCCGCCGGGCCGGCGACGGTGTCGGTGATCCACCGCATACCGGAGTCCTCGTAGTCGAGCAGGTGCGCCGGTCCGGCACCCAGCGTGGCGAGCGCGCTCTCGAGCTCCCCGATGCGGTGCTCGTGCAGCTCATCGGTGCCGGCGAGGTGACTGAGCGGTCCGGGGACGACCTCGCCGCGCTCCCCCCGGGTGGCGGTGAGGACCTTGCACGTCACCCCGTGCCCGACGAGGTCGGCGATGAGGGCACCGGTCGCGAGCGTCTCGTCGTCCGGGTGGGCGTGCAGCAGTCCGACGACCCCGGCCTCGCGCAGCCCCGCCAACAGTTCACCGGCTGCATCGGGTGCCGCCGGTCGGGCCCGCTCACTGTCCCGCAGTCGCTGGTAGAGCCCGGCCAGGTGGTCGGCGTGCTCCTGCCAACTGAACCCGAGGGCGTGGGTGCGGCCGTTGTGGCCCAGGCGTCGCGCATACTCCGGATCGTCGAGCACCCGCTGGATCGCCTCCGCCCACAGCCGCGGCTCCCGCTCCGGGATGAGCAGTCCGGAGCAGCCGTGCACGACCGCCTCGGTCAGACCACCGGCGGCCGAGGCGATGACCGGAACCCCACTGGCGCCGGCCTCCAGGGCGATCAGCCCGAACGTCTCCGAGTGGGACGGCACGAGGACGATCGTCGCGGCCCGGAGCATCGTCGCCAGGACATCCGGGGACTGCGGCCCGACGAAGTCGACACTGCCGCCCAGCCCCTGCTCCTCGACCAGCGCGACGAGTTCGGCCCGGTAGTCGGCGAAGTCGGCCGAGATGTCCCCGGCGATGACCAGCCGCGGCCGGTTCTGCTCCGGCAGGAGTGCGTATGCGGCCAGCGCCAGATCTGCGCCCTTGAGTGGTTGCAACCTGGCTGCGAAGAGGAGGTACGGTTCGTCCCGCCAGGGCGACTCCCCGGCGAGCAGCGGCCGGAACTGTTGGGCGTCCACGCCCGGGGAGACGATGCGGATCTTGGCCGGGTCGCCGCCGCAGCGCTCGATGACGGTGCGGGCCTCGGCGCGGCTGACGGCAACGACGAGGTCGCTCTCCTGGGCGACGAAACGCTCCCCCGGCACCCGGCGCGGAGACTCCGGCGGCTCCCCCTCCCCGAGCGGGCTGTCCGGCAGCGCGGCGACGGAGTGGAAGCTCTGCACGTGCGGCACCTCCCACTCGCGGGCGCACGGGATGGCGCACACCCCGGACATCCAGTGGTGGGAGTGGACGACGTCGGGGGCGTCGAGGCGGCGCAGGTGCTCGCGGAACTCGTCGAGGTGGTCGTCGATCCGGCTCTTCGGTAGCGGCGTCGGCGGTCCGGCCGGCAGGTGTCGCAGCGTCACCCGCGGGGCGACCTCGACGACGTCGGGTGCGTCGGGGTCGGCCCGCCGGGTGACCATCTCGACGGTGTGCCCGAGAGCGGCGAGGGTGAGGGCCTGGTTGCGCTCGACGACATTCATCCCACCGGCGTCCCCGGCTCCGGGGATGGTCAACGGCGAGGTATGCATCGAGACGAAGCGGATCGTCATCGGCTCTGCCACGCCCGTCAACCTACCCCGTGCCCGCTCTAGGATTGGCATCGTGACCGAGACTCACGTGCCGGAGAACTCACCCCCACCCACGCGGTGGTCCGAGGTGAGCCGGGACGCGGCGGCGGCGGCCGCATACCGCAGTCGTTTTGCCGCCCTGGAGGCCCAGGGGGCGGATCTGCACGGTGAGGCCCGCTTCGTCGCGTCCGTCGTCCCGCCGCCGGCGCGCATCCTCGACGGCGGGTGCGGCTTCGGCCGGCTGACCCGGATGCTCACCCAACTCGGCTACGACGCCGTCGGGGTCGACGCCGACAAGCACCTCATCGACATCGCCCGCCGCGAGGACCCTGCGACCGAGTATGTCCACGCCGACCTGACCGCGATGGACCTCTCCCAGGAGAACCTGTCCCCGTGGGGCACCTCGACGTGGGCGGGGACCCGCGGCTTCCACGCGGCCGTCCTCATCGGCAACGTCGTGCCCTACCTGGCCGTCGGCACCCTCGACGCCGCCGTCCGCCGGATCGCCGCGCACCTCGTGCCCGGTGGGCTCGTCATCGCCGGGTTCGGACTGACCCGCGCCGACCTGCCCGAGAAGGCCAACATCGTCCCGATCAGCGAGTACGACCGGGCGCTGCGCGGCGCCGGGTTCTCGCTGCAGCAGCGGTATGCGACCTGGGACCGCGGCCCGTGGAACATCGGGAGCAGCTACGCCGTGAGCGTCCACCGCCGCACCTGACCCTCCCCAACCGCCCCACCCGTCACACCTTTCCCGCCACATGCGTTAAACGCTGACTTCACCACGCAACGGTTCCGTGGTGAAGTCAGCGTTTCCGTGCTGAAGTGGCGGCCGCTGCCCGCCCGTCAGTCGTCGGACCAGGACCCGCCGGAGCTCGAGCCGGACCCCTGGCCCCAGTCCTCCCACTCGCGGTCATCCTCGTCCCACTTCTCGGTGCGGGCCCGGGCGGTCTCCAGCGCGGCCCGCGCCTCGGCCTCACTCGCGTAGGGGCCCATGACCTCGTCGTTCTGGCTGCGGGTCTCGTCGGTCTCGACCTGGCCGGTCTTGATGTTGTACCAGTACTGCACGGCAGTCTCCTTGGCTCGTCCAAGGGCACAGTCACGGTGCCCGCGGGCACTCCGACGGCGCCCACCTAGACTCAACGGTATGTCAGTGTCGTATGCGAGCGTCGAGCCCGGCGTCATCTCGCCGCGTCGCGCGGTCCCGAGTCGGATCGTCGCGCCCGAGTATGTCGACCGCCCCGCCCCCCGACCGCACACCGGGTCCGAGATCAAGGACGCCGAGACGATCGAGAAGATGCGGATCGCCGGACGCCTTGCCGCCCAGGCGCTCCAGGCGGCGGCAGCGGCGATCGCCCCCGGCGTGACAACGGACGAGATCGACCGGGTCGGCCACGAGTTCCTCCTCGACCACGGCGCCTATCCGTCGACGCTCGGCTACAAGTCCTTCCCCAAGTCGTTGTGCACCTCGGTCAACGAGGTGATCTGCCACGGCATCCCGGACTCGCGGGAGTTGCGGGACGGCGACATCTGCAATATCGATATCACCGCATACATCCACGGGGTGCATGGCGACACCGACGCAACCTTCCCGGTCGGCGAGATCGACGAGGAGTCGGCGCTGCTCATCGAGCGCACCCGCGAGGCGATGATGCGCGGCATCAAGGCGGTCCGTCCCGGCCGGGCGATCAACGTCATCGGGCGGGTCATCGAGAGTTATGCCAAGCGGTTCGGATACGGCGTGGTCCAGGACTTCACCGGCCACGGGATCGGCGAGAGCTTCCACTCCGGGCTGATCATCCCGCACTACGACGCGGCCCCCGGATACAGCACGATCATGGAGCCCGGCATGACCTTCACGATCGAGCCGATGCTCAACCTCGGCACCCACGAGTGGGAGATGTGGGACGACGGGTGGACGGTCGTGACCAAGGACCGGCGCCGGTCGGCCCAGTTCGAGCACACGATCCTCGTCACCGACAC
>DUPF01000283.1 GCA_012838445.1 Intrasporangiaceae bacterium | reverse complement strand
GCAATTGCGCGGGATCGACGGACTTGGCGCGCATCGCCGGAGCAACCGGGGAATCCAGCCACGTCCGCGTCGCACCCCCGGCGCCTCACGCGACCCCGGTCGCGGCCTCCCGGCGCGGATCCCCGGCGGCGGAGAGGACACCCGAGGCGGAGAGCGCGGCGGCACCGACCCCGCCGAAATACATCGCGTGGTTGTCGTGCTCGAGCATCGGCATCGCGAGTTTCTCGATCGCGGCCTTGATCTCGGGATCGCGCTCGTAGTCGACCCGGGTCGCCTCCCCGCGGACCACCCGCACATGCGCCCGCGGCCGCCCGATCGCCTCACCGAGGTCGACGTCGAGGAGACAGTGCCGGGCGAGCACCTGCATCAACGCCGTCGTGATCCGGTCCGCGCCCGGTGTCCCGATGGCGAGGACCCGCCCGTGCGAGGTCCGACCGGTCGACGGTGCCATGTTCGACGCAAGCCGAGTCCCGGGCGGAAGGGCATGCAGCCCAAGGCGATTCAGCTCCGGCTCGCCGAGACAGTTGTTGAGCATCAGCCCGGTCCCCGGGACCGTCGCCCCCGATCCGTAGCCGGCCGAGGCGGTGATCGCGCAGGCCATCCCGTCGGAGTCGACCGCCGAGACGTGCGCGGTCGAGGACGATGTCGTCAACCCGGCCAGCCCCTTGCGCCGGACCTCGGCGAGCATCCGGTAGCCGTCCTCCTCGAGGTTGGCCGAGAAGTCGTGGACGTCGGTCCGGTAGGTGAGGACGTGCTCCTGGACCTTGATGACGTCCCGCCAGTCGGTGCCGCCCCGGGCGACGAGTTCCCCGAGCATGACCGCGAGCATCGGACCACCCACACTCGGCGGCGGATTCGTCGCGATGTCCCAGTCCCCGGCCCGCAGCCGCAGCGGGGTGCGGACGATCGCCTCATAGGCCGCCAGATCCTCGGCAGTCACGAGCCCACCGCGCGCCTCCTGGTCCGCGGCCAGCGCCCGCCCGAGCTCGCCCGTGTAGACCTCCCGCCAGCCCCGCTGCCCGATGAGCTCGAGACTGTCCGCCAGGTCCGGGCTGATGAGCCGGTCGCCGGCGGCGAGGACCGACCCGTCCGGATTGGTCATCGCGGTATGCGTCTGCTCGTCCCAGCCGAAGATGTTGTCCGTCGTGAGGATCAGGTAGGAGGCTGCTGCCCGGCCGACGTGGAATCCCTTGCGGGCAGCCTTGACTGCGTCATGCATGACCCGCGACCACTCCCCGACGCCATGGCGTTCGTGGGCCAGCCCCATCGCGGCGAAGGCCCCGGGCGTGGCGACCGAGCCGGGGCCCGCATACACGGTGATGCCGCCGCCGTAGGTCAGGCCGAACTCGAGCAGACCCGTCCCGAACCGTTCCGCCGGCAACCCCCGTCCCGGCATCTCGACGTTGCCGTCGATGACCTCCGGCTCCCCGCCCGGCGGCCAGATCGTCACGTAGGCCCCGCCCATCGGGGAGACGATGCCCGGCTCGGTCGTCATCGCGACCATCATCGCCGCGAGCGCCGCGTCGACGGCGTTACCGCCGGCCCGGACCGCGCCGAGGCCGGCGTCGACGGCCACCGGGCCGGTGGCGGCAACGGCAACACTCCTCACAAGAGGTGATTGTCGCTCAGGTGGAGGTCCGGGCGCGCGCTGGGGTCGCATACCGGAAACCGGTGCTCGGTTGTCCCGGCCTGATCGATCACCGGCGCCACGAAGGCCTCGTCCTCAGCCCCTGACGATCGCCGCGACCTCCCGCACGGCGTCGACGAACCCGTCCAGCTGCTCGTCGGTGACGGCGAGGCTGAGCGCGAGGTAGCCGCGCTGGGCGATGTAGAACCCCCGGTGCAGCAACTCGTGGAAGAGCAGCTGCCGCCACCGCGGGTCGACGGTCGCGACATCGGACCATGCGGTCACCGGGCCGGGGACGGGGTGGATCGTCACCATCGACCCGAGGCCGGTCGCGCACCAGCCGATCGGCGCCAACTCGACGAGCAGCCGCTCCCGCAGCCGGTCGCCGCGCGCGTTGAGTGCGGCGAGCGTCCCGGCGTCGAGCAGGGGCGTCAGGGCCGCCCCCACCGACATCGAGAACAGGTTGTTGTTGAACGTGCCGCCGTGGGTGAGCCCGCCCCGGGCTGGGTCATAGGCGGACATGACGGCGGCACTGCCGCCGAACGCCCCGAAGGACAGTCCTCCGGCGAAGTACTTGCCGAGGACGGTCAGGTCGGCGCGGACCGCATACTGCTCCTGGGCCCCACCGACGGCGAGGCGGGAGGTCATCACCTCGTCGAAGATCAGCACCGACCCGTGCTCGTCGCACAGTCGCCGCAACCCGGCGAGGAACTCCGCCGAGGCGGAAATGCAGCCGCCGGCGCCGAGCATCGGCTCGACGAGGACCCCCGCGATCTGCGCGCCATCGCTCGCGAAGACCGCCTCGACGGCGTCGAGGTCGTTGTAGGGGAGGACGACGAACTCGAACGGCACCCGCAGCGGTTCGCTCCCGGGCAGGAACGTCATCGGGCCGCCGTGATAGGCGCCCTCGAAGACGACGATCCGCTCCCGACCGGTCACGTGCCGCGCGGTCAGCACCGCCATGAGGTCGGCCTCGCTGCCGGAGTTGGTGAACCGGATCTGGTCCACCGAGTCGAAGCGGGCGACGAGCGCGGCCGCGAACTGGGCCTCGACATCGCTCATCGCGCCGTAGCCCCAGCCCCGGTCGAGCACCGTCCGGATCGCATCGGCGACCTCGGGCCGGCGGCCGAGCAGTCCGGCGCTGTAGTCCCCGAGCAGGTCGACGACCGTGTCGCCGTCGACGGTGGTCAGGACGGCACCGTCCGCGTGCGCGATCCGGATGCCGAAGGGATCGGTATGCAGCACCGACCGGGTGTTGCCCCCCGGCAGCACGTCCCCGGCCCGGGCAGCGAGCGCGGCGCTCTGCGGGCGGGTCTCGACGAATCGGTCGACTGCTGCCGCGAGTGCGGCGTCGAGAGGGTCGGTCATCGCCTCAGCCCTGCCCCAGGTAGGGCCGGTTCGGGACGGTGGGGGTGGCGAGGATCCCCTTGAGGTATGCGTAGAACGCCTCCGCGTCGATCGCTTCGATGACCTCTGCGTTGGGTTCGAGGCCGTGCACGCCCCAGGAGATCGCCGAGTAGCCGCGGGTCAGTTCGGAGTCGCACTCGATCGCGACGTGCTGGCGGGCCGACTTCAGGACGAACTCGGGGTGGAGGAGCACGGCGAGGGAGAGCGAGTCCGGGTGGGTGGTGCCGGGGATGCCGACCGACTCGTCGAAGGCGAGCGTGGCCGCACAGACGTGGCCGAAGAACTCCGAGAGCGGGGTGTCGAGCGCGGCGATCTCGGCGAGCTGGTCGCGCTTGAACACCGCATCCCGCAGGGTCAGCGGGTCCCAGACGACGAGGGTGATGTCGAAGCCGGCCTCGAAGACGACGCGGGCGGCGTGCGGGTCGACGTAGAAGTTGAATTCGCCTGCGGGAGTGATGTTCCCGCGACCGTTGTTCGACCCGCCCATGATGACGAGCTTCTTCACCCGGGCCGGGAACGACGGGTCCTTGATCGCGGCGAGGGCGAGGTTGGTCAGCGGCCCGATCGCGACGATGGAGATCTCCCCGGGTGCCTCGGCGGTGATCCGCAGGAGGGCGTCGACGCCGTGCTCGTCCTCGGTCGTCAGGCCCTCCTCGTCGATGTGCAACCCACCGGTGCCGTCACCGTGGACGTTCTCCGCCGAGACCCACGGCAGCACCATCGGGCGACGGCAGCCGAGGTGGATCGGCACCTCCCCGAGGCGGCCGAGCGCGTTGAGGGTCAGGTGGGCGTTGTGCACCTGCCGGTCGAAGCCGACGTTGCCGGCGACCATCGTGATCGCCCGCACGTCGGCGAGCGGGTCCATCATCGCCGCGATGATCGTCACGCAGTCGTCCTGGGCGGTGTCGGTGTCGATGATGAGCGGGACAGTCACGGGCGGGCTCCTGGGTCGAAGTGGGGGGTCAGTGGCGGGTGAGCAGCGAGGTCACGCGCAGCCGGTCGGCGCGCAACCACACGTCGGAGTACTCGATCGGGGATCCGTCGGCGGCCCGGGTGAGCTGCTCCAGGTGCAGCAGCGGGGCATCCGCGGCCACCCCGAGCAGCTCGGCGTTGTCCTCCCCGGCCAGGACGGCGTCGAAACTGCGCCGGGCGCTGGCGATGTCGAGGTCGTACTGGTGCTCGAGGACCTCGAACAGCGGCCTGGTCTCGAAGTCCACGCTCTCCAGACCGGGGGCCAGATCGAGCCGGATGAGATTGATCAACCGGGCCACGGGCATACCGTCGAGGTGGCGGACCCGTTCCAGGCGGAGCACCTCCACCTCCGGTGGGGTCTCGAGCAGCAGCGCGATCGGTGCCGACGGGGCGACCTTCTCCTGGGCGATGACGACCGTCGTCAGCGGCTGCCCGGCGTCGAGGAACGCCTCGGTCAGCGTGGTCAGCTCCTGGGCGAGGTGGGACTCGACGACCGACCCGGCGACGAAGGTGCCCCGCCCCGGGGTCTGGGTGAGCAGCCCGTCGGCGACGAGGGTGCCGATCGCGCGGCGCAGGGTGCCGCGGCTGACGCCGAGCTCCGCGGCGAGCGCCGGCTCCGGCGGGAGCCGGAAGTGCTCGGGCCAGACGCCGGTGTCGATCTTCTCGCGCAGCCAGCCCGAGATCTGCACATGGAGCGGTGTCGGCGCGGACGGATCGAGCACCGAGTGGTCGATCGACGTGGCGTCGATGGCTGGGCGGCGCGGCATACTCGCTCCTCGGCTCGGGTCAGTAGCTCGTCGTCGAGTCGTCCGTGGTGTCGGTGACGATCGCAATCCCGGCGCTCGTGCCGACCTTGGCCGCCCCGGCGGCGAGGAGCTCGATCACCTGGGCACGGCTCGTGATCCCGCCGGAGCCCTTGACGAGCACCCCCTCGGGGGCCCGCTCGACGAGGTAGCGGATGCTCGCCGGGTTGGCGGTCTCGATCGCGCCGCTGCTCGCATTCTTCAGGTATGCGACCCCCGCCTCGCACGCGAGCTCCACCGCGGCCTCCTTCTCGGGATCGGTGAGCAGCGGCAGTTCGAGCATCACCTTGACCGGGACCCCGCTGGCCCGCACGACTCCGGCGATGTCCTCACGGAACCCGTCGTAGTCGCCGCTCTTGAGCCACCCGATCTGCACGCCGATGTCGAGTTCGCGGGCGCCGAGCCGGACCAGTTCGGCGGCCTCGGCCGCCTTGCCTGCGCTCGTCATCACCCCGACGGTCGGGAAGTCGAGCGCGGACGCGACGGTGATGCCGGTCCCGGCGAGGACCTCGGCCGCGAGCGGCACCCACGACCCGGCGACCATGGCCGCGTCGAAGCCGTAGTCGACCGCCTCCTGCAGGTGGGTAAGCATCTGCTCGCGGGTGGTGCCGACGGCGATCTTCGTGTGCTGGATGTATGCGGCCAGCGCCTTCCCGGTCAACTCGCCGAGGTCGGGGGTCTGGGTCATGCGGATGGTCCTTCGATCTGGTGGCGGTGGGGGAGGGCCGGGATGACTTCGGGGTGGGCGACCACCCAGGCACCGACGCGGGCGCCGAAGCCGGCGACGGTGACCGGGTCGGCACCCTCGGCGAGGGCCACGGCGGCTGCCCCGGTGAAGGCGTCACCGGCACCGGTGGTGTCGACGACGTGGGTGGCGGGCACGGCCGGGACGGGCGTGAGCCGGTCCTCGTGGGCGACGAGGACGCCGTGCCCGCCGCGGGTCATCAGGATCGTGGCGCCGGTGCGCTCGTGGAGTCGGGCGGCGAGGTCCTCGGCCGGCTCGGTCTCGGCAGCGGACGGGTCGAGACCGAGGAGGATCGCGGCCTCGGTCGCGTTCGGGGTCAGCACGTCGACGGATGGCCACACCTGCTCCGGCAGGGCCGCGGCCGGGGCCGGGTTGAGCAGGGTGCGGGTCCCGGCGGCGTGGGCGAGTTCGAGTGCCCGGGCGGCGACGGGGACGGGGATCTCGAGGGAGACGACGACGATGTCGGCGGCGGCAAGCGCGGGCTCGAAGGCGTCGACGTCGGCCGGGGTGAGCCGGTCCAGCGCGCCGCCGGCGATGACGATCCGGTTCTCCCCGGACTCCTCGACGAGGATGACGCCGGCCATCGTCGCGGCGTCCGCATAGACGACCGGTGCGGCGGTGATGCCCTCGTCGCGCCACAACTGTTGGCCGCCGCGGCCGAGGTCGTCGGCCCCGATCGCGGTGAAGAAGTCGACGTCGGCACCGAGGCGGGCGGCCTGGACAGCCTGGTTCGATCCCTTGCCGCCGTGCCCGGAGGAGAACTCGCCCCCGGAGAGCGTCTCCCCGGCGACCGGCATGCGGGGCACCCGCATCGTCAATCCGACCCCGTAGCTCCCGACGACGGCGACCCGTGGCATACCCGCTCCTTCCGACTGGGCACAGCCTAGAGCCGCCACCACCCATTTGTCCATATTTGTCCATGTCCAGTCGACGACGACCCCGAGCCGCTGCCGACCGAGGACTCCCGGACGCGACTAGCCTAGAAACTCATGTGCGACACCCTGGTCACGATCACCGACTCCGGGGTGCTCTTCGCCAAGAACTCCGACCGTGACCCGAACGAGGCCCAGCTCCTCGAGTGGCATCCCGCGACGGGGACGACGTTCGGGGTCCTGATCTCCCGGCCGTGGTGGCTGTGGGGTGCCGAGATGGGCACCAACGAGCACGGGGTGACGATCGGCAACGAGGCGGTGTTCACCCGGCGGACGAAGCGGGCGGGCGGGTCGCTCACCGGGATGGATCTGCTCCGCTCCGCCCTGGAGCAGGCCGGCGATCGGTATGCGGCGGTCCAGGTCATCGTCAGCCTCCTGGAGGAGCATGGTCAGGGCGGATCGGGGAGTTTCGAGCACCCCCGGTTCCGTTATGACAACTCGTTCCTCGTCGCCGATCGCGAGGGGGCGATCGTCCTGGAGACCGCGGGTCGCAGCCATGCGACGGAGGAGGTCACCGGGGCCCGGTCGATCTCCAACGGACTGACCATCGCGGGGTTCGCCGACAAGCACGCGGATCTGCTCCGCGGCACGGTCGCGGAGTGCGGGGTCCGGCGGCAACGGACGACGGCGACCGCCCGCTCGGCCCGCACCGTCCTCGACCTCATGGCGGGGCTGCGCGACCACGGCGACAGCGACGGGATCTCCTATCGGGTCGTCAACGGTGCTCTCTCGGCCCCGTGCGCCCATGCCGGCGGACTGCTCACGAGCACGCAGACGACCGCGAGTTGGGTCGCCGACGTCACCGCGATGGAGCACTGGGCGACCGCGACGAGCGCACCGTGCACCTCGGTGTTCAAGCCGGTGCCCGTCGGTCCCCTCCCCGCGCCGGAGCCGACCGACGCCACGAACCGGGTCGACGACCGCTTCCTGTGGTGGCGGCACGAGCGGATCCACCGGTCCTGGGTGCGCGACCCCGCCGCCTTCGCGGCGGCCGCGGCCGAGCGCGAGGAGCTGGAGCGGCGCTGGGTCGCCGACCGTGTCGCGCCGAGCGATGCGTGGGCGATGGCCGCAGCCTGGGAGGAGCGCACGGGTCGGGTCGGCCCGGACACGGACACCAGGCCCGTACTCGTGCGCCGACTCTGGCGCCGCTGGGACGCCGCGGCCGGACTGGGGCAGGTGGCGTGATGCGGGTCATCATCGTCGGGGCCGGCCTCGCCGGACTCAGCGCGGCCCGCGGCCTCGTGCGCGCAGGGGTCGACGTCACCGTCCTCGAGGCCCGCGACCGGGTCGGCGGACGCCTGGAGGGCGGCACCATCGCCGGCCATCCGATCGAGTTGGGCGGGACCTGGATCGGACCCGGCCACGACGAGATGTATGCGTTGGTCGCCGAACTCGGTCTGCGCACCTTCCGGACCCACAACGACGCCGGCGAACTGCTCGTCGACCTCGGCGGCCGGCAGTCGCGGATGGCCGCGACGAAGGGTGCCGTGCCGCGACTCAACCCGTTCGCGCTCGCCGATCTCGGGCAGGGGCTGTGGCGGTTCGCGAGGCTGGCGCGGCGGGTCGACGTCATCGAGCCGTGGCGGACCCCGTCGGCCGACACCCTCGACGGGCAGACCTTCGAGACGTGGATCCGGCGCAACCTGCGCACCCCGGCCGGGCGGGCCTACTTCCGGATCGCGACCGAGGCTGTCTTCGCGGCCGAGGCGGCCGACATCTCCTTGCTGCACGCGTTGTTCTATGTCCGCAGCAACGCCGACCTCGAGACCCTCATCGCCGTCGACGACGGGGCCCAGCAGGACCGGGTCGTCGGCGGCTCGGTCCAGGTCGCCGAACGGCTGTCGGAGGGGCTCGACATCCGGCTCGGATCACCGGTGCGGATGATCCGGTCCACGGCCGCAGGGGTCGAGGTCACCACCCGCACGAACGAGACCCACGACGCCGACCGGGTCATCGTCGCGATCCCCCCGACCCTCGCCGGCCGCATCGACTACGACCCGCCGCTGCCCGCCTGGCGGGACCAACTCACCCAGAAGCTCCCGGCGGGATCGGTGGCCAAGGTGATCGCCGCATACCCGACCCCGTTCTGGCGGGACGGAGGACTCAACGGGCAGGCCGCCTCCGATCGCGGTCCGATCAAGGTGACCTTCGACGTCTCGCCGCCGGACGCCGAGGTCGGGCTGCTGCTCGGCTTCGTCGAGGGTGCCGATGCCCGACGCTGGACCCGGCTCGACCCGCGGACCCGGCGACGCACCGCCCTGGACTGCTTCATCCGGTATTTCGGCGCGCCGGCCGGTGACCCGATCGACTACGTCGAGAAGGACTGGGCCGCAGAGGAATTCAGTCGGGGCTGCTACAGCGCCCACTTCGCACCCGGGGTCTGGACCGGCTTCGGACACGCCCTGCGGCCGGCTGTGGGCCGCGTCCATTGGGCCGGTGCCGAGTACGCCACCGAGTGGAACGGCTATCTGGAGGGCGCCGTCCGCAGCGGCCGGGTCGCCGCCGCCGAGGTGCTCGCCGCCGATCAGCTCGACGGGTCCGACCCGAGGGGCAACAGATAGGTGCGGGCCGCCTCGAAGGCCACCTCGACGAACTCGCCCTCGGCGAAGGTCTCGTCCTCGTGCGGGTCGGCGATGGCGACGACGATGTTCCCGGCCTCGGTCTCGACGTCGTACTCGATCGACTCCCCGTAGAACATCGAGGACAGGGTCCGCCCGATCCCCCCGCCGACCTCGCTCGCCGAGCTGCGCTGCAACCGCACCGACTCGGGGCGCACGAGGAGACGTGCCCGCTCACCGGGACGCACGTCCGGGTGGGTCGGCACCTGCCAGCTGCGCCCGAGCGCCTCGATCCGGCTCCGGTCACCGTCGACCTCGGCAGCGGTGACGTCGAGGAAGTTCGCCCGGCCGATGAAGTCGGCGACGAACACCGACGCGGGCCGGTGGTAGACGTGCTGGGGGGTGCCGACCTGTTCGATGACGCCGACGTTCATCACGACGATCCGGTCACTGAGGGTCATCGCCTCGTCCTGGTCGTGGGTGACGAAGATGGACGTAATGCCCAGTTGCTGCTGCAACCGGCGGATCTCCCGACGCATCTGCACCCGCAACTTGGCGTCGAGGTTGGACAGCGGCTCGTCGAAGAGCAGCACCTTGGGTCGCATGACCAGGGCCCGGGCCAGCGCCACGCGCTGCTGCTGCCCACCGGAGAGTTGGTGGGGCGCGCGGTCGGCATACTGCTGCAGGTTCATCGACGCCAGGGCGGCCTCGACCTGTTCCTTGACCTGCGCCGACTTCAGCTTCTTCAACTTCAGCCCGTAGGCGACGTTGTCGAAGACGGTCAGGTGCGGGAAGAGCGCATAGGACTGGAAGACCATCGCCATCGGCCGGTGGTTCGGGGCGACCCGGTTGATGATCTGCCCGTCGAGTTCGATCTCACCCGCCGTCGGCGCCTCGAACCCGGCGATCATCCGCAACGTCGTCGTCTTCCCGCACCCGGACGGCCCGAGCAGGGTGACGAACTCGCCCGGCTCGATCTCGAGGTCGATGTCGTCGACGGCCGGGGCGGCCTTCGGGTCATCGCCGTAGACCTTGCGCAGCCGGCGCAGGCTGAGCCGCCCGGGGGTCGCTGCCGGGATGTCGATCGGGGGCGCGGCATCGGTCGCGGTCTCAGGCATCGGGACTCCTTCGGACGGTGGCGCGCTGTGACAGTGGGTGAGCGCTCATCGGTTCTGCACTCCCCGCAACGCCGGATGCATGGCGATGAGGTTGATCAGTCCGATGAACGCCAGGACGATGACGACGAGGATCGCGCAGTAGGCGAACGCGTTGCCGAACCGGCCGGCATCGACCTCGGCGAGGATCTGGGAGGTCATGATCTTCGTCTGCGGCGTGGTGATGAAGACGATGGGCGACAGCGTCGTCATCGACCGGGCGAACGCATACGTCAGGCCGGCGACGAACGCGGGTCGGATCAGCGGCAGGGTGACCTTCCGGAAGGTCTGGCCGCTGTCCGCCCCGAGTGACGTCGACGCCTCGTCGATCGCGGGGTTGATCTGCTGCAGCGCCGCGACACCGGAGCGCAGCCCGGTCGGGATCGAGCGAGCGACGTAGACCATGACGATCGCCATCGCGCCGCCGAGCATCGCCGATCCGCCGGCCACCGCCGGCAACCATTGTCGGCCCCCGTAGATCGTCGGGGTGTTGAACGCGATGGCGTAGCCGATGCCGATGACGGTCCCGGGCACGGACAGCCCGAGCATCGCGACGAAGTCGAGCAGGCCGGCGGAGCGTTTGAGTTTGCGGACCACGAGCCAGGCGATGAGCATGCCGAGCAGACCGGCGATGGGAGTCGCGATGAGCGCGAGGAGCGTCGTGGTGAACATCGCATCGGAGCCGATGCCCTGCAGGACGAACCGGTAGTGGTCCAACGTGAATTCGTTGTTGACCCCGAAGATCTTGACGAATCCGCCCACGACGACCGTCACATACAGGATGAGCACCATGATCGCGGTCAGCGCCGAGATCGCGAGGATCGGCACCCGCAGGACCGGGGTCGTGATGAGCTCGGCCCGACCGGACGGTTTGCCGGTGACGGTGACGACGTTCTTGCGGTTGACCCAGTAACGCTGGACGAGGAAGACGCTCAGGGCGGGCACGAGGAGGACGACCGAGTAGGCCGCTCCGCCGGGCACGTCGTACTCGCCGGTGATCGCGAGGTATGCCCGGCTCGCCAGGACGGTGTAGTCACCACCGAGGACGAGCGGGTTGGCCAGGTCGGCGATCGACTCGACGAACAGCAACAGGATCGACCCGGCGATGCCGGGGACGAGCATCGGGAGGGTGACGGTGACGAAGACGCGGGCCTTGCTCGCTCCGAGGTTCGCGGCCGCCTCGTCGAGGGAGGGGTCGAGACTCTCCAGCATCCCCTTGAAGTTCATGTAGGCGACGGGGAAGAAGGAGATGGACAGGACGAGGAGGAGTCCCTTGAACCCGTAGATGTCCGGGCGCTGCCCGAAGATCCCGTAGCTGATCATCCCGTTGCGGCCGAAGAGCGTGATCGCCGCGGTCGCGATGGCGAACGGCGGCGAGACGATCGGCATGAGCGAGATCAGGTGGAGCAGCTTCTTGCCCTTGAACTTCAGCCGCACCTGGGCGTAGGCGAGGACGAACCCCAGCGCCGTGCCGACGATCGAGACGGCGAAGCCGAGCTTCATCGTGTTCCAGAAGATGCGTCGGTGGACCGGGTTGGTCACCGTGCCCTTGACGACCTCGAGTCCGTCCCCCGTCAGGCCGATGAAGAGGATCCGCAGCAGCGGCAGGACGACGATGACGAAGAGGATCACCGAGACGACGGTGACCAGTGCGACGAAGGTCAGGTCGCGGGTGCCCTTGGGGCGGGTCGCCCGAGGGGCCGGTCCACGACCGGCCGCCTCGGGCTGGGCGACTTCCTGGAGGAGGGCCATGTGCGCTCAGCCGTCCTGGCCGCTCACTCCTTGGGCTGCGGGGCGATCTCGGCGTCGAAGCGCGCGGTGATCTCCTTCTTGCGCTCGCCGGCGGCGACGGAGTCGTAGTCGACGAGGTTGACCTGGTCGATCTTGACCATTTCCTCGGTGACGTTGGCGTCCGGGTTGGTCGGGATCTGGTAGGAGCCAACTGTCGGGCCGATGTTCTGGTGGTCCGCGGTCAAGGTCCAGTCGAGGAACTTCTTGGCGTCGACCGGGTTCGGGCCGCCCTTGACGAGCGAGACCGCGCCGATCTCGTACCCGGTGCCATCCTCGGGGAAGGTGACCTCGAGCATGTCGAAGCCCTCCTTCTGGTACTTGACGCAGTCGTGGCTGAAGACGATGCCGACGGCGACCTCACCGCGACCGGCCATCTGACCCGGCGCGGAGCCGCTCTTGGAGTACTGGAGCACGTTGCTGTGCAGCTTGCTCAGGTAGTCGAACGTCTTCTCCTCGTCCATGTCGTTGAGGACCATCTGGGTCCACACCGCGGTGTAGGACGTGCCCGACGTCGACGGGTGGGCGATCGCGACGTTCTTGCTCAGCTTGGGATCGAGCAGATCCGCCCACGAGGTGGGGGCCTCGACGCCGAGCCGGTCGAGGACGTCCTTGTTGGAGCAGAAGCCGAGAGCACCGACGTAGGTGCCGGTCCACTTGCCCTCCGGGTCCTTGTACTGGTCGGGGATCGCCGCCGCCTCCGGGGACTGGTAGGCCTCGATGAGCCCGGCCTGGAACGCGGCGACGTGCCCGTCGGACGGTCCGCCGTAGAGGACATCGAACTCGGGGTGGGACTTGGCCGAGTCGAGTCGGGCGACGCTCTCCCCAGAGCTCATCCGCACATACGAGGTCTTGATGCCGGTCGCCTTCTCGAAGCCGGCCGCCATCCCCTGGCACTGCTCCTCCTGCGGGGTGCAGGCGATGACGACCTTGCCGTTGCCCTCCTCGGCCGGGGCCGCGTCGGTGCCGGTCGCACCGTCGGTGCCGCCGCCACCACCCGAGCCGCCCTCGTCGACGGCGCACCCGGCGAGGAGAGACATGCTCATGGGTACCGCGCAGGCGATCGCAAGCATACGGTTTCGGGTCATGGTGGTTCCTTTGCTCCTGACGGTGCACATGAGGTGCGCTGGCCTATGCAGGACAACTTAGACACTCGCGCGGCATTTGGGGGGCGCAACACCGCTCGGATGAGTACCCAGTTCGACAATCCCACGGTTCCAGCCTTCGGGTGATCCATTCGCATCGTCGAGATCAAGGCCCTGCAACGGCCCGTTGGCCAGTTCAAACCTGGCATGATCAGCACACTGGATCCCGACACCATCGCGTGAAACGACGCGGACGCTGTGCCCCAGCACCTGACCCATAGGAGTCCCGATGCGACTGAAGGCGCTTCTTCTTCCCGTCCTTGCTGTGGCCGCCCTGGTTGTCCCGACAACAGCCGGTGCGACGCCTACTCCACTCCAAGAGGGGCAGACCCGGCTCTCCGGGAGTGATCGTTTCGCGACGGCAGCTGCCATTTCGAAAGCCTCGTTCGAGGCGCCTGTGGAGAGTGTCTTCATCGCTTCCGCCTTGGACTACCCTGATGCTCTCAGCGCCGGACCCGCGGCAGCGTCCATCGACTCGCCGATCCTCCTCGTGGACAAGAACCCGCTCAATGGCCACACCAGAGCCGAGCTGGAACGTCTCAAGCCAGAGAAGATCTATATCGTCGGCGGCACCGGTGTTGTGACTGCAGCGACGGAGCAGCAGCTGAGCGAGTACGGCGCTGTCAGCCGCTTCCAGGGCGTGAATCGATACGAGACGGCCGCCGCCATCTCGAAGGGGATGTGGGAATCAGCATCGACCGTGGTGCTCGCATCTGGAACTGACTTCGCTGATGCACTCTCCGGTGGCCCGGCTGCTGCCGCCGTCAACGCCCCGATGCTCCTCACGGGTGCGACGTTGCCGGAATCAACCACCGCGGAACTCCAGCGACTCAAGCCCACAACAGTCCACCTCCTTGGTGGTACGGGCGCGATCTCAGCTGCGGTTGAGGCTGAGGTCAAGAGTGCGACGAAGGCGACAGTGCATCGTCACGGCGGCAAGAACCGCTTCGAGACTTCGGCGGCCATTGCCAAGATGTTCTGGACCACAGCGCCGACGATGTTCTTCGCCACCGGACTCGACTATCCGGATGCGGTTGCCGGCACCCCTGCCGCAGCCGTCAACGGCGCCCCCATTGTTCTGACGGAAAAGACCTGCATGCCTCCCGCCATCGGTGCGCTCAAGAGCGCCTATGCCCCCCGCACGGTGGCCGTGCTCGGCGGAAAGGGCGTCATCGCGGACTCCGGAGTCAAGTCGACATGCACACCGCCCCCGACCCCGGGCTCATACTCTGGCAGCGGTGACGACGTCGTCTCGATCACCAAGCCCGGCGGTGCCACTGCTTTCGCAATAGCCACGATCACCCATCGCGGTTCCTCCAACTTCATCGTCAAGGGCATTGACAACCAGATGGAGTGGGTCGACCTCATGGTCAATGAGATCGGCGATTACACCGGGACGGTGTTCGTCGAATCCGATGTGACACACCTGGAGATCACCGCCGACGGGCCGTGGACGGTTCACATCAAAACGCCCTCTGCTGCCCGTGCAGTCGGCTCCGGTGCGAGCGGACAAGGTGACGATGTTCTTCGCTGGTCCGGAGGTGCCAAGAAGGTGCACTTCACCCATGACGGGACCTCAAACTTCATCGTGCTGGGTCTCGACAACACGGGCGAGTGGGACAACCTGTACATCAACGAGATCGGCCCCTACTCCGGCTCGAAGGTCATCGACGCAACCACTCATCTGCTCACTGTGAGAGCTGACGGCGCGTGGACGATGGCGGTTCAGTGAGGCTCATCGCGGCGGTGCCCAGCTAGCCCTCCCTCGGGGCGACACAGTCACCTCCGGGCGAATGTCGCCGGCCCGATTGCGGCCGCCCGCCCCCTCGTCGCGACCGGGAGAGCGAATTCACTGCCGCCTGACTGGAACCTCACCTTCGGGATGTCCAGCAACCTTCCTATTGTCAGGTTGCTGGACACCCCGAACCCCCGGTCAGTCGTTGCGTCGGGTCAGCGTGCCGATCGCACGCCGCCGCAGGGGACGGGTCGCCTCGGCGGCGGCCAGCGTGAGGGTGACCGGAGCAATGAGGCAGGCGGCGAGCACGATCGCGGTCGAGGACGTCACCGCGAACAGCGAGTCCAGCTGGGCCATGAGCGGCAGGGCGACGAGTCCGCCGAGCGCCATCGACGTGCCGAGGGTGAGCACGAGCGGCATGAGGACCTGGTGTCGGCGGGCCGCGGCGTCCAGCGCGGGCGGGACCCCCATCCGGTCCAGCGCGACGAGCTCATCACCCCGGTCGACGACGTCGGAGCTCTGCGCCAGGGCGGTCGCGGCGGCCCCGACGAGGACGGCGATCCCGAGGGTGAGCCAGGCGCCGGTGCGGATGTCGTAGATGATGACCAACTCCTCGGGGTTCATGTCGTCGATGGCGCCGAGCGGCAGGGTCGAGACGACCCCGACGATGAAGCCGATGAGCCCGAGTGAGGAGACGTTGCGCCACGCCGAGCGGGGGTCGGCGATGATGCGCCGCATCGCGATGAGCCGGGCCGCCGAACCGGTCAGCACCCCGAACCGGGCGATGAGTTGGAGCAGCCACGGCGCGAACAGGTTCGTCATCGCCATCGCGAACAGGACCATGCCGCCGAACACCAGCCCGATGACGAAGACGGAGATGTCCAGGAGGAACACCTGACCGAGCATGAGCAGCGCGCCCAGTCCGAGGACGAACGCCAGGACCCGCCACGCCCGCAGCGCCGGATTGCTCGCCTGCCGGGCCACCCCGAGGGGGGAGATCCGCACCCGGGCCAGACCGATGACGGTGGACAGCGCCGCGAGGGTGAGGACGACGACGGCGACCGCGAGCCACAGCCACCACGGCATGAGCAACTCGGTGAACCCGATGTGCCGGCCCTGGAAGCTCAGCATCCCGAGCAGCGGAGTGCTCGCCAACCACAGTCCGACGCCGATGACGAGTCCGACCGCGGCCTGCAGGACGCTCTCGACGACGGACATCGTGACGACCTCCCGACTCGTCATGCCGATGAGTCGCAGCGAGGCCAGCCGTCGGGCCCGACCCCGGGCGCCGAGTCGGGCGGCAGCACCGCCGAGGCCGAGGATCGGCAGGACGAGCAGTGCGCAGGCGAAGGCAGCGAGGACGACGTATGCGGTGGCCACGCTCGTGGCCACCGCCGGGTCGCCGCCGGGGCCCAGCAGCAACTCCGGCGGGTTGTCCCGGCGCTGGACGAACATCCACGTGCCCGAGGCGACGACGAAGGCGAGCCAGCTCGTCACGGCGGAGGCCGCGACGGCGAAGACGTCCAGGGCCCCGGTGCCGCGGCTGTCCCGCAAGCGGGCGGTGGCGAGGTGTCGGGAGAGTTCGAGAGTGTTCGCCACCGCTCAGCCCTCCTGCTGCTCGAGCCGGGTGTCGGAGTGCACGAGCGCATCCCGGATCTCGACGAGCCGGTGGCACCACCGCGCCACGTTGATGTCGTGGGTGACCAGGACGAGCGTCGCCCCGGCCATCCGGGCCGTCGAGGTGAGGATCTGCATGACCTCGTGACCGGTCGCCTGGTCGAGGGCGCCGGTCGGTTCGTCGGCGAAGATCACCGCCGGCGAGTGCACGAGGGCGCGGGCGATGGCGACCCGCTGGGCCTGGCCACCGGACAGTTCGCCGGGTCGGCGCGCTTCCATACCGCTCAACCCGAGCCGGACCAGCCATGTGTCGGCGCGGTGCAGCGCCTCGCGGCGGGAGACCCCGGCGAGCAGGAGCGGCAGGGCGACGTTCTCCCGGGCGGGCAACTCGCCGATGAGTTGGCCGTCCTGGAAGACGAAGCCGAACCGTTCCCGCCGCAGGCGGGAGCGACGAGCGTCGGACATCGTCGAGATCTGGTGGCTGCCGAGGGCGACGGTGCCCTGCTCGGGGACGAGGATCCCGGACAGGCAGTGCAGCAGGGTCGACTTGCCCGAACCGGACGGGCCCATGATGGCCACGGACTCGCCCGGGTGGATCGCCAGACTGACGCCGCCGAGGGCGACGACCTGGCCGAAGCGTTTGACGACAGCAGATGCGGTCAGAGTTGCGGAGGTCCCGGCAGGAGAAGGGGCCGGAACAGAGTCAGTCATGGTGTGCATACCTCCATTCCAGCGACGATCGGACCGCCCGCCCATGGTGCCAGCACCCGAGTCGGGGTGGACCCAGGTCCACCATCGCCGGCCCCTGATCTCGTTAGAGTCGAGCGTATGCAACCGGTCCGGGCACCCTGGGGCCTCATCGCGGCCCAACTCGGGGTCCTCGTCGTCGGCGCCCTCGGCACCGCCATCGCCGCCGTCCTCGCCGCCGAGGTGTCCGGACCCGCCCTGCTCGTCGTCCTCGGCGGCGGCATCGCCACGACGCTCCTCGCCGTCGGCGGGTTGGAGCGGGTCAAGATCCTCCGGATCACCCGGGGCGCCCTCGATGCGCTCGGCGGCCCGACCGACCCGACTGCCGACCACGCCGAACGCATCCGACACCTGACCGACTCACGACGCCGGATCGTCGACGCGTTCGAGATCGAGCGGGCCCGTATCGAACGGGACCTGCACGACGGCGCCCAGCAGTTCCTCGTCGCCGCCTCCCTCAAGGTCGGGGAGGCCGCCCTCGCCCTGGACCACGTGACGACCACCTATCCGCAGGACCACGCTGCCCGCACCGCCGCCCACCTGCTCGACCAGGCCCAGGACGACACCGCGTCGGCGCTGGCCGCGCTGCGTGAGACCGTCGCCGGGGTCCACTCCCACCTGCTCACCGAGCAGGGTCTGGAACCGGCGCTGCGGGAACTGTGCGCCCGCTTCAGTCGGGGCGAACGACCAGTCACGCTGCGCATACCCCATCCGTTGCCGGCCTTGCCGGACGGCGTCGCGTCGGCGGCGTGGTTCTTCACCGCCGAGGCGTTGACGAACGCGACCAAGCACGCCCCGACGGCACCGGTCAGTGTCGTCGTCGCCGCCGACCGGACGCTGCATGTGACGGTCGTCGACGAGGGACCCGGCGGGGCCGACTTCGTCCCCGGCCACGGTCTGGCGGGTATGCGCGAACGCCTGTCCGCGTTCGGCGGCACCATGACCATCGCGAGCCCGAGCGGCGGCCCGACGACGGTGAGCGCACGAATCCCGTTGCTGCTGAATGCTGCCCACCCGGCACTCACCGAGGAGTCGCCGTGAAGGTCATCGTCGCCGACGACTCGGCGCTGCTCCGGGAGGGGATCGCCGGCCTCCTCGAACGCCAGGGCCACGAGGTCGTCGGACAGGCGGCGAGCGCCGACGAACTGCTCGCCGTCGTCGAGCACGCCGGGCCGGTCGATGTCGTCATCACCGACGTGCGGATGCCTCCGCGGATGAGTGACGACGGGTTGCGCGCGGCCCTGCAGATCCGGGCGCGGCGACCCGAGGTGGGCATCCTCGTCGTGAGCCAGTACATCGCCCCGGAGTTCGCGAACCAGCTCTTCGCCCCGGGACCGGACGGCGCTGCGGGTGCCGCGCTGGACGTCTCGGCGGACGTGGCACCGGAGGGGGTCGGCGGGCTCGGCTATCTGCTCAAGGACCGGATCTCCCGGGTCGCCGACTTCCTCCGCTCCCTGGCTGTTGTCGCCGCCGGTGGCGTCGTCATCGACCCCGATGTCGCGGCCCGGCTCATGCACCGCACCCCGTCCCGGCTCGCGGCACTGACCCCACGCGAGCGGGAGGTCCTCGAGCTCATGGCCCGCGGTCTGTCCAACAACCAGATCGGTGCCGAGCTCTTCCTCAGTGACGGCGCGGTGAGCAAACACGTCGCGAACGTCTTCGCCAAGCTCGACCTCGGACCCGGTGAGGACAACCGCCGGGTTCGGGCGGTGCTGGCATTCCTGTCCGCCGGGGAGTGACCATCGCCAACCGCCCCGCCATAACTTCGCAATAGCGAAGTTTTGGCGGCGGCCACGGCCGAGGCCGGCTGCACCTGCGGGTCGAGGGTGAGCGCCCGCGCCGCAACCGCCGACGCGGCATCAGGTAGCGACTGACCAGTACGGGTTCTCCTCGAGCGGCAGCACCGACCCGAAGTAGCGCAGGTACTCGAACGAGCGCTCCGGAAGCAGCAGGCCTCGGTCCTTGAGCGCTTCCTCAATCTCGTCGAGCGTCGGTTCGGGCTCCTCATAGAGGCCCTCGGCGGTGACCACGAAGATCGTCCATCCTCGCGCCCGCAGGACATCACGTCGTCGCCCGTCCTTGGCCCGTTGCTCGTCAGTGTGGTGCCAGCGTCCGTCGTACTCCACGGCGACGCGGATCTCGGGGTAGGCCAGGTCCAACCGGTACACCTCGTCACCGACGGCATTGCGGATCGAGTAATTGACCTCCGGCTCCGGCAGACCGGCGAGGACGAGCAGCAGCCGCAGGTGACTCTCGGGCACCGACTCCGCACGATCCCGGACGAGTGCAGCAGCCCGCCGACCGGCTTCGGCCCCGTGGAACTGCCACGCCTGCGCATACGAGCGGAGCTCTCCGACCGTGATGACTCCCTTCTTGACGAGCAGGTCACCGAATGTCGTCAGTTCGACCAGATCCCAACAAACGGCCATCTGCATGAACGTCATTCCCGGGCTTGTCACGGGCAGTCCGTGGCGGGCCTTGCGTTCGAGCGGATAGGTGAAGCGGTGCACCTTGATCTCGGATCGACGGGTGGGTTGCCCGGTCCCTCGATAGGCGATATGGATCTCCGCAGAACGCCGCACTCGCGCATTCCACAACGATGCTGCCGTGCCATGGCTGAGGATGCCACCGGGCGGTGCCGCGAGAAGTGCGGCACGGGCTCGGACAGGAAGCGCATCGGGGATGCGCTCGTGGATATAGACGCCGCGCATGACGCGGCGGTAGGGACCGGTCCTCAGCTCGTGCCGGCTGATGCCCATGTCGGCAGCGTTCTCGACCGTGAACGGTAGGTGCGTACCAGGACGAATCTGGGTCTGGGGCGCAAAGGTCATACCCCTCAGCATGGACACACTCCGGCGAAGCGTCGGAAGTTATCCACATTCATGCTCAGCCCGCCGCCATAACTTCGCTATTGCGAAGTTATGGCGGCGGGGGTGTCCGTCGAGTAAGTGGAGTGGGACCGGGGGGTGACGCCGAACGCCGGCCGAAGCGACCGCGGGATGACGACACCCCACCGGGGCGCGTTCTAGGGTGAGTCCGTGACCAGACCGGCCCTTCCCGACGCAGGTCGAGCGTCCCCCGGGACGGTCGACGCGGTCCTCGTCGGGGTGCTGCTCACCTTCCTGATCGGCTTCGCCGTCGTAGTGGGGACCCGCTCGATCAACCCATGGACGTGGATGTTCATCGGCGCGGTCCAGATCGTGCCGCTGCTCTGGCGCCGTCAGGCACCCCTGCTCGTCGCAGGCATCATCGCGGCCGGTTGTCTGCTGCAACTGTCCGTCATGACGGAGTCGCATCCGGCCAACCTCGCCGTCCCGATCGCGGTCTTCAGCGCTGCCGCGCACGGGACCCGGACCGAATCCGCAGCAACGGTGGCTCTCGGGCTCGTCGGGGCGCTGCTCGCGGCGATGCGCTGGACCGCCTGGTCCAACTCGGTCATCTTCCTCGGCCTGCTCGGCATTCTGTCGATGATCGTCATCCTGTCCTGGCTCACCGGCGATGTCACCCGCCGCCGCCTCATCGTCCAGTCCCGCGCGGCGGACCAGCAGGCCGCCCTCGCCCGCGACGAGGCACAACGGTCCCGACTCGCCGTCCAGGACGAGCGGGCAGCGATCGCCCGCGAGATGCACGACGTCGTCGCGCACAGTCTTGCGGTCGTCGTCGTCCAGGCCGATGGTGCGCTGTATGCGGCGCGCACCGCCCTCGACCAGCCCCCGCAGGTCGAGGCGGACCGGGCCGCGCTCGAGCAGGCCGCGACCACGTTGGAGACCCTGGCCGAGACCGCCCGCTCCTCCCTCGCCGAGACCCGCCGCCTCGTCGGCGTCCTGCGCGAGGAGGGCGCCGGGGCCGAGTACGCGCCGTTCCAGGGGCTCGCCGACCTGGACCGGCTCGCCGACGGGATGCGTGACTCCGGCCGGGAGATCCAGGTGGCGATGCGCGGCCGCATCGATGATCTGTCGCGCGAGGTCGACCAGGCCGCCTACCGGGTGGTCCAGGAGTCGTTGACCAATGTCCTCAAGCACGCCGGGCCGAGTGTGCGTGTCGACGTCGACGTGCTGCGCACCCCGGCGGTCCTTCTCGTCCGGGTCACCGACAACGGACCCACCCAGGGGTCGAGCCCGGACGGGACCGGACACGGCATCCTCGGCATGACCGAGCGGATCGAGGTGCTCGGCGGGTCCCTGCACGCCGGACCGCGACCCCAGGGAGGATGGGAGGTGGTCGCGACGATCCCGGCCGCGCCCACCCCAGCCGGACCACCGCATACCGACCCCTCCCGGAGCCGCCCGTGACCAACCCGCATGCTGCCGCGGACCAGCCCATCCGGCTCGTCCTCGTCGACGACCAGGAGTTGGTGCGCGCCGGGTTCCGGATGGTGCTCGACGCCCAACCCGACATGACCGTCGTCGGGGAGGCCGGCGACGGACTCCAGGCCCTCGACGTCATCGCCGCCACCTCCCCCGACGTCGTCCTCATGGACATCCGGATGCCCCGCCTCGACGGGGTCGAGGCGACCCGGCGGCTGCAGGGCCGTGGGGATCCGGCCCGCATCCTCGTGCTGACGACGTTCGACCTCGACGAATATGCGTTCGCCGCCCTGAAGGCGGGCGCGTCCGGGTTCCTCCTCAAGGACTGCGGACCCGGTGAGCTCCTCACGGCGATCCGCGCCGTCCACGCCGGGGACGCCGCGATGGCACCGTCGACGACCCGGCGGATGCTCGAGCGGCTGCTGCCCGAACTGGCCGACTCCGGCACCGAGACCGCCGCAGCCCTGGAGCGGCGACGGGCCCTGGCCCGACTCGACCCGCTCACCGACCGGGAACGGGAAGTCCTCGCCGCCGTCGGCCGCGGCCTGACCAACGCCGAGATCTCCGCCGACCTCTTCCTCGCCGAGGCCACCGTCAAGACCCATATCGGCCGGATCCTCGCCAAACTCGGACTCCGGGACCGGGTGCACATGGTCATCACCGCCTACGAATGCGGCCTCGTCGGACGGCCGGACTGACCGTCATCCCGCAGTCGTATGCGACTCTCCCGCAGGTGGGGACCGTGGGCTGATGTGGCGTGCGGGTCGGTATTCCTAGCGTCGTTGCCATGACGACACGAACCGCATCGACCATGACCATGCCGCGCCCGGCGACCCTCGCCGCGAGCGCCATCGACCTGACGAAGACCTACGGCCGGGGGGAGGCCGCGGTGCGCGCACTCGACGGGGTCTCCGTCGGGATCGAGACCGGCCGCTTCACCTCGATCATGGGACCGAGCGGCTCGGGCAAGTCGACCCTGATGCACCTGCTCGCCGGACTCGACACCCCGACCGGTGGCCGCACCTTCCTCGGGGACACCGAGCTCACCGGACTGACCGACACCCAGTTGACCCGGTTGCGCCGGGAGTCGGTCGGGTTCGTCTTCCAGGCCTTCAACCTGTTGCCGACCCTGACCGCCTGGCAGAACATCCGCCTCCCCCTCGACCTCGCCGGGCGGGGTGTCGAGGTCGAGTGGGAGCGGACCATCATCGACGCATTCGGTCTCGGGGACCGACTGGCGCACCGCCCCGGGGAGCTCTCGGGAGGTCAGCAGCAGCGGGTCGCCCTGGCCCGGGCACTGGTGACCCGCCCGAAGGTGATCTTCGCCGACGAGCCGACCGGATCGCTCGACTCGACGACCGGTGCCGAGGTGCTCGCGCTGCTGCGCCGCTCGGTGGACGAGTGGGGCCAGACCGTCGTCATGGTCAGTCACGACGCCGGTGCCGCCGCCTACGGCGACCGGGTCATCCTGCTGGCCGACGGGCAGATCGCCGGCGACATCGTCGACCCGGACGCCGACACCATCGTCGACGCGGTCCGGGACCTGGGGAGGGCCTGATGACCACCACCATGTCCACCCCGTCGACGGCTCAACCATCCGCCGCCGCACCGGCCGCCCACTCGGGACCGGCCCGGGGCAGTTCCCTGCGTGCCGGCGCCACCTCCCGCGGACGTCGCCTCATCGCGGCACTGATCGCCGCACTCCTCGGCACGGCCTTCCTCACCGCGAGCATCATCGCCCTCGACAGCAGCCGCGCCGCCGTCGCCGACGCCATCGCCGGCGGGTTGCGGACCGCGGACCTCGTCGTCTCCGACGGTGAGTCTGCGTCCACCCCGGTCGAGTTGGACGCCGTCGCGGCACTGCCTGGCGTGCAGTCGGTCCTCGGCGAGGGGATGACCGGTGGGATGTGGCGGGACTCCTTCGTCTCCGTCGTCAACCTCCGGCCCGGAGCCGATGTCACCGCAGGGGTGCTCCCGAGCCGCCCCGGGGAGGTCGCCGTGACGACCACCCTCGCCGACGCCGGCGTCGGGGTCGGCGACACCCTCACGCTCCAGCCCTACGGGGACGGTGACCCACCTCCGGCCGAGCTGAGCGTCGTCGGCGTCGTCAAGATGTCGATGATGAGCGACCTCGGTCACTCCCCCGCGGCGATGGCGACGGACGCCACTTTGCGGAACCTCGACCCGAACCTGACCTACCGGGCCCTGCTCGTCCACCTCGACCCGCCCGCCACCGCGGACTCGGTGCGGACCGCCATCACCGAACTCCTCCCGGGCAGGAGCGTGCAGACCGGACCGGAAGCGGCGCGGGCCCGGGTCACGGAGATGACCGGCCGCACCGACCTGCTCAGCCTGACGCTCCTCGCGTTCTCCGGGGTCGCGCTCGTCACGAGCGCCATGGTCATTGCGACGACCTTCACGATCACGCTCGCCCAACGCACCGCAGAACTCGCACTGCTGCGGTGCGTCGGGGCGACGACCCGACAGGTGCGGCGCCTCGTCCTCCTCGAAGCGGTCGTCATCGGCGCGCTCGCCGCCGCGCTCGGGGTGCTCACCGGTGTCGGGATCGCCCTCCTCGGCGTGCGGCCGCTCAGGTCGACGGGCGTCGACCTGCCGCTCGACGCCGGCGCGGTCATCACCATGACGGCGCTGCTCATCCCGTTCCTCGTCGGCCTCGTCGTCACCGTCCTGTCCGCGGTGCTGCCGACGGTGCGGGCCACCCGCGTCTCCCCGCTGGAGGCGCTGCGGCCGGCCGGCGCGGTCGCGACCCGGCGCCGGTTCCCG
>DUPF01000282.1 GCA_012838445.1 Intrasporangiaceae bacterium | reverse complement strand
TGGCGGGGGCGGTGGTCAGGGTTGCCGTGACCAGTCGGTGGTCGGAGCCGGCGACATCCTCGATCACGACATCGACGACGTCGAGGTCGGTCAGGACGTGGTCGATCGGGAACAACGGGATGGGCGACGGGCCGTCCCGCAGCGGCCACGTCGGGGTCAGCCCCTGACCGGCGACGACGGCGACATCGCGCAGATCCCCGGCGGCGGCGACCTCGCGGAGCAGTCGGTGGTCCCACGTCGCGTTGAAGTCACCCATGACGATCTGCGCCCCGTCGGTGTCGGCGACGGCGTCCCGGACGGCGCGCAACTCCTGCGACCACAGGTCGAGGGCGCGTTGCGACGGGTTCGGCGGCGCCGGATGTGCGCACGTCACCGTCACCTCCGCCCCGGACGGGGTCGTTACGACCGCCCGCGGCATTCGGAAACTCACCCCCTCGACCTGCGCCACCTCCCGGATCGGCCAGCGTGAGTAGAGCACCGTCCCGCTCGCCCCACCCTCGGACGCATCGACGGCGTGGTATGCGTCCATCCCCTCCCGCGCCAGCGCGGCGGCCAGGTCGGGGGTCGCCTCCGCGACGCACGCGACATCAAGCTCCCGCAACTGCGCAGCGAGCGCGCCGACATCGGCTCGCCCGAAGTAGGCGTTGGCCGCGCCGACCTGGACCGTCGCAGTCGAATCCGTAGCCGTGACAGTGGAATCGGTGGTGCGCTCGAAGACGACCACGAGCGTCACAACCGCCACGACGGCAGCCACCCCGGCCGTCCAGCGCCACCGCGCCCCGGCGAGGCACAACGCCGCCACCAGGGCGAGCAGTGCGGCCACCGGGAACAGCCCGACCGCCTGCGCCGCCGGGAGGTACGACTGGGACGGCGCGAACCGCATACCGACCAGAACGAGAGCCGGGATCAGGGTGAGCAGACCCACGACGGCGAGCAGCCGCATACCCCAGCCGGATCCGTCCCTGCGAGCCCTGTCCATGGCCGAAGACTAAGGCTCCGCCCTGATCGCCGATCGGGGTGCCCACACAGGTGCCACGCATGGAAGGATGGGAGTGGACCACACGCCCACAACAGCGGCGTCGCGAGGCGCCGCACGAAGGAGTAGGTATGCCCATCGCAACCCCCGAGGTCTATGCCGAGATGCTCGACCGGGCCAAGAACGAACGCTTCGCGTACCCGGCGATCAACGTCTCCTCGAGCCAGACCCTCAACGCCGCGCTGCGCGGCTTCGCCGACGCCGGCAGTGACGGCATCATCCAGGTCTCGACCGGTGGCGCCGAGTACTTCTCCGGCCCGACCGTCAAGAACATGGTCACCGGCTCACTCGCGTTCGCGGCGTTCGCCCACGAGGTCGCCAAGAACTACCCGGTCAACATCGCGCTGCACACCGACCACTGCCCCAAGGACAAACTCGACGGCTTCGTCCGCCCGCTGCTCGCCGCGAGCCAGGAGCGGGTCGACGCCGGCGGCCTGCCCTACTTCCAGAGCCACATGTGGGACGGGTCCGCGGTGCCGCTCGATGAGAACCTGCGCATCGCCGAGGAGCTCCTCGAGCGCTGCAACAAGGCCAACATCATCCTCGAGATCGAGGTCGGTGTCGTCGGCGGCGAGGAGGACGGCGTCGCCCACGAGATCAACGAGAAGCTCTACTCCACGCCCGAGGACGCGATCGCGACGGTCAAGGCCCTCGGCGCCGGCGAGAAGGGCTACTACATGACGGCGCTGACATTCGGCAACGTCCACGGCGTCTACAAGCCGGGCAACGTCAAACTCCGCCCCGAGGTCCTCAAGGTCGCCCAAGCGGCGGCGTCCAAGGAACTCGGTCTCGCCGAGGGCTCCAAGCCGTTCCACCTCGTCTTCCACGGTGGCTCCGGCTCCGCCCCGGAGGAGATCGCCGAGGCGGTCGACTACGGCGTCGTGAAGATGAACGTCGACACCGACACCCAGTACGCCTTCACCCGCCCGGTCGCCTCGTGGATGTTCGAGAACTACGACGGCGTCCTGAAGATCGACGGCGAGGTCGGCAACAAGAAGAAGTACGACCCGCGCTCGTGGGGCAAGGAGGCCGAGGCCGCCATGGCCGCCCGCGTCGTCGAGGCCTGTGAGGACCTGCGCTCGGCGGGTACGCACCGCTGAGTCCCTCCCCCTCCAGTTGACGGATGGTTCTGGCCCCGCTTTCCGCGTGAAAGCGGGGCCAGAACCATCTCTCGACGGGTGGGTGGGTGCCGGATTGCCCACCTTCGCGGGGTGCGCGCGCTGAGGGGTGGCAAATGGTCGATTCTGGGGCGGGATTTCGACGGATCGCCCACCTTCGCGGGGCGGGGGTGCCGGATTGCCCCCTTCGCGGGGTGGGGGTGCCGGATTGCCGACCTTCACGGGGTGCCCGTTTGCCGACCTTCGCCGGGTGCCCGCGCTGAGGGGTGGCAAATGGTCGATTCTGGGCCGGGATTTCGACAGATCGCCCACCTTCGCGGGGCGGGGCGCCGGAACGCCCACCTTCGCGGGGTGGGGGCCCCCGTTTGCCCACCTTCGACGGACGGCACCAGGTGCCGATCGGGTATGCGGTGCGCGGCTGCAGCGACGACCACGGGTTGCGTAGGGTGAGGCCATGACCGGCCCCACTCACGACCTGCTCGGGATCCCCGAGACGCTGCTCCCACCGGACCCCGCCCGCCCGGCCCTCGATGCAGGCAGGGCTGCGGATCAGGTGGCCCGCGCATACCCCTCCTCGTCGCTGGTGTGGGCGGTGCTCGCCGAGGACGCCCTCGCCGACGGGGAGGAGGTCATGGCGTATGCGTTCGCCCGGACCGGCTATCACCGCGGCCTGGACTCGCTGCGGCGCTCGGGATGGCGCGGCCAGGGGCCGGTGCCGTGGGAGCACGAGCCGAACCAGGGCTTCCTCCGCGCGCTCGCGACGCTGGCCAAGGCGGCCGCCGCGATCGGTGAGGAGGACGAGCGGCACCGCTGCGTGGAGTTCCTGCGCGCATCCTCGGCGAGCGCGGCCCGCGAGCTCGGGCTGTAGCAACTCGGGCCGTCGCCCCGAGCCCCGGAAACAACAACCCCGGAAACAACCCCGAAAACATAGATCGCCGGGGGCCGCGTAAGGCGACCCCCGGCGATGCCCCCTGCCAGGAGCAGACGCCGCGACGGGCGTCCCTCAAATCCGTCAAAGCGTGATAGTCCCCTGCGTTTCAGCCTCGACGTGGACTCCATCATGCCTGACCGTGCGCCACAAGCCTGACATTTAATTGCCGATGGCACTAAGATGCCAGAGTGTCGCATCGTTCAACTAACTCGCGTCAACCAGCCCAGGTCATCCGCCATCTCGAGCGACTCCTCGAGATCGAGGACCAGCGGCTCGATGCCCGACGCGCAGAACTCGGTGAGGTCCGTGAGGCGATCCGGGCGTTGAGCATCGTTCAGGCCCGCTCGGCCGTGCGGCACGAAGCGGACCTCGAGGTCATCCCCGCCGAGGTCGCCAGCGACGTCATCGCCGGCCTGCTCGATGAGCTCGGTCCGGGCATCGTGCGCAGCGTGACCCGCACCGTCGAATACGGTCCGGGCCTGGAGGAGGAACGCATCCGAGACACCCAGCAGCGGATGGCCGACGGACTCGTGCTCCGGTGCATCTATCCGCTCTCCGTCCTCGACACCGCCGTCGGACGACGCTGGATCGGGGCCTGGTCCGATGCCGGCGAGGAGCAGCGTTTCGTCGTCGACCCGCCCAGCGAGTTCCTCATCGCCGGATCGAACGCCGTCCTGGCCTGCGCCGAATGGAACGTCCCCGAATCCGACTACGTCATCATCCGCGAGCCGATGCTCATCGCCGCCTTCACTGCGCTGCACGAGAACACCTACGCCTCCGGGGTCGCCCTCGGCGCCGACCTCGGGGAGAAGCAACGCGAGGCCAAACTCATCGACCTGATGGCTCTTGGCCTCAAGGACGAGGCGATCGCCCGCACCCTGGGCCTGAGCCTGCGCACCGTGCGCCGCCGGATCGCCGACCTCATGGACGAACACGGGGTCGACACCCGCTTCCAACTCGGGGCCGCACTCCTGGCCCGCGGACGCCTCGAGACCGGCCCGTCACCGCTGTCGGGGCTGCGCGCCTCGATGGCCCAGTCAGCGAAGCGATAGGCTGGATCGCTGTTTGCCCGGACCGTCGCATACATCCGCATCGCTGCGGGAGCGGTCATCATGCTTGACCTATCGAGGAGGAGCTGCCCATGCCCGCGATCGTGCTCGTCGGTGCCCAGTGGGGCGATGAGGGCAAAGGGAAGGCCACCGACCTGCTCGGATCGGCCGTCGACTACGTCGTGAAGTTCAACGGCGGCAACAACGCCGGACACACCGTCGTCATCGAGGGACCGGACGGCCAGCGCGAGAAGTATGCGCTGCACCTGCTCCCCTCCGGCATCCTGTCCCCGAATGTCGTGCCCGTCATCGGCAACGGCGTCGTCGTCGACCTCGAGGTCCTCTTCGACGAACTCGACGGACTGGCCGCCCGCGGGGTGGACACCTCCCGGCTCATCGTCTCGGCCAACGCGCACATCATCGCGCCCTACAACCGGACCCTGGACAAGGTCACCGAACGCTTCCTCGGCAAACGCAAGATCGGGACGACCGGCCGGGGGATCGGGCCGACCTACGCCGACAAGATGAACCGGATCGGCATCCGGGTCCAGGACCTCTTCGACGAGAACATCCTCCGCCAGAAGGTCGAGGCGGCCCTGGAGGTCAAGAACCAGCTGCTCGTGAAGATCTACAACACGCGGGCGGCGGAGGCCAACCGGGTCGTCGAGGAGTTGCTCTCGTATGCGGACCGCCTGGCTCCCATGGTCCGCGACACCTCCCTGGAGCTGGAGAAGGCACTCGATGCGGGACGGACCGTGCTGCTCGAAGCGGGTCAGGCGACGCTGCTCGATGTCGACCACGGCACCTATCCGTTCGTGACGTCGTCGTCGGCGACGGCCGGTGGGGCCTGTACCGGTTCGGGGATCCCGCCGACCCGGGTGGCGCGGGTCATCGCGATCCTCAAGGCGTATACGACTCGGGTGGGGGAGGGGCCGTTCCCGACCGAGTTGTTCGACGACGACGGCGAGACGTTGCGCAAGACCGGCCAGGAGTACGGCACAACGACCGGGCGGCCGCGCCGCTGCGGCTGGATGGACACCGTCATCGGGCGGTATGCGACCCGCATCAACGGGGTGACCGACTTCGTCATCACCAAGCTCGATGTCCTCACCGGATTCGAGAAGGTCCCGGTCTGTGTCGCCTATGACGTCGACGGCGTGCGGCACGACGAGATGCCGGTCAACCAGAGCGATGTCCACCACGCGACGCCGATCTACGACTACCTCGACGGGTGGTGGGAGGACATCTCCGGCTGCCGCACCTTCGAGGAGCTCCCGGAGAACGCCCAGCGCTATGTGCTGCGCGTCGAGGAACTGATCGGCTCCCGGGTCTCGGCGATCGGCGTCGGTCCGGGACGGCACGAGATCATCGAGCGGCACTCGCTGTTGCCGTAGGAGTTGCTCGGCGACGCTGGTGGGATGGCCGGCGCGCTGTCGAGCGCGCGGTAGCGATCCCTGGGTCCAGGGGCGGCTGCCGAGGGGATGGGTAACGCGCTGTCGAGCGCACGATAGCGATCCCTGAGAGCAGACACCGCGCGTCGCTAATCCCCTTGCGCCCACCGGCGAACGGTGTTTCGGTGGGAGGCACTGCTCAGCGGCAACATGTGTCGCCAGCGACGAAGGAGATGCGACGTGTCGAAGGGTGAACGCGTTCCCGAGGACATCAAGGCGAGGTTCCGCGAGGCCCTGGAGAAGAAGAAGGCGCACGGTGGGCGGGACGTCAGCGCCGAGGGCAGCCAGGGCAAGGCCGACCACGCCCACGGTCCGGAGACGTCCGGGACCCAGCAGATGTTCCGCCGCAAGTCCGGCTGACCGCAGACCCCGAGCCGGCGACTCAGCCCAGTCAGGGCCGCAGCACGGTGAGGCGGTGGGCCGCCCGGGTGAGCACGACATACAGCGCCCGTATCCCGCCGGGGGTCTCAGCGGCGATCTGCTCCGGGTCGAGCACGAGGACGGCGTCATACTCCAGACCCTTGGTCGACAACGGATCGACGACGCTGACCCGCTCCAAGATCTGCGCGGCCCGCTCCGCGGCTGCTGTATGCGGTGCTCCCGGGACGATGACGACCCCGCCCTCCACGGCGTCGAGCAGGTGCGCGACTTCCGCAGCGAGGAGCCGGTCGAGGGCGGCTCCGGTCGCTCCGTCGGCGTCGACCTCGCGCACCGGCCACCCTATCTCCCGGACGGCGGCGGGGATGTCGGCGTCGGGGACCTCGCGGCGGATGACGTCTGCGGCGTAGTCGAAGATCTCGCGCGCATTCCGGTAGTTGGTGTCCATGTGGAAGCCGCGCCGCTGGCCGCGACCATAGGCGTCGTGGCGGGCGCGCAGGGCCTCGGCGGCGTCCGGCCATGAACTCTGGGCGTCGTCGCCGACGACGGTCCACGAGGCGTGCCTACCGCGGCGGCCGACCATCAGCCACTGCATCGGCGAGAGGTCCTGGGCCTCGTCGACGAGGATGTGCGCATAGCTGCGCGGGCGGTCGATGATGCCGTGGACGAGGCGGTCGCGGGGGTCGTCGCCGAGGCGTTCCAGGCTGATCGAGCGCAGCGGCGCCGGCGCCGCACCGGCACCGACCTCCTGGACGCCGAACTCGGCGAGGTTGTCCAACTCCTCGACCTCGAAGAAGCCGCGCTCCTCGGGCTCCTCGTCCTGGATCGGGCCGAGCCGGGAGAACAGGTCGTCGATGAGGGGAACGTCGCTGACCGACCAGGTCCCGGTCGTCAGGGCCTCCTGCAGCGAGGCGATGAGTTCGCGCTGATCGCCGCGGCCGAGGATTCCGTGGGCGCAGCGGGCCAGGACGGTCTCGTCGGCGAGCCACAGCAGCGGTTCGCGGGGGTCGAGTTGGGGCCACCAGTCGCGCATGAAGCGGTCGACGTCGAGCGAGTCGTGGAACCGGTCGAGGAACTCGGCCCGCTCCTCACGGCCGCGCTGCTCCTCGTGCTGTGCCCAGGCCAGGTCGGCCAGCGCGGCTCGGGCGGCGGCGACTCCGAGGTTGTGCTGGTGAGTGCGGCGCACCTGCTGACGGACGGCCCGCAGGGCGTCGGCGTCGATCCTGATCGCTGTGCCGGCGACGAACGCCCGGAACTCGGCCGGCGCGTCGGGTGGCGCCTCCTGGCTGACCCGGGCCAGGACGGTGCGGATCCGGTGGCCACCCTTGATCCGGGCCACCGACGGCGGGTCCAGTCGGGTGGCGGTCACGCCGTCGACGAGGTCGCCGATGGAGCGCAGCACGACCGATTCCTCGCCGAGGGAGGGCAGGACGCGTTCGATATAGGCGGTGTATGCGGGGCTCGGGCCGATGATGAGAACCCCACCCGACTCGAAGCGACGGCGGTCGGAGTAGAGCAGGAACGCAGCCCGGTGCAGGGCGACGACGGTCTTGCCGGTGCCGGGTCCGCCGGTGATCTCGGTGATGCCGCGAGCAGGGGCGCGGATGGCCTCGTCCTGGTGGCGCTGGATGGTCGCGACGATGTCGCGCATCCGGGCGCCGCGGCTGCGGGTCAGGGCCGCCATGAGGGCGCCGTCACCGATGACGACGAGGTCCTGCGGAGCCTGCGCGACCATGAGGTCGTCCTCGATGCCGACGACCCGGTCGCCGGTGCAGCGCAGCACGCGGCGGCGGATGACACCCTGCGCGTCGACGGGGGTGGCCCGGTAGAAGGGGGCGGCCGCCGGGGCGCGCCAGTCGATGACGAGCGGCTCGTAGTCGTCGTCGCGCACCCCGAGCCGACCGATGTAGCGGGCCTCCAACTCCCTCACGTCCAGTTCGGCGGGGTCCGGCGAACCGCTGTGGTCCAGGTCGAGGCGACCGAAGACGAGTCCTTCGAACTGGCGGTCCAGGTCGTGGCGGCGGCGGGCGGCGAGATAGACGAGGGCGTCGCGTTCGACCAGGCCGGTGAGTTCCTCGTCGCGCACGTCGCCGACGCGGTCGGTGCGCCCGCGGGCCAGCCCGTCCGCCTCGACGTCCGCGGTGCGCAGTCGGGCCTTGGCCAACTCGGCGTAGACCTTGTCGACGTGGGCCTGCTCGAGCGCGATCTCCCGGGAGAGTGCGTCGGTGGCAGGCACATCGGTGTCGATGCGGTGCTCGGTCACAGGTGCGCGGCTTCCGATGGCGGGACGGGACGAACTGTCAAGTCTACGCGCTCTGTGAGGGGTCCCCGTGCGGGCGGCGGCACCGGAGGAACCCTAGAGTGGACTGTTGTGAAGGTCCTCGTCATCGGCTCCGGTGCCCGTGAGCACGCCCTTGTCACCGCCCTGTCCGCCGATCCGCAGGTCGATGCGGTCATCGCCGCCCCGGGCAATCCCGGGATGGCGACCACCGCCCGGTGCGAACCGGTCGACCCCCTCGACCCGGCAGCCGTGACCGACCTGGCCCGACAGCACTCCGTCGACCTCGTCGTCGTCGGCCCGGAGGGCCCGCTCGTCGCCGGTGTCGCCGACGCCGTCCGGGAGGCGGGCATACCCTGCTACGGACCCTCGGCCCAGGCGGCCCGGCTCGAGGGCAGCAAGGCCTTCGCGAAGGAGGTCATGGCAGCCGCCGAGTGCCCGACGGGGATGGGCAGGCTGTGCACGACGATGGCGGAGGTCGCCGACGCCCTGGACGCCTTCGGTGCCCCCCATGTCGTCAAGGACGACGGCCTGGCCGCCGGCAAGGGAGTCGTCGTCACCGACGACCGGGCGGAGGCTCTGGCGCACGCCGAGCAGTGCCTCGCCAAGGACGGTGGCGCGGTGGTCATCGAGGAGTTCCTCGACGGGCCGGAGGTCTCCCTCTTCGTCCTGTGCGACGGCACCGATGTCGTCCCGCTCGTCCCGGCGCAGGACTTCAAGCGGGTCGGCGACGGTGACACCGGGCCCAATACCGGTGGCATGGGCGCGTATTCACCGTTGCCGTGGGCTCCGGAGGGGCTCGTCGACGATCTCGTGGCCAGGGTCGCCCAGCCGGTCGTCACCGAGATGGCGCGCCGCGGCACACCCTTCATCGGCACCCTCTACATCGGCCTTGCGCTGACTTCCCGCGGCCCGAAAGTCATCGAGTTCAACGCCCGGTTCGGCGACCCGGAGACCCAGGTGGTCCTCGCCCGGTTGCGCAGCCCGCTCGGGCAACTGCTGTATGCGGCGGCCACCGGCTCCCTCGCCGACCAGCCGGAACTGCGGTGGAGTGAGCAGGCCGCGGTCACCGTCGTCATGGCCGCGGAGAACTACCCCGGCACGCCCCGCTCCGGCGATGTCATCGACGGCCTGGCCGACGTCGGGGAGGTGCCCACCGCATACGTCCTGCATGCCGGGACCGCCGACGGCCCGGACGGAACTGTTGTCTCCGCCGGCGGTCGGGTGCTGTCGGTCGTCGCCCTCGGGGCGGATCTGGAGCAGGCCCGCGAGCGGGTGTATGCGGCGGTCGAGCGGGTCTCGTTCGCCGACTGCCACGCCCGCAGCGACATCGCCCTCAAGGCCGTCCGTGGCGAGATCGCGGATCCGAACCCGTCCGCGCGCCCACCTCACCCGGAGGCCGGTGCGGCTGCCACGATGGAGGCATGACGTCCCCGCAGCTGCCCGGCTTCGCGCACCTGTACTCCGGCAAGGTCCGCGACCTCTATGCCCCGCTCGACCCGGCGACCGGCCGACCGCGTGACGACGAGTTGCTCCTCGTCGCCTCGGACCGGATCAGCGCCTTCGACTTCGCCCTCGATCCGGCCATCCCGGACAAGGGCGCGGTCCTGACCCAGCTCTCCTTATGGTGGTTCGAGCAGCTCGCGGACCTCGTGCCCAGCCATGTGGTCTCCGCCAGTGATGTGCCAGCTGAGGTGGCCGGTCGGGCGGTGCGGGTGCGCCGCCTCCAGATGCTCCCGGTCGAGTGTGTCGCACGGGCCTACCTCACCGGCGGCGGCCTGCGCGAATACCGAGCCGATGGCCACGTCTCCGGGGTGCGGCTGCCGGACGGGCTGACCGACGGCTCGCGACTGCCCGAGCCGGTGTTCACACCGTCGACGAAGGCCCCGAAGGGGGAGCACGACGAGCCGATGTCGTATGCGCAGGTTGAGGCACTCATCGGAGCAGACCTGGCGGCCCAGGCGCGCGATCTGACTGTCGCAATCCTCAACCGGGGCAACGAGATTGCCGGTGCGCGCGGCATACTCATCGCCGACACGAAGGTCGAGTTCGGCGTCGTCGACGGGCGCCTCGTCCTCGCCGACGAGGTGCTCACCCCCGACTCGTCCCGGTTCTGGCCGGCCGACCAGTGGGAGCCGGGCCGACCGCAGCCCAGCTTCGACAAGGAGTACGTGCGGGAGTGGCTCACCTCGCCCGAGTCCGGATGGGACCGGGGCAGCGGTGCGCCGCCACCCCGCCTGCCGGACGATGTCGTCGAGCGCACCCGGGCCAAGTATGTCGAGGCGTACGAACGTCTCACCGGGCAGGAGTTCACGCCCGCCCGGTGAGCCCGGCCGGCGAAGCCCGGCCGGCACGGCCCCGATCAGCCGTGCGGGACGACGACGGCGCGCGCGTCGAGTTCGCCGTCGCGCAACTTGCGGTAGGCCTCGAGCGCGTCATCGAGCGAGTAGCGCTCGACCGCCGGGGTGATCTGACCGGCCCGGTAGAGCGCGACGACGTCGTGCAGGTCCTCGATCGTGCCCCAGTAGGTCGAGGAGAAGTTCACCTCGTAGGAGACACCGAAGAAGTTCCACGGGTAGGTGCCGCCGCCGATGCCGACGACGGTCAGCGCGCCCTGGAGGGCGACGACGTCGGCGGCGAGCTTGATCGTCGCGTCGACGCCGACGAAGTCGAACACCGCATCGACGCCGCGGCCACCGGTCGCATCCCGGATCTGCTCGACCTGGTCCGGCCCGCCGGGCACGGTGATCGCGCCGAGCGCGGCGGCCTGTTCCATCGCCGACTCCTTGGTGTCGGTGGCGATGATCCGGGCCCCGGTCAGCGCGGCCAAGATCTGCACCCCGACCAGGCCGAGTCCGCCGAGACCGATGCACAGTGCGGTGCGACCGCCACCGGCCAGGTGCGGCAGGACCCGCCGGATCGCGTGATAGGGCGTGAGGCCGGCATCCGCGAGCGGTGCCGCGTCGACCGCGTCGGCGTCACCGAGCGGCACGAGGTTGCGGGCCGGGACGGTCATGTACTCCGCCATCCCGCCGTTGCGGCCCAGCCCGGTGGCGAGATAGCCGACATCGGCGGGACGCTCGCAGTCGGTGTCCTGTCCGCGGGAGCAGGCCCGGCAGCGGCCGCACCCGATCGGCCCGTAGACCAGGTGTGCGGATCCCTTCTCGAGTCCGGTGACCCCCTCGCCGACATCCTCGACCCAGCCGGACGTCTCGTGGCCGAGGACGAACGGTGGGGTCATCAACCCGGTCGGGTCCTCGGGGAAGTCGTGGAAGACCCCGACGTCGGAGTGGCAGGCACCGGCTCCGGCGACCTTGAGGAGCACCTCACCGGGGGCCGGGGTGGGATCGTCGATCTCCTTGAGAACCGGGAAGGTCTGGTAGTTCTCGAACACGACGGCACGCATGACGGCTCGTCACCCGAGTCCGGGGGAAGGGCGCTGTCGACCTTGGCAATGCCCCGGTCTCGCTGCTCCTGAGTCTACCGGACGCCGCCGCGGACCGCATCTGGGGTGGGAGTGTCAAAACTGTTGTGCAGCAACAGGTTTCGATTCACCGCACCCGCCAGCCACGCTCCATCGGCGGCGGCTGCGGTGACGGGCGGGCATCCCCGGTGAACGGTCGCGCGGGTCGAGGTGCGAACACCCGTGCCGGCCACGGCAACTGCCGCACCCGCCGGGAGAGTGCGCCGACGTCGATGGCCCGTTCCGATCCGAGGAGGATCCGGTTGCCGAAGCGGCGGCCCTTGGCGATATCCGTCGTCGCGAGCAGGATCGTGTGCACCAGGCCGGCCGCACGCAGCCCGGCCGCGACCCGGTCGTCGTAGCGGCCGTCCGGTTCGTCCGCGATGTTGACGACGACGAGGCCGTCGGGTGCGAGCACACGGGCGCAGTCGGTCAGGAACGGCAGGGCCGCCAGGTCGGCCGGGATCCGACCGTTGTCGAAGGCATCGATGATGAGCAGATCGGCGCTCCCGTCCCGCAGCGCCGCCACCCCGCGGACCCCGTCCACGGCCCGGACCCGGATCCGGTGCCCCCGCGGCAGCGGCAACCGCTCCCGGACCGCGGCCGTGAGCGCCGCATCCGGTTCGAGGACGATCTGCGGCGATCCGGGCCGGGTCGCCGCGATCCACCGGGGGAGGGTCAGTCCGGCACCCCCGACATGCGTGACCCGCAGCGGACCCGGCCCGGCGAGGACCGCATCGATCGCCGCGGCGGCGAGCGCCACATACTCAAAGGCCAGGTCGAGCGGATCGTCCGGATTGACGTGACTCTGCGGAAACCCGTCGAGCATGACCACCCACCCGGCCCGCCGGTCCCGGACGATCTCGAAGCCGCTCACTACGCCGCCGGTCGATCAGCCCAGGAGTTGCTCGCAGGTATGCCGGATCGCCGCCTCGTAGTCGACACTTCCCTTCGGGTTGGCCGCGACCGGGAAGAGGAAGGACGAGGCCGCCCACCCGCGGGCCCGGACCCAGATCGAGGGGTCGTATGCGCCGCTCGCCTCCAGTTCGGACATCGCCTCCTCGCGGTCCTCGGCATCGAAGGCCGTCCACAGGACCCGCAGGTCGACGGCGGGGTCCCCACTGGTGAGGTCGTCGAAGTCGATGAGCCCGACCGCGTCGTCCTCCGCGAGGACGACGTTGCCGACGTGCAGGTCGCCGTGGCACCACACCACCGGGTGCGGCCACGGTGGCGCGGACTCGGCGAGGGCGATGAGGGCGAGCAGTTCGTCGACGACGTCGTGGCCGAGGTGCTCGCGGGCGGCCGGCTCCTGGCTCTCGGTGACCCGGCGCCGCCCGCTCAACGGGACCCCACGCGCCGGGTTGACCGGGGCCTCGGGAAGCGCCGGACGGTGCAGGGCGGGCAGGGAGCGGCTCAGCGCGCGGGCCGCGGGGGTCCGCTCCGGGACCGGGACGCAGTTGAGCAGCTGTCCGGGCACCCACTCCAGGAGTGCCCACGTCCACGGCAACTCCACCCGGCGGATCCCCTGGAAGACCGGCATCGGCACGTTCATCCCGCGCACCCGGACCGGCTCGGCGACCTCCGCCAACCACGTCGTGGCGGTCTCGATGATTCCCGCAGCAGCGGCCCGCAGTGGGATGCGGACCGCATACTCCGCCGCATCCGGGTCACCGACCCGCCAGACCGAGTTGTCCCAGCCCTGGCCGACGTGCGTGATCGGACCGTCGGCGAGATGGCGCAACGGGGCGTGGACCGTCGCGAGGAGCCGCCGCACGAGCGGTTCGTCGATGTCGATCTCGGTCGTGGGCACCTCCTCACCATAGACACAACGCGGGTAGCCTTGCTGGACGTGACCACCCACGCGCACCACCTGACGATCGTCGAGGGCGGCAACGTTCTCTCCCGCTTCCGCGCGGCGGCGCTGCTCGCCAAGGTGCAGCAGGTCGCCCCGACGGTGTCGGCGATCGCCGCGCGTTATGTCCACGTCGTGGCGAGCGAGGCACCCCTCGACGACGCGACCCGCGAGAAGGTGGGGCGCCTGCTCACGTACGGGGACGCATATCAGGGGGTGGACTCCGGTGCCGTCATCGTCGTCGCCCCCCGGCTCGGGACCGTCTCGCCGTGGGCGTCGAAGGCGACCGACATCGCCCACTCGTGCGGGGTAGCGATCCACCGGGTGGAGCGGGTCAGCGAGTTCCACCTGCAGACCGACACGCCCCTCGGGCACGACACGTGGCATGATGTCGCGGCGCTGCTGCACGACCGGATGACCGAGTCGGTGCTGCAGTCCCGGGAGGAGGCCCGGCACCTGTTCGATGAGCAGGAGGCCGACCCGATGGTCCGGGTCGATGTCCTGACCGAGGGCCGGCCCGCATTGGCCCGGGCCAACGCGGAGTGGGGGCTGGCCATGTCCGAGGACGAGATCGACTATCTCGTCGACGCCTTCGTCGACCTGGGCCGCAACCCGAGCGACGCCGAGTTGATGATGTTCGCCCAGGCCAACTCCGAACACTGCCGGCACAAGATCTTCAACGCCGACTTCGTCATCGACGGGGAGGCCCAGCCGCGCAGCCTGTTCGCGATGATCCGGCACACCGAGGCGGTCGCGGGCGCGGGGACGGTCGTCGCCTACAAGGACAACGCCTCGGTCATGGAGGGTGGCCAGCGGGCCCGGTTCCTGCCCTCGGGGGAGTCGGCCGGTCCGAGTGCGTATGCGTCGCGCACCGGCGAGGTGCATGTCCTGATGAAGGTCGAGACGCACAACCACCCGACGGCGATCAGCCCCTTCCCGGGGGCGGCCACCGGCTCCGGTGGCGAGATCCGCGACGAGGGCGCTACCGGTCGCGGGTCGGCACCGAAGGCGGGGCTGTGCGGCTTCGCGGTCTCCAACCTGCACCTGCCCGGGTTGGCCGAGCCGTGGGAGGCCGAGCCCTACGGAGCACCGGACCACATCGCCAGTCCGCTCGAGATCATGCTCGACGGGCCGCTCGGGGCGGCGGCGTTCAACAACGAGTTCGGTCGCTCCGCGATCGGCGGCTTCTTCCGGGTCTATGAGCAGACCGTCGACGGGGTGCGCCGCGGCTATCACAAGCCGATCATGAGCGCCGGCGGGCTCGGGACGATCTCGGCCGAGCAGGTGGAGAAGATCGCCTTCCCCGCCGGGACGCTCCTCATCCAACTCGGCGGGCCCGGGATGCGGATCGGGATGGGCGGCGGCGCCGCCTCGTCGATGGCGGCCGGGACCAACGCCGCCGAACTCGACTTCGACTCCGTCCAGCGCGGCAACCCCGAGATCCAGCGCCGCGCCCAGGAGGTCATCAACCACTGCTGGTCGCTGGGGTCGGCGAACCCGATCCTCGCGATCCACGACGTCGGTGCCGGTGGGCTGTCCAACGCCTTCCCGGAGCTCGTCGACGGCGCCGGGCTCGGTGCCCGCTTCGACCTGTCCGCGGTCCCGGTCGAGGAGAGCGGCCTGGCGCCCAAGGAGATCTGGTCCAACGAGAGCCAGGAGCGGTACGTCATCGCGCTCGCTCCGGAGTCCCTGGAGGCGTTCGCCGCACTCTGTGCCCGGGAGCGGTGTCCGTATGCGGTGGTCGGGGTCGCCCGGGACGACGGACAGCTCGTCGTGGCACCGGGTCCGCAGGACCACCCCGACGACGACCGCCCGGTCGACATGCCGATGGACGTCCTGCTCGGCAAACCCCCGAAGATGGTCCGCGACGTCACCCGGGTGGACCGGTCGGCCGAGGAGATCGACCTCGACGCCGCCGACCTGCCCGACCTGGCCGAGGCGGTGCTGCGGCATCCGAGTGTGGCCTCCAAGCGGTTCCTCCTGTCCATCGGGGACCGCACCGTCGGCGGCCTCGGGCACCGCGACCAGATGGTCGGGCCGTGGCAACTGCCGGTCGCCGACGTCGCCGTCACCCTCGCCGACTTCGTCGGGTTCGCCGGTGAGGCGATGGCCTCCGGGGAGCGGATGCCGCTCGCCGCGACGAACGCGCCCGCGTCCGGACGGATGGCCGTCGGGGAGGCGCTGACGAACCTGCTGGCCGCCCCCGTTCCCTCCCTGGCCTCGGTCAAACTGTCGTGCAACTGGATGGCCGCCTGCGGCGAGCCCGGTGAGGACGCCGCGCTCTACGACACGGTCGAGTCCGTCGCGATGGAGCTGTGCCCCGCCCTGGGCATCTCCGTTCCGGTCGGCAAGGACTCCTTGTCGATGCGCACGAAGTGGACCGACCGGGCTACCGGCGCCGACAAGCAGGTCATCGCACCGGTCTCGCTCGTCGTCAGCGCGTTCGCCTCGCTGCCGGATGTCCGGGGCACGTGGACCCCCGAGTTGCCCGACGGATCCGCGCTCGTCCTCGTCGACCTCGGCCAGGGGAAGAACCGTCTCGGCGGCTCCATCGCAGCCCAGGCGCTCGGTGAGTTCGGCGGAGCGACACCGGATCTCGACGACCCGTCGCTGCTCACCCGGCTGGCCGCGGCACTGTCCGACCTGCGCGCGAGCGACCTCGTGCGCGCCTACCACGACCGCTCCGACGGTGGCCTCTGGGCCGCCGTGTGCGAGATGGCGTTCGCCGGTGGTGTGGGTGTCGACGTGGCCGACGTCCCCTCGGCGGCGGCGCTGCTCACCGAGGAGCTCGGTGTCGTCCTCGGCGTCGCCGCCGACGACATCGACGCCGTCCTCGAGGTGCTCTCGGCACACGGACTCGGGGACCTGAGCGCTCTCGTCGCCCGGACCAACCCGGACCGACGGATCCGCGTCACCGTCGCCGGCGCGTCCGCCATCGACGAGGACCTCGCCGACCTGCAGCGGGTCTGGGACGAGGTGTCCTGGCGGATCGCGCGACTGCGCGACAACCCCGAGTCCGCCGACAGCGAGCACGCCCTCGTCGGCTCGCCGGACCCGGTCCTGACGCAGCGCACGACGTTCGACCCGAACGAGGACGTGAGCGCCGCATACCTCAACCTCGGTGCCCGACCGAAGGTCGCGATCCTGCGCGAGCAGGGCGTCAACAGTCACGTGGAGACCGCGTTCGCGTTCGACCGGGCCGGGTTCGAGGCCTGGGACGTGCACATGACCGACCTGCAGACCGGCCGGTTCGACCTCGGCGATGCGGTCGGGCTCGTCGCCTGCGGCGGGTTCTCCTACGGCGACACCCTCGGTGCCGGTGAGGGCTGGGCGCGCTCGGTGCTCTTCAACGAGCAGCTGACCGCGGCGTTCAGCGAGTTCTTCGCCCGGGAGGACACGTTCGGGCTCGGCATCTGCAACGGCGCCCAGATGTTCGCCGCGCTCGCCGACCTCATCCCCGGCGCGCAGGCGTGGCCGCGGTTCACCCGCAACGTCTCCGAACAGTACGAAGCCCGCCTGGCGCTCGTCGAGGTGCTCGATTCGCCGTCGATCTTCACGACCGGGATGGCCGGTTCCCTCCTGCCTATCGCCGTCGCGCACGGTGAGGGGTTCGCGAACTTCACCGCCCGCGGCGATGCCGCTGCGGTGCACCGGGTCGCGCGGTTCGTCACGGCGCAGGGAGAGCCGACCATGGCATACCCGCTGAACCCGAACGGATCACCCGACGGGCTGACTGCCGTGACGACCCCGGACGGGCGGTTCACCGCGATGATGCCGCACCCGGAGCGCGTGCAGCGCACGATCCAGATGTCGTGGACCCCGGACCGGCCCGAGGACGAGAGTCCGTGGCTGCGGATGTTCCGCAACGCACGGGTGTACGTCAGCTGACCACCCTGACTCCCGCCGCCATAAGTTCGCAATAGCGAAGAAATGGCGGTGGGGCGAGTCAGGTCGGCTCGGCGATGACGACGAAGTTTGCCACCCGGTGGCCGTCGCCGCGGAACCCGTGGGCGTCGTCGCAGGTGACGACGGCCAGCCTCCGGATCGAGGAGTTTGCGCCCCAGACGTCGGCGTCGGTGGTGAGGTCTTCCTTGTCGACGACCTCGGCCCGCACCACCGTGAAGGTGCTCGTCGACCCGTCCTGTGCCGTCACCTCGACCGTGTCGCCGACGGAGACCTCGGCGAGTTTCGCGAACCGGTCCGGTTGCCCTCCGGCGACGACATGGCCGGCGATGACCGAGGTGCCGACCGAGCCGGGTGCGACCCGGTCGTGGCCGGTGTACCACATCACCGTGCCGGCCGGCGGGTTGACCTTCCCGCCCCGCAGTCCCTCCGGGTGGAGGTCGGCGACGAGGTCGATCGCCGGGATCCGCAACGTCGAGTCAGTCGCGGGGTGGTCCGCAGCAGACGGCGGCTCTGCTGTGGCCGGTGGTTCGGGGGTCGGGGTCGGCGATTGGCTGGCCCTCGGTCCGGAGCTGATCACGGACGTCGGCTCAGCAGCGGTAGGCGGCCCCGGCACAGCGTCGGCGCCGCGCTTAATCCACAGGAGGATCAGCGCGGCGCCGACGACTGTCACGAGAAGCGCGCCCACCAGGAGTGGGCGGCGCTGCATCAGTGCTGCGCGCCGTGACGCCGCCACAGCAGGAGACCGGCTGCGGACAGCATCAGCGCCAGTGTGAGCACAGGACCGACCAGAGTGGTGTCCTCAGCGGGGATATCGGTCTCGATGACCGGTCCCTTGCCCGATCCTGCCGAGATGGTGGCCAGGAGCTTGACCACGGTTCCGGACGGTTCGGCCTTCAAGGTGATGACCGTGGCACCGGAGGCAGCGTTCGCCGGCACGGTGAATGTCACCGTGCTGGTCCCGTCACGGGTCGGCACACCGTCAATGTGCTCTGGTGTGATGACGGCGGTGCCGACCTTCACGTCACCGACATGCACCGTGAACTGCGTGTTGCTCGGAGAGCCGAGACTCGTCAGGTCGACGCCTGAGACGGTCAGCTTGACGGCCTGACCCGCGGCGGCCTTCAGCGGCAGGTCAATACCGGTGACGGCCACCCCGTTCTTCTCGAATGACGGTGCGACGACATCGTTCTTGAGGAAGTAGTTCATGAACGCGTCCGTGTCGATCAGACCAGAGTCGCGCAGGTTCTTGCCTTCCTGCAACACCGTGAAATTGTCGCCACCGGCGATGAGGAAGGACCCGCTCGCGACGGTGTACGTGGCCGCTGCGTCGATCGGTTTGCCGTCGACCCAGACCCCGGTGATCCGCTCACCGGCGGATGCGTCCGGGTTGTATGTGTAGCGAACGTTGTCCGATAGCCCCAACTTCAGGAACGGTCGAGAGGACTCCGCGGGCTGCCACTGCTGCTCGAGCAACGTCTTGACCTGAGCACCGGTGATATCAATCGTCTGCATGGTGTTGGCGAACGGGTGGATCGCCGCAGCCTCGGCATACGTGACGACACCATCGCCCTCGTCACCGCTTGCCTTGTAGAGCAGTTCGTCCCGCAGACCGCCCGGGTTCATGATGCCGATGTCGGCCCCGGGGCGACCGGGAGTGTTCATTGCCTCCAGCCAGATCTGCGCAGTGAGGTTCCCAAGGGTGCTTTCGCGCAGACGGTCATCCCGCTTGGACGAACCGTCGTCATCAACCCCGAACGCAGTGGTGATGTCGGCGCTGATCTTGCCGATCGGCTTCTTGCCCACCTCGTCAGCGTAGGCCTGTGCTGATTCGGCGATCTGCCTGGCGGCCACGTAGGCCGGGTCCGCATCGCAGGCGCCGTTGTGGTCGGCGATCTTGACGTTCGTGTGGGTGTATTGCTTGACCGTCTTCGTCACCGGGTCGACGCCGAGCTCGACGACGCCGAGATTCTCGGCATAGCTACCGCTCTGAATGATCGGGCGCGTTCCCTGGGCGGTCGGGCCGGACCACGCATACTGCTTGTGCGTGTGCCCAGTGAAGATCGCGTCCACCTCGTTCGAGGTCTCCTTGACGATCCGCTCGAAGACGCCACCGCGGGCGAGTTCATCGGCAAGGGATGAGGGGGGTTCGCCCTCGGTCGCGCCTTCGTGGTACTGGGCGATGATGATGTCTGCCTTGTCGGCAATCTGAGCTGCTACCCGGTTGACGGCCGCAACGGGGTCACCGAAATCGATCATGGACACACCGATGGGAGAGACCAAGGTCGGCGTCTCATCGGTGACGGCGCCGATGACGGCGACTTTCACTCCGTTGACATCCGTCAGGTAGTACTCGGGCAGCGCCGGGGTCGTCGTGCCGCGCTTGTAGACATTGGCACCGAGTTGCGAGAAGTCGGACCTCTCCGTCACCCGGCCGGTGAGGTCGGAGAAGCCGCGGTCGAACTCGTGGTTGCCGACTGCCGTGGACTCCAGCTCGAGAGCGTTGAGGAAGTCGATCGTCGGGTTGTCCTCCTGGGCGGAGCTGACGAACGGCGTCGCACCGATGTTGTCCCCGGCGGACAGGAACGTGTAGTTCCCCGCCCCGGCGGCAGCCTTGGCCTGCTGCACGGCACAGGCGAAGTTCAGACCGGTCGAGCCGCCGATGCGCCCGTGAAAGTCGTTGATGTTGAGGATCGTGACCTTCGTCAGATCGTTACCGATCGATCCGACCGGGTCAGCGGCGAAGGCCGGGACCAGTCCCGTGGCTCCGATCGCTGCCACTCCGAAGGCGGCAGCTGCCGCCCGTGCCCGCCATGTCATGTGTCAAGCCTCTCAATGAACTGCTTCGGGATCTGACGCGTCGGCGTCAAGGATTCGCGCTACGACAGAGTCAGAGAGCGCACGGACACGACTATGCCCGACGTGCGCGACGATTGGGTCCGAATCAGGTGATCACTCTGTGAACGGCTCGCCATCGAGGAGTGGCAGCTGCGCGGACAGGTCGGCCCGCACCCCGCTGTCCCGGAGCGCCCCGGACGCCACGGCATCACCCCAGGTGAGGTCACCGACGGCCAGTGCGAGCCATGTCTGCGGGTCGGTCTCGACGACATTCGGCGGTGTCCCTCGGGTATGCCGTGGTCCCGCGATCGCCTGAGCCGCACCGAAGGGGGGCACCCGGATCTCGACGCTGCGACCCGGGTGGCGTGCTGCGAGTTCCTCGAGCGTGTACCGGACCGCCATGGCGAGAGTGGACCGGTCCGCCTCGGCGGGGCCGGTCTGCCAGGCGAGGAGGGCGGCCCGGCCGCGGGCGGGTGGGATCCTGCGACGGGGAGGCACGGCCGATCAGCCGAACAGTCCCGGCGCGATGAGCGCGAACATCAGGGCGACGACGACGGCGCCGAGCACGGCGAGGACGACCAGCCGCGTCGAATGCCGCCGCTCCCGCGCCGCCCGCTCCTCGTCCCGGTCCGCCTCGTTCATGCCAGCACCCTACGTCGTGGGCCCGTCGCGACCCGCTCCCGCGCCACGTATCGTGGACGGTGTGAGACCCCGCCGCCGCTACCCGAACTTCGTCGCCTTCATCGCGACGGGCACCATCCTCGGCATGATCGCCGGGGCCCTGATCTCGACACTGAGCGGCAACCCGGCCCGCAACTTCACCGAGAACGCCGCGATGGGCTACATGGCGGTCACCTTCGGTGTCATCGGGGCCATCCTCGGCGGCCTGGCCGGCGTCCTCGCCGAGATGTTCTTCACCCGGCGCGACAACCGTTGACCGAACCTGCTCGAAGATCGCGGTGCGGCGGCCCGCGTCGGTGAGCACGGCATACAGTCCGGTCGCTCGGCTGTGGGAGACTGGAGCACGTGCGACCCGGTGACGGACTCCTCAGCCACGACCTGCTGCCCGGTGAGAAGGGCCCCCAGGACGAGTGCGGCGTCTTCGGGGTGTGGGCGCCGGGGGAGGACATCGCCAAACTCGCCTACTACGGGCTGTATGCGTTGCAGCACCGCGGGCAGGAGAGCGCCGGCATCGCGACCAGCGACGGGCACCGGATCCTCGTCTACAAGGACATGGGGCTGGTCTCGCAGGTCTTCGACGAGCGGGCGCTCGCGTCGCTGCGAGGGCACATCGCGATCGGGCACTGCCGGTACTCGACGACCGGCGGATCCACCTGGGAGAACGCCCAACCGACCCTCGGCGGCCACGAGGACGGGACCGTCGCCCTAGCCCACAACGGCAACCTCATCAACAGTGCCGAGTTGCGCGAGATGGTGTGCGCCCAGGCCGACGGCGGGGAACTGACCGGGGAACTGCGGCGCGGCAACACGACCGACACGGCCCTGGTGACGGCGTTGTTCACCGACTCCCCGGACCGCACCCTGGAGGCGCGGGCCCTGGAGGTGCTGCCGCTGCTCAAGGGGGCATTCAGCTTCACCTTCATGGATGAGCACACCCTGTATGCGGCCCGCGACCGGCACGGCATCCGTCCCCTCGTCCTCGGCCGACTCGAGCGCGGCTGGGTGGTCGCCTCGGAGACCGCGGCGCTCGACATCGTCGGTGCATCGTTCATCCGGGAGGTGGAGCCGGGGGAGTTCATCGCCATCGACGAGGACGGGCTGCGGTCCAGCCGGTTCGCCACCGCCGAGCCGAAGGGGTGCGTCTTCGAGTACGTCTATCTCGCCCGGCCGGACACGACGATCAACGGGCGGGTAGTCCACGAGGCGCGGGTCGCGATGGGGCGGCAGTTGGCCGCCGAGCACCCGGTCGAGGCGGATCTGGTCATCCCGACGCCGGAGTCGGGGACCCCGGCGGCGATCGGGTATGCGCAGGGTTCCGGCATCCCCTACGGCCAGGGTCTGGTCAAGAACGCGTATGTGGGACGCACCTTCATCCAACCATCCCAGACGATCCGCCAACTGGGAATCCGCTTGAAGCTCAACCCGCTTCGTGAGGTCATCCGTGGCAAGCGGCTCGTCGTCGTCGACGACTCGATCGTGCGCGGCAACACCCAGCGGGCGCTGGTGCGGATGCTCCGTGAGGCCGGTGCCGCCGAGGTGCATGTGCGCATCTCCTCCCCGCCGGTGACGTGGCCGTGCTTCTACGGCATCGACTTCGCCTCCCGCGCCGAGCTCATCGCCACCGGACTGTCCGTCGATGAGGTGTGCACCTCGATCGGGGCGGACTCCCTCGGCTACATCTCGCAGGACGGCATGGTCGAGGCCACGGGACAACCGCTCGAGCGGCTGTGTACCGCCTGCTTCACCGGCGCATACCCCATCCCGCTGCCGGATTCCCAACAACTCGGCAAGGGTGCACTCGAACTGCAGCTGACCTTCGAGGGGGAGCGTCCGGTGCCGTCCCGCCCGCCGACCGTCGGCCACCGCGCGGTGCAGTCCACTCCCTGAGCCGCGGCGTTCGCGCCCCACGGCGCGCTGAAGGTTGGCGTTCCGCGCAATCTGGCCGCCGAGGGTTGGCATTCCGCGCCCGCCTGCCGCTGAGGGTGGGCGTTTGGTCGATTCCTGGGGCGATTTCCGACGGATCGCCCACCTTCGCGGGGAGCACCGCCGAGGGTTGGCGTTCCGCGCGCCCGCGCCGCTGAGGGTTGGCGTTTGGTTGATTCTCGGCGCGATTCTCGACGGATCGCCCACCTTCGCGGGGGTGGCGGAGGTGAGAGCGCGACGACGGGTCGGCGGTGCGTCGACGGTGGGTCGGCGACGGGGGCTGGTCACTGTGGATAACTTCCGGAGCCCGGGGCGCTCTGGCCCGACGATGGAGTATGCGACCGATCCAGTTCACTCCAACACACCCGGCCGCCAGTGGGCCGGCTTTCCTCGTCAGCGAGGCCCGCGCGGCCGGGATGAGTGATCACGCCTGCCGACCACCGCGGATGCACGCGCCCACGAGTTCGGTCCGTTCCCTTGTCCCGTTCGAGAGCGCAATCGACTATGCCGCCGCGCATGCTCTCGTGCTGCCCGATGACATTGCGTTCTCACACGTCATGGCGGCCCACATCTGGAAGCTGCCGTTGCCCACCGCGCTGGCTCGGGACCAGCGTGTCCATGTCATGCGCCATTCGCGACTTCCTCGGATCGAGCGCAAGGGCTGCGTCCCGCACCGCGGACTGGAGAGTCGGACCGTGGTCGAGGTCAACGGCCTGCCGGTCACCTCCCTCGAGGACACCTGGGCGGACCTGGCCGACCTGGCACCGCGACTGATCAGCATCAGCGACCTCGTGATGATCGGAGACGCCGTTGTCGAGCGGTTGTCCCCGACACAGTGGATCCACGACGAGCATCCCAGTGCCGAACCAGGTTCCACGCAATGGTGGAGTGACCCGGTGACTGTCGGATGCCAGCGGTTGCGGGACATCGTCCACGGCAGAGCAGGACACCGTGGGGTCCGTTCGTTGCGTGCCGCGCTGGACCTGATCCGGCCGCGGGTGTGGTCGCCGTCGGAGTCCTATGCGCGCTTGGTCGTCGTTGAAGGGCAACTCCCCGAACCGCAGCTCAACAAGCAGGTCAACCACGAGAACGGTAACGGTCCGATCGGGATCGTCGATCTGCACTGGCGACAGCATCGGTTCCGTAACAAGGTTGCCGGCGAATACCAGGGGGAGGGCAAGTACGACGGCCGTAAGGACCTTCGGGCCTCCGACAACGCACGACGACTGCTTCTGGAGGACGACGGCTGGAAGGTCATCGAGATCTTCAAGCGGGATATCTTCACCCTGCCGGGTCGAACCAGCCTCGTGCACCGCATCGCCGGGCTGCTCGGCGTCGCGTGACGCCGCGCTGAGGGTTGGCGTTCCGCGCGCCACCGGCTGCTGAAGGTGGGCGTTTGGTCGATTTGGGCGGCGATTCTCGACGGATCGCCCACCTTCGCGGAGTGCGCTGCGGAAGGTTGGTGTTTCGCGGCCCACCGGCTGCTGAAGGTGGGCCTTTCGCGCGCACCCGTCGCTGAGGGTGGGCGTTTGGTCGATTCTCGGGGCGTTTTTCGACGGATCGCCCACCTTCGCGGGGAGCGTCGCTGAGGGTTGGTGTTCCGCGCGCGCCCCGTCGCTGAGGGTGGGCGTTTGGTCGATTCTCGACGCGATTCTCGACGGATCGCCCACCTTCGCGTCGGGAGGGCGGAGAGGGGGCGG
>DUPF01000031.1 GCA_012838445.1 Intrasporangiaceae bacterium | reverse complement strand
TCGGGTTGGTGCTGTGTGGCGGGGTCGGGGCTGGTGGGGTTGCCGGTGGGCTCGGCTCCGGTGTCTCTGGTGTCTCTGGTGCTGGCTCTGCTGGGCTGGTTGGCTCTGCCGACATCGGTGGGCCGCCGGCGAGGGCAGCGCCGAAGAAGCGGGACCCCCAGAGCCGTTTGAACACTCCGGGGGTGTCGATCGGCGTGAGTGCTGCTGGTGTCGCAGGCTGTTCATCCGTGGTGGCGTGCTGGGCGAAGAGCGACTGGGCGAGGTCGTTCCAGGTCACGAGGGCCACTGCGGCGTCGATCCGCTCGTCGAGCGCGCTGCCCATGAGCGCCGCCGCCCCGCCGTAGGAGCCGCCCGCGATGCCCACCCGGGGGTCGTTGTCCGCGTCCTGGCGCACGTCGTCACGGGTGGCGAGATAGTCGACCAGGCTGCTGACGTCGGCACCCTCGAGGGCGGGAACCATGAGGTGGATCTGCCCGCCGGACTCCCCGAAGCCGCGGGCTGTGTAGGCAAGGACGAGGTAGCCGGCGTCGGCATACTCCTGCGCCTGGACAGACAGCTGATCCTTCGACCCGCCGAACCCGTGGGCGACGATGAGTGCCGGGAACGGTCCCTCACCGGACGGGGGCACATAGATGTCGGCGTCGAGTTCGACAGCCGCCCCGTCGGGCTCGGGCACGGTCGGGATCCGGATCGGCGTTGCCTCGATGTCCGGCGCGGTGCTCTCCCTCGTCGGGATCTCCAACGGGACCACCGGCTCAGGCGACGGCATCGCGGAGGCGAGCGGCGCATACAGCATGGAGAGCGTGAGTCCCGCGACGGCCGCAGCCCGCGTCAGGCGCGGGAGCAGACGGTGGCGGGGCATGGGGTCCATCCTCACAAACAATCTCGGCAGTCGTGCATCGGTCCGCGGGCGGGCAACCGGATTGGTGCTCGACCGCATCATCAGGCACACTATGAGGGTTCACCGACAGTGCCCTGCTTGGGTGCGGGCGGTGATCCCACGCGCGAGTGGCGGAACGGCAGACGCGCTGTCTTCAGGTGGCAGTGTCCTTACGGGCGTGGGGGTTCAAATCCCCCCTCGCGCACGCTGTGATGTCTCAGGACATCCCGGACAGGGCGAACCCTCAGGGTTCGCCCTGTTTCGTGTTTTGGGGTTGGTAGGTGCGGGTGGTGTCGAGCGTGAGGTGGCCCAGGATTTCGCCGATGCGATGCTGGTTAGACCGCCGGCGGGGACGCGATCTTCCAGATCATGTTTAGTCAACGCCTATGCAGCACATAGTTGCTGGACGCCATCCACTGCGCCAAAGTCAGCCAAGCCCGGTCACACCGGGATAGTCTCTGCAAGACGTGAGCCTGGAGGCTCGGAGGATGCAGCCACCGCTGAGAACGGAGAGGATCGCGATCGATTTCGGCGCCAGGGTAGACACGGTCCACATGTGGATCGTCGGCGACGGCTTGCCTGCTCACAAGGTCAGCCGTATCTCGAAGCTCCCGACGTGTGAGATGGTCCCGTGCGGGCCTCGAGCCGACGGGCATCCATCGACGGGGAGCGTTCGTCCGTGAAGATCATCGACAACGTCAACGACATCCTCGGCGAAGACCTCAAGGATGAGATCACGCCGGGTGCGAAGGTACGCATCGCTGCGTCAACGTTCTCGATCTTCGCCTTCGAAGCCCTGCGCAAGGAGTTGGAGCAGGTCGACGAGCTGGAGTTCGTCTTCACTGCTCCGACCTTTGTCACGACGAAGGTGACAGACAAGCTCCGTAAGGAGCGGCGGGAGTTCTTCATCCCGGCTGGTGGACGAGCTGAGTCGACTCTGCATGGTTCTGAGTTCGAGATCCGGCTTCGCAATAAGCTCACCCAGCGGGCGATTGCTCGGGAGTGCGCGGACTGGGTCCGTCGCAAGGTGAAGTTCCGGTCGAACGCCACAGGCAACCCGATGCAGCAGTTCGCAGTGGTCGACGATCGCGCCGCCTACATGCCGCTTCAGGGCTTCACCACCGCCGATCTCGGCTACGAGCCTGGCAACGCCGTCTCCAACATGGTCCAGAAGATCGATGCCCCAATGCGGCACGTCACTCTCCCGCCAACACAACTCCAGCGTCGCCCAGACCGCGATGACAGCGGGCACGGCGAGCGGGATCACCCCGAGGTAGCGATCGCCCCCCGCGTCACGGACGCTGTCCCAGGCTCCGATCACCGTCAGCACCGCGCCCACGACCGTCAGGGCGATCACCCAGACCGAGAACTCCCCCAGGATCGCCCGCCGGACGCTGAACTCCTCACCCGTCTCGATTCCCCGCATACCCAGCAGTCTGCCCCACTCGCTGCGTGGGACCCGCGCTCAGCGATCGTCCCGGAGGCCATCGCGCTCGGCGTCACAACCGGCTGGCCCCGGCCCGACACCACCACCCTGCACACGGGATACGGTTTCGATCCCCACCTATCTGTGCAGGTCAGCGGCCTGCACCCCTGCAGAAAGGCACTACATGATCACCCTCGGAGTGATCCTTCTGATCGTCGGCCTGCTCGTGAAGGGCATGTCGATCCTGACCACGATCGGCATCATCCTCATCATCGTCGGCCTCATCCTCAACCTTGTCCCGATCGGCGGCACCCGTCGCCGCGTCTTCTAGCCGAGGACAACCAGCACACCTGTCGCACGGTGTGAGTGAACCGGCGCTCTGGCACCGGTTCACTCACACCGTGTATTGCTGAGACCACCCGGGACCGGTTGCGTATGCTCAACTCCATGGCCGTTGACGATCCTGCACGTCCGATCACCGACGAGGACCGACGTGCCGCAGTCACGACGCTGCGCCAGGCCGCCGAGGACGGCCGCCTCGGCCCGCAGGACCTCGACCGTCGACTCGCCCAGGTCGACCAGGCCCGTCTCGCCGGCGAACTCGGCGCCGCCCTGGCCGGCATCCCGCCC
>DUPF01000281.1 GCA_012838445.1 Intrasporangiaceae bacterium | reverse complement strand
CCACTGCGCGCGCGGCTCCAGGTCGATCCCGGCGCGGGCCAGACGTTCCCGGGCGGCGCCGATGACGTGGTCGGGGATGTCGGTCGGATACCAGGGGCCGGCGCACCGGTCGCAGCGGCCGCAGTCGGCGGCGCTCGGGTCGTCGAGGGCCTCCTGGAGGAACGCCATCCGGCAGCGCGGCCCCTGCTCGTACTCGACCATGAGGTCCTGTTCGGCCTGACGGGTGGCCGCGACCCGCGCATACCGGTCCGCGTCGTAGACCCACTCCTGCCCGGTCGCCGCCCACCCGCCGGTCACCCGGGAGACCGCACCGTCGACGTCGAGGACCTTCAGGAGCAGTTCGAGCCGGGTGCGGCGGACGTCGACGACGGTCTCCAGGGCGGCGGTCGACATCGGTCGGCCGGCCGAACTCAGGGCGCTGATGACAGCGCTCGCCTGCTCCTCGCGCGGCATCGACACCGACGCGAAATGCCGCCAGATGTCCCGGTCCTCCGGTCCGGGCAGGAGGAGGACGTCGGCCCGCTCGGTGGCCCGCCCGGCGCGGCCGACCTGCTGGTAGTACGCGACCGGGGAGGACGGCGCACCGACATGGACGACGAACCCGAGATCCGGTTTGTCGAACCCCATCCCGAGGGCCGACGTCGCGACGAGGGCCTTGATCTCGTTGTGCCGCAACGCATCCTCGAGTCGTTCCCGGTCGGCCGGGTCGGTGCGACCGGTGTAGGCGGCCACCGCATACCCGGCGTCGGCCAGTGCCGCTGAGATGTCCTGCGCGGCCGCGACGGTGAGCGTGTAGACGATCCCGGATCCCGGCAGATCACCGAGGTGGGCGACCAGCCAGCCGATCCGCTGCTCCGGCGACATCGAGGACAGCACCCCGAGTCGCAGCGAGTCCCGGGCCAGGCTCCCGCGGATGGTCCGCACGTCGTGACCGGCATCCTCATGACCAGCATCGCCATGACCGACACCAACTGACACCCCGAGTTGCTCGACGACGTCGGCGACGACCCGCGAGTTCGCGGTCGCCGTCGTCGCGAGCACCGGCACCGACGGCGCCAATCCGACGAGCAGGTCGCGGATCCGGCGGTAGTCGGGTCGGAAGTCGTGCCCCCAGTCGCTGATGCAGTGCGCCTCGTCGACGACGAGCAGCCCGCAGCGGCGGGCCAGGTCGGGCAGTTGCTCGTCCCGGAACCGGGGATTGTTGAGCCGCTCCGGACTGACGAGGAGGACGTCGACCTCGTCGGCCGCGAGCGCGGCGCGGACCTCATCCCACTCCTGGGCGTTGGCGGAGTTCATCGTCATCGCCCGGATCCCGGCCCGGGCGGCGGCGGCGATCTGGTCGCGCATCAGGGCCAGCAGCGGGCTGATGATGACGGTCGGTCCGGCCCCCTGGGCGCGCAGCAGTGCCGTGGTGACGAAGTAGACGGCCGACTTGCCCCATCCGGTCCGTTGCACGACGAGCACCCGCGCCCGGTCCTGCACGAGCGCGAGGACCGCCTCGTCCTGTCCGTCGCGGAAGTCGGCGTCGGCGCGGCCCACGAGCCGTCGCAGCGCCTCGCGCGCCGCCTCGAGCGTGGTCCCTGTCGTCACGATCTGAGTCATCCCCCCACCGTATGCGGGTGCGCCGACACCCCCTGCGACACTGGTCCGGTGAGCCCTTCTCCATCCGGCTACTTCGTCGATGTCCCGCTGCGGTGGTCCGACATGGACGCCTACGGCCACGTGAACAACGTCCAGTTCCTCCGCCTCCTCGAGGACGCCCGCGTCGTCGGCTTCGAGGACTGGTTCGGTCAGGACCGTTCCCTCCTCGACGAGGGGGTGCTCGTCGCCCGGCACGAGATCGAGTACCTCGCCCCGCTGGACTTCCGGCACGCACCGGTACGGGTGTGGATGTGGACGATGCGGTTGACGGCGGCCAGTTTCGACGTCGGCTACGAGATCGCCGACCCGGACGGCACCGGTCGCTACGCCCGGGCCGAGACCACGCTCGTCCTCTACGATTTCGCCACGGCCGGTCCGCGGCGGATGACCCCGGATCTGAAGGCCAGTCTGGAGCGCTATGCCGGCGACCCGGTGCGGTTCCGGTGGCGGAGGTGAGCACGGTGGACCAACTCATATTCGACGACGCCAGATCACTCCATGATCTCGGCCGGTATGCATCCCGCGCCAAGGCCCTGGATGCGGAGGCGGCCGTGCGGCTCCAGGCCGGTGGCCCGGTGCTCGCCGCCTGGGTCGGGGTGCTGCCCGGCAGCGGCATTCTCGGCGAGGGGCTCGTCCTCGGTCTGCGCACCTTCGCCCTCGCGACCCCGGCCGACCTCGACGTCGCCGTCCCGGCCGCGGCGATCACGGACCGCGCCGCCCGCGGCGGCTCGACCCTGGCGATCCCGCCGGTGCAGTTGACCCCGACGTGGTCCTCGATCACCCCGCCGCGCAGCGGCTGGGAGTATGCGGGCCTCGCGGACGGCGACGACCTCGCCGACGTCGCGCGGACGGGCCTGGAGGAGGTCAGCGCCGCAGTCCGGGAGCGTGGCGTCGCGGCAGGGTTGACGAAGCAGCAGGTGTGGGCGCGCGTGGTGACCTACACCCGGGGGGAGGACTCGCTGGACCTGGCTGCGGGGGTGGCGCTGGCCGCCTACGCGTTGGGGTTCCTCAGTCCGGGTCGGCCGGTCGAGGTGTTCCGGACGAACCGGTGGACCCGGGTCAGCGGCCCGGGTGGGCACGTGCTCGCCCGCTGAGCCCGCTGCGCTATCTGAGCCGGTTGCGCCCGCTGAGCCGGCTGCGTCAACCCACCCCGCCCACGAACCTCACAGATAGCGCCGGGTCCGCGGCCCGGTGAGGATGAGGACGAGGGCGGCCGCGGACGAGATGAGCCACATCATCGCGAACACCTTCGCGTCCTGACCGGCGGCGCGGTGCAGGGCGGCGAAGAGGGCACCGCCGGCGGCGATGCCGATGACCGAGCCGAGGACGTCGGCGAGGTTGAGGGAGGTGCTCGCCTCGCCGTGCTCGGCCTCGGTGGTGAGCATGAGCATGAGCACCGACGTCGTCGCGGTCGTCATCCCCATCCCGAGGCCCATGAGGATCAGGGCGAGCGGGAAGGCCGGCAGCGGCAGGGTGAGCCACGCGGACAGCACGCAGGCGGCGGTGCCGAGGGCCAGGGCGGTGCCGCCGGCGGTGATGAGCATCTCGCGGCGGCCGTCGAAGCGGCGGTTGCCCTGGATCCACGATCCGATGGTCCAGCCGACCGAGCCGATGGCGAGGACGATCCCGGCGACACCGATGCTCAAGCCGCGTTCGTTGACGAGGAACAGCGGGATGAAGGCGACGGTCCCGAAGAACGCGACCGAGGCGAGGAACCGGGCGAGCATGACGCTCGGCAGGCCGCGGCGCATGATCCAGGTCCCGGCCGGCAGGAGGAGGGGGGCGGTGATGAGCAGGCCGACGATGCCGAGGGCGGCGAGGACGGTCGCGGGGGACCACTCGAGGACGAGTTCGTGGGTGCCGAACTGGACGGCGCCGGCGGCGATGGCGATGGCCAGGCCGAGCCAGGCGGCGCGCACGTGGGAGGTGTGGTCGCGGTTGCTCACGGCCTCCCCGGCGGCCCCGATGACGTGGGACCGGGCGGACAGGACGACGGCGGTGATGGTCACGGGGATGACGACGACCCAGAACACCCAGCGCCACGAGAAGTGCAGCGCGATCCACGCCGCGAGCGGAGGTCCGAGCAGGCTCGGCACGACCCACGCGGTGGAGACCATGGCGAACAGCTGCGGGCGCACGCTGTCGGGGTAGACCCGGCCGATGATGACGAAGAAGACGACGACGAGCAGGCCGGCGCCGAGTCCGGCCAGGCCGCGTCCGAGGAGGAGCATCCCGAAGTTCCGGGCGGCGCCGCAGATGAAGGATCCGGCGCCGAGGAGGACCTGCCCGCTGAGGATCGCCGGCAGCGGCCCGGACCGGTCGATCCACACCCCGGCCAGGACGATCCCGAGCAGTTGGGCGGTGAGCATGACCGAGAACGCGAGTCCGTAGGAGCGCACCGCCCGCAGCTCGGTGGCGACCTCGGGCATGACGGTCGAGACGGCCATGGACTCGAAGGCGATGATCGTCACCAGGGCGAGGATCGAGAGGGTGACGATGCGGTATGCGCTGCTGAAGGGCCCCTGGACCGCACCGGGGTGCTGGGTCGTCTGCGTCTGGTCGGGGGTCACTGCCGCAGTCTAGTTCGGCTCGGCGGGTTCGTCGGGGAGCGACCTGGGCAGGGGGTGTCCGCGCTCGGCGAGGACGGCGGCGAGGACGTCGATCCGGTCCGAGACGATGCCGTCGACGCCGAGGTCGAGGAGGCGGTGCAGTTCTTCGGGGGACTCCTCGTCCCAGCCGTGGAACCACACGTGGACGTGTTTGCCGAGCCGGTGGGCGACATCGACGAGGGCGGGGGTGGCGATCGGGATGGTCCGGCCGCGGATCCGGTGCCGGGCCGGGATCTGGAGGGCGGCGGCGCCGCTGCGCAGCCGTCGGGCGACGAATCCGGGGGAGAGGCGCAGCAGGCCGATCTCGCGCTGCCCGGCGGACGTGGCGGCCGCACCCTGCAGCAGGCGGCGGGCCGCTCTGATCCGTTGGTCGGAGAAGGAGGCGATGCAGACCCGGTCCAGGGCGTTGTGGCGGCGCAGGATGTCGAGGGTGGGTTCGAGGGCGGCGTTGGATTTGATGTCGATGTTCAGCTGCGCGTCGGGCAGGTCCTCGAGGAGGGCGTCGAGGGTCGGGATCGGTTCGGTGCCGCCGATGCGGGCCTCGGCGATCGCGGCGTACGGCAGGTCGGCGACGGCACCGGTGGCGTCGGTGACCCGGTCCAGGTGCGGGTCGTGGAAGGCGATGACCTGCCCGTCGGCGGTGACGTGCACGTCGGTCTCGAGATAGCGGAAGCCGAGGTCGAGGGCGTTGCGGAAGGCGCGCAGCGAGTTCTCGATCCCGGCGTTGGCAGCGAGCAGTGTCCCGCCCCGGTGCGCGAGCGCGATCGGCCCGTCGTGGTCGAAGTAGGCGAAGTCCGCTGCGCGTGCCATGTCAGTCCAGCGCCACCCAGGCCGCAGCGTTCGGCGCGATCATCATGTCGAGCATCGTGTCAGGCGTCGTGTCGAGATCGCCGTCGGCGACCGAGTGGATGAGCAGCTCCCCGGCGAACGGCACCGGGGCCGGTGCGTCACCGAGGTTGATGACGAGTCCGGTGCGGGATCCGGTCGAGCCGGTGACCGCATACGCGAGAACCCCTGGGGCTGAAGGGATCTGCTCGATCGAGCCAGCCCCCATGCCGCGTTCGCGACGGATCCGCAGCAGGCTCCGGTAGAGCTCGAGGGTGGAGCCGGTTACCCCGTCCTGCCGGTCGACGGCGAGGGCCGCGTAGGAGTCCGGCTGCGGCAGCCAGGGCCGTCCGCTCGGGCCGAAGCCGAGGCTCGGGCCGGTCGCGGACCACGGCATCGGGATCCGGCAGCCGTCCCGGCCGAGGATGGCGTGGTCGGTGCGCAGATAGGTCGGGTCCTG
>DUPF01000280.1 GCA_012838445.1 Intrasporangiaceae bacterium | reverse complement strand
TTCAAACCCAGTATCGCCCACCACCGAGAAACAGCCCCTGACCTGCGGAAACGCAAGTCAGGGGCTTTCTCATTCAGGGTCGCGTGCATCACGTGTGCATCTCGGCCAGGTGGCGGTGCGACCACCTGGAAGGGAAGCACCATGAAAACCACCACACCGACACCCCGTGAGCAGGCGCTCACGGACCTCATACAGCCGGACTGTGCCCACTCCGGCGAGTACCTGCCCGACCAGATCGGGTACGACGAACGCAGCCTGCCGACACGTTGCCCGTCATGGTGTTCCGGCGGTCACGCCGAGTACATGCACGAGTGCAGGCTGTCTCTGTTCGAGGCCGACCTCGATTCCACGCAGTTCTAGTGCGTCGGGCGTTCGGACGACAGTCTGTGCACCCAGCCGACCGCCGCGCTCGGGTAGAGCGGCAGGCTCTCGTCTCGGTCGTGGATCGGTCGCCACACAACCGGCACGACGGTGCCGTCGATCTCGGTGAGCGAGGCGTCCTCCAAGTTAGGAGACGGCTCCAATCGACCCATGTAGAGGAAGACGATTTCGTGGCCGAGTACGCCATCAATCCGGAAAATGCTTTCGCCCGCGGTCAACAGCGTCAGGTCCCGAATGGTTGCGCCGAGTTCCTCGTCCACCTCGCGCACGATCGCATCCCCGTGGCTCTCACCCAGTTCTACGCTTCCGCCGATCAGGCGGTGGTAGCCGGACGCGTTCTCCGCGGTCGGCGGATGGAGGGCGACCACGTGAGCCGTGACGTCATCGTTCGGTGCGATCAACATGGCCTTCACCCGGATGTGCGAGCGGTCTATCGGCGTCATGCCCGAACGCTTTCACAGGGCCGACAACCCCGACTTCGCCTCTGGGTCCGAGCGGTCAGCGGCGGTCACCGCTGCGTTGGTGAGGCTGCGGAGGTGGGGGAGTGCCGGTCGCGGGGGCAGGGTCGCGATGTCGCCCTCGACGACCGCCCGGTCCTCGGGATCGGTCACGGCCTCCAGCGAGGGCACCGCTCGGTCCGCCACTGTTCGGCGGCTTCTCGATCACCGGCGGCGGCGTGAGCGCGGGCCAGTGATTCCTAGGCAGAGACCAGTCCCAGGTCGCGCCGTCGATGGTCTCGGTCAGTTCGCGACAACGCTCAGCATGGTGCAGAGCGGGTTCGGCCCGCCCGAGGACCGCATGCACCCGCGCGACCTGCCATTCACTGATGGCCCGGTTGACGATGGTGCCGACCCGGCTTCAGTGCCAGGCGCTGGCGTGCGCGCAGTGGACCATCTCCTCCTCCTCATCAGGGGTCAGGTCGTCTCGCCTGAGGAACGACCAGGTCTGGTTGAACAGGTCCTTGGCGAGCTGGGTCTCGACCTCGAGGTCCGCCTCGGGCGTGGTGGCATTTGGTGTGGGCCAGCAACTGTGGGACGCCCAACTCGTCCCAGCGCATCCAGTTCGTAGCGCTGCTCACTGGGGGTTCATCGAGAGCACGAAACCTCCCACTCGCCTGCACAGACAACTGCGTCTATCCGCCGCCTGTCGACCGCATCTGGGGCAGTGGTAGTGGTGGGGTTAGGCGACGGGCTGTAGTGGTTGGACCTTGGGGATGCCGGCGGCGCGTTCGGCGGCGAGGTCGTGCGCTGCCTGCATCGCGAGCCAGGCGCGGGCGGTGCCCACGCCAGCCTCCTCGAGGCGGACGGCCAGGTTGGAGCTGATCCGGGCGTGGCCGTGGAGTACTCGGCTCAGGGCGACACGGGAGATCCCGAGCCGGGAGGCGGCCTCGCTGACGCTGAGGCCAAGGTCGGCCAGGACGTCCTCGCGCAGGATCTCACCGGGGTGGACGGGGTTCTTCATCGCCATTGGTTCTCCTTTCCTTCTCTAGTGGTAGTCCTGGTAGTCGACGAGTTCGACGTCGGAGTCGAGGAACCGGAACGTGACGCGCCAGTTGCCGTTGACCCAGATCGAGTAGTGCCCGGCAAGGTCGCCTTTGAGCCGGTGGGTTCGAAAGGACGGGATGGCCAGGTCCTCCGCGCTCTGGGCGACGTCGAGCGCGGAGAGGATGCGCAGAAGTTTCGGGACGTGGTCGGCTTGGACGCCCTTCTTCGTGCCGTGGCGGTACAGCTTCTCAAGTCCTTTGTGCCGGAAGCTGACGATCACTCAACCACTGTATCGCGTGCCGTTACGCGATACAAGACGTGGTCGGCGAATCGTTTGCGTCAATGGCTCACCCGCCGCGTGTCGACCCTGTTGCGGGCGGTGATCACCTCGCCGGAGCAGACCGGTGCCAATGGTGACGGGCAACTCTGACGAGCCCGAGGACAAGCTGGTGGGCGCCAACACCCACGGCGCTGTTGAGGACTCCCAGTACTGCCGCGGCGATGGCCTCGCCCGGGGTGGTGATCACGTCCTCAGCCCAGAGCAGTGTTGGCCACAGGATGGCTTGAGCCATCCCGGGGTGTCCGGAGACCTGATCCGTTGGAATGGATGCAGGTCATGGGGCGACCATCGGGCTCCTCCCGCGAGTGTGCGCGGCACCTTCGCCAGGTGCAGCGCATCCCTGGAGCCGGTCCTGACCCGCGTCGGGCCCCACGCCGCGGATGTTCCCTGGAACGCCTAGATTCAACGTCATGATCTCGCGACCGACTGCCGTGCGTGCGGTGCGACCCTGGGGTGGCGCGCCGGTCGACCTGATCCTGGAGGATGGTCGGATCAGCGCGATGAGCGACCCGGTGAGTCCCGACCAATGGTCCGACTCCGACCTCGACGGGCAGGGCCTGCTCGCTCTGCCGAGCATCGTCAACACCCACGCCTACGTCGACAAGTCGTGGTGGGGTCTGCCCTGGCAGAGCTACGGCGGAGAGGGCGGCACCGACGGACGGATCCGGCATGAGCGTGCCCGGCGCGACGAGTTGGGCATCCCAGGTGTCGGGATCACCACGGCGGTGCTCGGTGAGATGGTGCGGCACGGCACGACCCTGATCCGCAGTCACGTCGACGTCGATCTCGGTCTCGGGTTGCGAGGCATCGAGGTCGTGCGGGAGGCGGTTGCTGGGTTCGGCGGAGGCGTCCAGGTCGAGATCGTGGCCTTCCCACAGGACGGGGTGCTGCGACGTCCCGGGGTCAGTGACCTGCTGGATCAGGCGGCTGCCTCGGGCGTCGAGCACATCGGCGGACTCGACCCGGCCGGCATCGACCGAGATCCGGTGGGGCAGTTGGACATCCTGTTCTCCATCGCCGAGCGGCACGGCTGCGGCATCGACATCCACCTCCACGACGAGTTCGACCTCGGCGCCTTCCAGCTCGACCTCATCTGTGACCGGACCGAGGCGACCGGGCTGACCGGCAAGGTGAACATTGCGCACGGCTTCGCGCTGGCACAGGTGGATGCGGCCCGACGCCGTGATCTGCTGGAGCGGATGGGTGCCTTGGGCATCTCGTTCACGACGGTCGCTCCGCTGCGTCTGCCGCAACTGCCGTGGCGGGAGTTCGACGAGGCCGGAGTGCGGTTCGGCTTCGGCACCGACGGGATCCGTGACCTGTGGAGTCCCTACGGCACCGGCGATACCCTCGGCATCGCCTGGCAGTTCAGCCGCGCCTCCTCGGTTGTGCGCGACGAGGACCTGACCCACATGGTGCGGGCGGCCACGTCCAGCACCGGCTGGTTCGCCGGACGCCCGGACCATGACATCGCCGTGGGGTGCGCCGCCGACCTGGTGCTGCTCGACGCCGAACATGCCCCTGACGCGCTCGTGCGGATGCCTCCTCGTCAGGTCGTCATCGGCTCCGGTCTGGTGCTGCATGACGAGCGGGCCTGAGGTATGCGGCGGGCACCTATTCGCGGATGACGGGAACGTTGTCGATGGTGCCCAGGGGGTCGGTCCCCAACGACGTGGTGGTGGTCAGGGAGGTGGGGATGTTGACCTTGACCGTGGCGACGCCCTCGGGCAGCGGGGGCAGCACGATGCCGGCGGCGGTGATCCAGCGTCCTTGCGGCATCCACGGCATTTTGTGCGCGGTGGTTCCGAAGGCCACCGACTTCTTGCCATCGGGCACGAGTCGGTAGCGGAACGGGTAGAACCTCGTCCCGGAGGTCTCATCCTCGACCGAGAGTTGGTGGAGGTCATGCCACTCGACGAGGTCCTCGATCCCGTAGAAGCCCGGGAGACTGCCGGACTCGGGGGAGCGGAGCTTGAGGGTCAGCACCGTCCGCTCGGCTGTCGAGATCAGCGACTCGACGGCGACCTCGTAGGTCTTGTCCCATTTGGTGACGGTGATGGGCGCTGTCGTCGGCGGTGCGTCCCACGAGGTGTCGGCGAGGATGTCGCGGGCCAGGTCGGCCGCGCTGACGTGATCGTCCGCGGTCCCGTTGGGTGTCGCCGGGACCGGGGACGAGGGCGTCTCAGTCGGCGCGGCGGGACTGGAATTGCCGGCAGGGTCGGGGTCGGCCGCACCGGAGCAGCCGCTGAGGATCACGGACGCGGCGACAATTGCCGCGAGCACGATCGATCGCAATGCGGGTGTCATCGCTCCTCCCTCGTGGCGAAGGTGATCTCGACCCGACGGTTCAAGGACCTGTTGACCGGCGTGTCATTGGGGGCGACCGGTTCGCTCTCGCCCTTGCCGCCGGCAATGAACTGCACGCCCGGCAGGAGAGGTGTCAGGGCGGCGACGACCGCAGCGGCCCGTCGCTTGGACAGGTCGAGGTTGTGTGCGTCGGAGCCGTCGCTGTCGGCGTGACCGACGACGGTGACCGGACCCTGACCGTTGGTCTCGATCTGCTCGGCGACCCGCGCGAGTTGCTCCTGGGCCCTGGCCGTCAGGACGTCCTTGTTGACGTCGAACAGGACCTCGGTGGAGACGGAGATCTGTGTCGTCGTGCTGGTCGTCTGCTGACGCTGGGCGGCGTCGGTGGTCTCGGTGAACTCGATCAGGTCGGTGATGAAGGGTGCCGGATCCTGCACTGTCGCCGCATCCGCCAGGTCGAGCACCGGCCATCCGGTGCCCATGATCACCGGGCCACCCGACCCGGTCGTGGGCGTGAACGCCTCACCACGGGTGACCGGGATCCCGGTCACGACCGCACCCGCACCATTGACATCGACGTCGACCGTGGTGACGTTGTCCGGCAGCCTGGGCAGGACCGCAGCCACGGTCAACACCTCGGTTTCGAAATCCCACGGCGGGAAGTCCTCGATGGGGGTGCACACGCAGACGGGGTGTTTGGGGGTGGTCAGCGGCCGATACACCTTGCGTCCGCCCGGATCGATCACCCGCAGCAGTCGCAGGCTGGCGTCGGCCACCGCTGGATCGAACTCCGTGTCGTGCCCATACCCGATGAAGGCGTGCTCATTGGTCGGAGGCAGCAGCGCCCGTTCAGCGCGGGTGCCGACGCTGTAATAGACAATCGTCGCGGAATCCGTCACCTGGACCGCGTGAACGGTCCCCACGAACGGACCGCCGGTCTGTGCGTTGATGATGAACCGACCCAGATCCTGGACCGGGACCTCATCCGTCGCTCGAGCTCCTGGACCCGCCGCAGTGGCCACCGAGAGGGCGATCGCGAGGACACCGGGCAACAGTGACCGGCCGGTCGGTCTTGAGAGCATGCGCGTCCTTCCCCACTCAGCCCGACATGGCAGACCTCGGCCGACGGGACAACAGGCCCAGACTAGCGGCGCGGCCGCACGTGCGCAGGCAGTGTCGGGCCCGATCCGGTGGCCGGGACGACGTGGCTCAGCGCATGGCGGACAATGGAGCCGATGCTTGCCGACCGGACCCTGACCGACCTGCTGCCGTCGGGATCGGTGAGCGCCGACCCGGATGCCCTCTACGGCATCTTCACCGACTGGGCCGCAGCGCACGGGACGGCGCTGTATCCGCACCAGGACGAGGCACTGCTGCACCTGCTCTCCGGCAGCAACGTCGTCCTGGCCACCCCCACCGGCAGCGGCAAATCCCTCGTCGCCACGGCCGCCTGCTTCCTCGCCCTGGCCCGGGACGAGGTCGCCTTCCTCACCGCACCGATCAAGGCGCTCGTCAGCGAGAAGTTCTTCGACGCGTGCCGGATCTTCGGTGCCGACAACGTCGGCATGCTCACCGGCGACGCGGCGGTCAACGCCGACGCCCCGATCATCGTCTGCACCGCAGAGGTGCTCGCGAACATCGCCCTGCGTGAAGGGGACCAGGCCGACATCGGGGTCGTCGTCATGGACGAGTTCCACTACTATGGCGAACCCGACCGGGGGTGGGCCTGGCAGGTCCCGCTCCTCACGCTCCCGCACGCCCAATTCCTCCTGATGTCGGCAACCCTCGGGGACACCGCACCGCTCGAGGAGGACCTGACCCGCCGCACCGGCCGCGAGACCGCGCTCGTCGCGGGGGCGTCGCGGCCGGTGCCGTTGCACTTCGCCGACGCGTTGGCGCTGACCCCCATCACGGAGACCATCGAGACCCTCCTGGACCAGGACCGGGCCCCGGTCTACATCGTGCACTTCACCCAGCGGGACGCCGTCGAACGGGCCCAGGCGCTGCTGTCGCTGCGTCTGGTCGACAGTGCCACCAAGGAGCAGATCCGCGCCCGGATCGGGGCCTTCCGGTTCACCGCCGGCTTCGGCCGCACCCTCTCGAAGCTGGTGCGGCACGGCATCGGGGTGCACCACGCGGGCATGCTGCCCCGATATCGCCGACTCGTCGAGCAACTCGCCCAGGACGGACTGCTCCAGGTGATCTGCGGGACGGACACCCTCGGGGTCGGGATCAACGTGCCGATCCGCACCGTCCTGTTCTCCGGGCTGGCCAAGTTCGACGGCTCCCGGCAGCGGATCCTGCGGGCCCGGGAGTTCCACCAGATCGCCGGCCGCGCCGGCCGGGCCGGATACGACACGGCAGGGTATGTGGTGGTCCAGGCCCCGGAGCACGTCATCGACAATGCGCGAGCCCTGGCCAAGGCCGGGGACGACCCGAAGAAGCAGAGGAAGGTGCAGCGGCGCAAACCGCCGGACGGCTTCGTCTCCTGGAGCGACCAGACCTATCACCGGCTCGTCGCCGCGCCGCCGGAGCCGCTGCGGTCGCGTCTGCGGGTCGATCACTCGACGATCCTCAATGTCCTTGCCCGGCAAGGCGATCCGGTGGCGAACCTGGCCCGACTACTCCGCGACAACCATGAGACCCCGACCGCGCAGGCGCGGCTGGCCCGCCGCGCGATCACCCTCGGCCGGTCCATGCTCGACACCGGCGTCCTCGTCCGCCGCGACGAACCCGGCCCGGACGGTCGGCGGATCGACCTCGCCGACGGGGTCGCCGACAATTTTGCGCTCAACCAGCCCCTGGCACCCTTCGCGATCGCCGCCCTCGAGGTCCTCGACGCCGCCTCCCCGGCATACGCCCTCGATGTCCTCTCCGTCGTCGAATCCGTCCTTGAGGATCCGATGCCGGTCCTCCTGGCGCAACGGGACCGGGCCCGTGGTGAACTCATCGCCCAGCTCAAGGCCGACGGGGTCGACTACGAGGAGCGGATGGCCCGCCTCGAGGACGTCACCTGGCCGCAACCGCTGGCCGAGCTGCTCGAGGCCACCCTGTCGATCTACCGGCAGTCCCACCCGTGGGTGCGCGCTGACGCGCTCTCCCCGAAGTCGGTCGTGCGGGACATGTGGGAACGCGCGATGAGCTTCACCGAACTCGTCAACTACTACCAACTCGCCCGCTCCGAGGGCGTCGTCCTGCGCTACCTGAGCGACGCATACCGCACCCTGCGCCAGACCGTGCCGGCCAGTGCCTACACCCAGGACCTGCACGACGTCGTGGCGTGGTTGGGGGAGACCATCCGCCAGACCGACTCATCCCTCCTCGAGGAGTGGGAGGCGCTCACCGACCCGGACCGGGTCGCCGCCGCCGCAGCCCGGGCGGCGAGCGGTGCCCCACCGGTGCCGCAGCGGCCCGTGACCGGCAACGAGCAGGCGTTCCGGGTCATGGTCCGCAACGCGATGTGGCGCCGGGTCGAACTCGTCGCCGCCGACGCATGGGAGGCGCTCGGCGACCTGGAGTCCCAGATCGCCGCGCTGCCCGAGCCGCCCTTGGAGCCGCTGCTGACCCGCGAGGACTGGGACCGGGCCTGTGGTCGCTACTACGACGACCATGACGAGGTCGTCCTCGACGCCGACGCCCGCGGCCCGGACCGGTGGCACATCGGCGGACTCGACCCCGGCACGGCACACCTGCCGGCGGCACCGGGTGCCCGGCTCTGGCAGGTCCGCCAGACCGTCTCCGACCCGGACGGCGACCTGGACTGGGTGATCGAGGCCGAGTGCGACCTCGACTCCAGCGACACCGTGGGGGAACCGGTGCTCCTGGCCACCGCCTTCCGCAGGTTGTAGCCGGTCAGCGGCGGCCCCGGTCCGGCTCCAGTCGCAGCGTCGTCAGCGTCGTGGCGAGCATGTCGTAATGGCCGACGAGGAGGAGGAACTCGATCGCCTCCCGCTCACTCGTCACCGCCCGCAGCCGGGCCCACTGCCCGTCATCGAGGTCACGGGCCGCGACGAGCGCGCGGGCGCTCTCGTGCAGCACCTGCTCCCGGGCGGCGAACGTCGACACGGCCGGTCCGCCGAGGAGCGCCGCGATCTCCGCCTCGGACAGTCCGGCCCGGCGCCCCAGCCGGCGATGGTGCTCGATCTCGTAGTCGCACCCGCGCGACTGAGCCACGGTCAGGATGACGAGTTCGGCCTCCCGCCGCGGCAACGTCCCGAACGGCATGAGGCGGGCGGCGAAGTGCAGCCAGCCGGTGAAGGTGCCCCGGGTCCGACCCAACGTGGTGAAGATCGCCGGCGGTCCGGTGCCGGTGACCCGCCCCGCCGCCCGGGCGAATCCCCAACGGAACAGGCCGAGTTCGCGCAGGGTCCCCGGCCGGATCCGGGCACTCACCGCGACTCCGAGGAGGTATGCGTCGGCTGGGTCGTCGTGTAGTCCACCTGCTCGGTGCGGGCGATCTGCAGCGACTCCTCCAGGGCGGGCAGCGGTTTGAGTTCGATGACCCGCTGCGCCAGCGCCCGGGCCTGCACCACCGGGTGCACCCAGGCGGGTGCGGCGATGCGGCGGGAGCGACGGGCGATGCCCCGCTCCAGGGCCCGCAGCGCCGCGGACAGCGGTGCCACGCCACTGACCGTGCCGCCCCCGGTGAGCCGCTGCCCGGCGCGGGTGGCGAAGCCGCGACTGGTCATGTCGGTGTCGAGTTCGGAGTAGTACGCGACCCCGACCCGGGCGCCCGACGGGCGCAGTTCCTGTCGCAGCGTGTTCCCGATCGCCTCGACCGCAGCCTTGCTCGCCGAGTATGCGCCGAGCAGCGGCAACTGGACCGCTGCGGCCAGGGAGGCGGTCGCCAGGGCGTAGCCGCGCCCGTGCGCGATGTGCGGCCCGGCCGCGCGCAGCGTGTAGAACACCCCGAGGGTGTTCACCGCCAGGTGCCGCTCCATGACCCCGGACTGGCCACCGATGATCGGCAACTGTTTGGCGATGCCGGCGTTGGCGACGACGACGTCGAGTCCGCCGAGCTCACCGACCAGGTCGGCGACGGCGGCATCCACCTGGTCCGGGTCGGCGACGTCAGACTCCCGCCACGGGGCGTTGCTGCGGTCGGCGACGACGCGCAGCAGGTCCGGCTCGATCCCGGCGAGTGCGACCCGGGCGCCGTGCCCGCTGAGCAGCTCTGCCAGGCCCGCGCCGATGCCGCGGGCGGCGCCGGTGATGAGGACGCGCCGACCACGCAGTGCGGGGGTGTATCGGGGGTTGATGGTGACGGACGGAGCGGGGGACGGTCCGGAAGTGGCCATACCCGACGCTAACAACTGCCCTCCTGCGTGGGAGGGTGTCACCCGTGGACACACCCAACCGGAGGTCGGCGATCGGGGCGCTGATCGCATACGGACTGATCGCCCTGATCCATCTGATCGCGCACGCCTTCCCGGTCCCCGACGCCCAGTTCACCGTCGTCCGGGTCAGCCAGTGGCTGCTCATGCCGACCCTGGCGCTGCTCCTCTGGCTCGCGACGACGAACTCGCGGCTGCGGCTGACCCGGCTCGTGCTCGTCGCGCTGTTCTTCTCCTGGCTCGGCGACACGATGCCGTCCTGGGTCGGTGGCGGCGATGCGTCGTTCCTGACCATGGTCGGGTTCTTCCTCCTCGCCCAGATCGCCTATATCGCCGCGTTCTGGCCGTTCCGGGAGCGGTCCTTCCTGCGGGTCAACCACCTCGCGCTGCTCACCTATGTCGCCGCGTTCGTCATCCTCGTCTCGATCTGCGCCCCCGGAGCCGGCGACCTGCTCATCCCCGTCCTCATCTATGGGGTGCTGCTCACCGCGATGGCCGTCCTCGCGAGCGGCCTGGGCCGGATCGGCGCCCTCGGCGGGGCGCTGTTCTTCATCTCCGATGCGATGATCGCGATCCGGGCCTTCGCCCCGACGTCGGCGCTGCCGACGAACGGGGTCCTAGTCATGACGACCTACATCGCCGCGCAGGCGCTCCTCGTCGCAGCGGTGCTCCAGGAGAAGGGCACGAAGGTCTGAGCGGCCCATGACCGTGCTCGACCACGCCCGATTCGGGACCCGCGTCGCGCGGGAGGTCATCGACGTGCGCAACACCCTCGAGGACCTCCCGCCCGGATGGTGGGCCGTCGTCGTCACCTTCGAGGGCCGCACGACCGCGATCCGGTATGCGACGCTCACCCCGGCCGCCGACCTCACCGTGGGGGAATGGTGCGGGCTCGCCGGACGGTGGCGCTCCTCGATGACCCGCGCCGACTACATCGCCGGGGTGGAGCAGATCCGGGCCCGCATCGCCGCCGGCACCATCTATCAGGTCAACCTGTGCCGCATCCTCAGCCAGCCGCTCGAGCACTGGCCCGACCTCGCCGCCCTGGCCGCCGTCCTCGACCGCGGCAACCCGGCCCCCTATGCCGGCCTCATCGACGCACCCTCCGCCGGAGTCGGTGTCGTCTGCGCCTCCCCGGAGCTCTATCTGAGCATCGACGGGACCCGCATCCGGTCCGGCCCGATCAAGGGGACCGCGCCGACACCCGAGGCATTGCTGCCCAAGGACGTCGCCGAGAACGTCATGATCGTCGACCTCGTCCGCAACGACCTCTCCCGGATCTGCGCACCCGGAACCGTCGAGGTCGAGGCGCTGTGCGCCCTCGAGCACCACCCCGGCCTGGTCCACCTCACCTCGTACATCGGCGGACAGGTGCGGGCCGGGACCACCTGGCCACGGATCCTCGACGCAACCTTCCCGCCGGGCTCGGTCAGCGGCGCACCGAAGTCCACCGCGCTGGCCACGATCGGTGCCGTCGAGACCTCGGCGAGGGATGCATACTGCGGGGCGATCGGGTGGATCGACACCCGCGACCCCTGGCATCCGCGGGCCGAACTCGCCGTCGGGATCCGGACCTTCTTCGTGCGCCCGGCCGAATCCGGCCCGGAGTTGTGCTTCGGCACCGGCGCGGGGATCACCTGGGACTCCGACCCCGCCCAGGAATGGGCCGAGACCGAACTCAAGGCGGCCCGGCTCATCGACCTGGCCACCGGCAGTTCACGGACCCGTGACGAGATGGAAACCCGCGCGGCGACTCCCGCGTTGGGTTCAGCGGGGGACGATGACCGCGAGCACAGGATCTGGAAGGGTAGAGCCCATGGACAGTGACATCCGGGTGTGGGTGGACGGCCGACGGGTCGATCCGGGCACCAAGTCGATCAGCGCCATCGATCACGGGGTGACCGTCGGCGACGGCGTCTTCGAGACCGCCAAAGTCGTCGACAACGAGGTCTTCGCACACACCCGGCACGCCAACCGACTCGACCGCAGCCTCGCCGGACTCGGCCTGCCGCCGGCCGACCGGTCCGTCGTCGACGCCGGGATCGCCGCAGTGCTGGCCGACCCGATGCCGCTCGGGCGGGTCCGCTGGACCGTGACCGCCGGCCTCGGACCACTCGGATCTGACCGCGGCGACGGAGGATTCACGTATGTCGTCACCGCCGTCCCCACCGACCCGCCGGTACCCTCCACCGGCATCGTCGTCGTGCCGTGGACCCGCAACGAGAAGGCCGCAACCGCCGGCCTGAAGACGACGTCCTACGCCGACAACGTCCTCGCCCTGGCCTATGCCAAGGAACGCGGCGGGGGAGAGGCGATCTTCGCCAACACCCGTGGTGAGCTGTGCGAAGGCACCGGGAGCAACATCTTCGTCGTCATCGGAGGAGAGATCATCACTCCTCCGCTGAGCAGCGGGGCCCTGGCCGGGATCACCCGGGAACTCGTGCTCGAATGGTGCGGTGCGGACCGCATACCCATCCGGGAGCAGAGCTTGCCCATCGAGATCCTCGCCGACGCGGACGAAGTGTTCATCACCTCCTCCACCCGTGACGTCATGCCCGTGGACCGGGTCGACGACCGGCCCCTCGCCGTCGGTCCGCTGACCCGGGCCGCCGCGGAGTCGTTCGCCCGGCACAGCGCGACGACGATGGACCCATGACCGACGAGATCGGGGGCACCGCCGTGACCGAACCGGACTCCACGGCACCGACACCGGACCCGGCGCGACGGGTCCGCAAGATCCGGCACCGCCGCTACCGGAAGTCGGATCCGCGCTATCGCCCCGAGCACGACTTCAGGTGGCGGGCCAAGATCCGGGCCAATCCCCAGTCGCACTTCATGTACCGCTGGGTGGTCTTCGTCGTCGGCCTCGTCATCGTCGCCGCCGGACTCGTCATGGTGCCGCTGCCCGGACCCGGCTGGCTCGTCGTCATCCTCGGACTGCTCATCTGGTCCTCCGAGTTCGACCGGGCCCAATGGCTGCTCGACTTCGTCCGCAAACATGTCCGGGCCTGGAACCGGTGGATCATGAGTCAGCACTGGATCGTCCGGGCCCTCGTCGGCACGGCGACCTTCCTGTTCGTCTGCGCGATCGTCTGGACCACCTTCAAACTCACCGGGATGGTCAAGCACGTGCCCGAGCCCTACCAGAGTTGGGTGCGGGAGAACCTGCGTCTGTGAGGTAAAGTCTCCCGGTGGCGTTCGCGGTGCGGCCGCCCGGCGGACGTGTAGCTCAGCTGGTTAGAGCGCTCGCTTCACACGCGAGAGGTCAGGGGTTCGAGTCCCTTCACGTCCACCATCCCTATTTCTCTGAACTGCGTCCCTTGTCGCCTGCCCCACGCCCGGAGGCGAACCCGGGCTCGCCACCGTTGCTGTGCGCTGAGCGTTAGGCGGAGCGAGTTAGTTCGTGCTCGACAGCGCGACGGATCCAGGACGACACTGAACGATCATCGGCTTGCGCTGCGCGCTTGACCTCTGCGAGAAGGTCGGGCGGGAAACGTACCGGTACTGGTGCGCTCATCGCAGGTTTGCGCCGACGGGGCCGCCCTTGTGGTTCCTGATTGCGCGGGTCGGCGTAGAACGCATACTCCTGCTCAGGGGTCATCTGCGTGTGGCTGTTGTTAGCACTCATCACGGTCCCTTCGGTAGGTCGCGGCGAGGCCCGAAGATGCCTCGTAGCAGCCGATCGGTCGGCATGTGCTCGGATCTCCCGAGCGGGATGGGGCCAGCGGCACGATGAGAACTCGACCGCCAACCTCGGCGAGCATCAGCCAATGGGCTGGGGGTTTGGCCGGATAGAACAGCGGGTCGCTGTTCCAGACGTCCAGCACGTCGTCCAGTCCCAGGTGCGGATGCTTGAACAAGTGAGCTGCTTGCCTATCGATCTCGAACGGCTCGGAATCATCGAGCGCGTCGAGGTCGAACAGATCACTCACAGAAAGAGTGTATTACAAGCGACTACACGCTGTCGCGTCGTGCTCCGAGGGCACTTCTTGAGCGGGTGTCGCCTGGTCCTCGCACTCGCCGCCACCCTCATCACCTGGATCCTCCGCCTTCGCATACGCAGCGCCTCATTGACGGGCGGCGGCCTGAGCGCTGAGTTCTCGAAGGACGAGGTCCAGCGCCGGTGGCCGGGGGCCGACGCGGGTCACCGCAAACAGTCGCCGACGCACCGACCCTTCGGCGATGGGTCGGGCAGCGACGCCGGAGGTGCGCGTCGGGAGCGCCAGTCGGGGGAGGAGTCCCACGGCACCGAGTGAGCGGACTGCCTCGATCTGCGTCATCGCGTCGTTGGTGAGGTGCCGCAGGTCCGGATCGAAGCCGCCGAGGGCCCGGCAGTGCGCCAGCACGGCGGCATGGTGGCCGGTGCCGCGCGCCGAGGCGACCCACGGCTCCGCAGCGAGGTCGGCCAGGGCAACCGGCTTGGCCGGGCGCGCCAGGCGGTGCCGGGAGGGCAGCAGCACCAAGAGCGGCTCTTCGAGGAGCACTGTGGTCGCGGTGCCTTCCGGCCGGGGCCGGGCCTGGCCGTCGTACTCGTCGCTGATGACGACGTCGAGTCCGCCCAGGCGCAGCTCCGGGATGGCGGCCTCGAACTCGTGCTCACGCAGTTCGAAGCGCAGGAGCGGGTGCTCGCCCTGGAGCCGTTGAACGACGGGGATGATGAGTCGTTGCGCTGCCGACTGGAGGGTGCCGAACCGCATCCGACCCCGCAATTCCCCGTCGCTGGCCATCAGCCGGGCCAGGTCGGCCCGTGCCGCATCGCCGGAGGCCAGGAGGTGACGCGCATGCTCGACGAGCAACTCGCCGGCCGCCGTCAGTCGCACCCCTCGCCCACTCGGCTCCAGGAGCGCCGTGCCCGACTCCTTCTCCAGGACCGCGAGCTGTTGGGAGACCGCCGACGGACTGTAGGACAAGGCGGCGGCGACATCGCTGAGCCTGCCACGGTCGGCGAGTTCGCGCAGCAGGAGAAGGCGACGCAGGTCCCATACTTCCATTCACTAATCCTAATGAATAAGGCCCAAAAAGAGTCACTGGACATGATGAGTCAGCGACCTCATGCTGGCGGGGTGGGTCCTCTCCTCGTCATCTTCTCCGCCGTGTGCTTCGGCGCCATGCCGGTGCTGGGCAAGTTCGCCTATGGGGAGGGGGTCACCGCAGAGAGCCTGGTCCTCATTCGCTTCGCGCTGGCCGCGATGATGTTGTGGGCGCTGAGTGCGGCGCGGAGCGCACGAGCCGGCCGCACCCTCGACGGGCCCGCCCACCCGAAGATCCCGGTCGGCCGCAAGGTCATCCTCGTCGCCATCGGACTGGGAGCGTTGGGGTATGCGGCCCAGTCGTCCTTCTATTTCGCCGCGCTCGAGGTGATGGACGCCTCCGTCCTGGCCATCCTGCTCTACACGTTCCCGGCCATGGTGACCATTCGCGCTGGGCTGGGAGCGGCCCACCGTGCTGAAGCTGCTCGCGCTCGTCGTCGCCCTCGGCGGCACGATGCTGGTCGTGCTCGGCTCGACGAGCCTGTCCTTCCCGTTGGTCGGCACCCTGCTCGCGCTGGCGGCCGCCCTGACCTACACGACCTACATCCTCGTCTCGGACACCGTCGCCGGGCGGCTGGAGCCGATCCGGCTCTCCGCGATCATCATGACGAGCGCGGCCGGCAGTCTGGCCGTGCGCGCTGCCGTCACGGGGGAGTTCACCCTCCCCGGCACGGCCATGGCCTGGTTCTGGATCGGCGCCATTGCCCTGGTCTCGACCGTGGTCGCGATGACAGCCTTCTTCGCCGGACTCGCGCGCACCGGGCCGACGACGACGGCGATCCTGTCGACCAGTGAGCCGGTGACGACCGCGGCGCTCGCGACGCTCGTCCTCGGTGAGGTGCTCACCGGGACTCAGGTGATGGGCGGGATGCTCGTGCTCGGGGCCGTCCTGTTGCTCCAGTGGCGCCCGCGCAGCCGGGAGCGTTCGGTCCGGCACCCGGCCCCGAGTGCTGCGGCGTCAGCCGCGGTGTCCGGATAGGGCGGCCGCCACCTGTTCATAGGTGGTGGCGTCGAAGGCCACCAGGCGCGCCTCCTCGATGCTCGAGTCGGTGGACCTGATCGTCTCGATGGCGGCGGCGATCGCGTCATCCTTGGGCCACCCGTAGATGCCGGCGCTGATGAGCGGGAAGGCGAGCGTCCGCGCCCCGAGTTCGGTGGCCACCTCGAGGGATCGTCGATAGCACGACACGAGGAGCTCCCGATCACGTTGTCCCGCAGCGTAGTTCGGCCCCACGGTATGGATCACCCACCGCGCAGGGAGGTCGCCGGCGGTGGTCCACCCGGCGTCTCCGGTGGCCAGGCCGTCCGGGAAGCGGGCGATGCAGTCGGCCAGGATCTGCGGGCCTCCGGCTCGATGGATGGCCCCGTCGACCCCTCCGCCGCCGCGCATGGCGTTGTTGGCGGCGTTGACGACGGCGTCCACCTGCTCGGCGGTGATGTCGCCCTGGACTGCGATGACCATGGCCATGGGGTCCAGTCTGCCTCGGTCCCAGGCAACTTCACCACGGAAACGCCAACTTCATGAGGGTTACGAACCGTGGGGAAGTCGTCCTTTCACGCATGAGGCGGGAAAGGTGTGACGGGGGAGGCGCGTGGGGGTTAGGTCCAGGCGGGGGAGAGGCCGGACCAGGCCAGGTCGGTGAGCAGGGCGGTCAGGGCCTCGCGGGTCAGGCCGGAGTCGGCGGCGCCGCGGGTGAGCCAGTCGTCGGCTGCGGCCCGGACCATCCCGACCACGCCGTGCGCCCACACCTGGGCGCGCGGGCCGTCGGCGCGCAGCGAGGATTCGAGGACCGCGACGAGCTGTTCGGCGATGTGGGCGCTGACCGCGCCGCTGTGGTCGGCTCCGGGGCGCTCCAGGATGGGGGCGGCGACGACGAAGCGGTAGATCTCCGGTTCGTCCTGGACCAGGCGCAGGTATGCGTCGATCGCCGCCGCGATGATCGTGCGGCCGTCCTGCGGTCGGCCCCGGCGACTGTCCTCGCCGATGGCGGCACTCAGGTTGTGCATGATCGTGGCATCGACGCGCTCGGCGACCGCGGCATACAACCTGGCCCGGTCGGTGAAGTGGCGGTAGACGACCGTCTTGGAGGTCCCGGCGGCGGCCGCGATGTCGTCCATCCCGACACCGGCGCCGTGCTCGCGGATCGCCCGCATCGTCGCATCGACGAGTTCGCGGCGACGGGTGGCGCGGTGCTCGTCCCAGCGTCGGCTGCGGCCGTCGGTGGCAGGGGCGGATGTGGGGGCACTCACGCCACTGACGTTAGCAGGTACTGCCAGTACCTGATATTTTCGTGGGAGTTCCGCTGTCTACCAAGGAGCCCTCCTGTGACCACCACCGTCCGCAAGGTCGCCGTGCTCGGCGGCAACCGCATCCCGTTCGCCCGCCAGGGCGGGGCCTACGCCAAAGCCTCCAACCAGGACATGCTCACCGCGAGCCTCGAGGGGCTGATCGCCCGCTACGGCCTGGCCGGCCAGCGGCTCGGTGAGGTCGCCGCGGGGGCGGTCGTCAAGCACAGCCGCGACTTCAACCTCACCCGCGAGACCGTCCTCGGCTCCAGCCTGGACGCCCACACCCCGGCGTGCGACCTCCAGCAGGCGTGCGGCACCGGTCTGCAGGCCGCGATCTACATCGCCAACAAGATCGCCCTCGGCCAGATCGACTCCGGCATCGCCGGGGGAGTCGACACCTCCTCCGATGCCCCGCTCGTCGTCAGCGAACGGCTCCGCAAGGCCATCCTCGCGGCGAACTTCGCCAAGTCCACCGCCGCGCGCGCCAAGGCGTTGACGAGCATCCGCCCGGCCGACCTCGTCCCGGCCCAGCCGCAGAACTCCGAGCCGCGCACCGGACTGTCCATGGGTGACCACATGGCGATCACCGCCAAGAAGTGGGGGATCAGCCGCGAGGCCCAGGACGAACTCGCCCTGAACAGCCACCACAACCTCGCCGCGGCCTACGAGTCCGGCTTCTTCGACGACCTCATGACGAGCTACCTCGGCCTGACCCGCGACCAGAACCTGCGGCCCGAGTCCTCGCTGGAGAAGCTGGCCTCGCTCAAGCCGGTGTTCGGCAAGGGGGACGAGGCGGCGACGATGACCGCGGGCAACTCCACCCCGCTGACGGACGGCGCCTCGGTCGTCCTCCTCGGCAGCGAGGATTGGGCGGCGGAGCAGGGTCTGCCGATCCAGGCATACTTCATCGACGCCGAGACCGCCGCCGTCGACTATGTCCACGGCGAGGAGGGTCTGCTCATGGCGCCGGCGTATGCGGTCCCGCGCCTGCTCGCCCGCAACGGCCTGACCCTGCAGGACTTCGACTACTACGAGATCCACGAGGCGTTCGCGGCCACCGTCCTGTCGACCCTGACGGCGTGGGAGGACCCCGAGTTCTGCCGGGAGAAGCTCGGCCTGGACCAGCCGCTCGGCTCGATCGACCGCAGCAAACTCAACGTCAACGGCTCCTCCCTCGCGGCCGGTCACCCGTTCGCCGCGACCGGCGGGCGGATCGTGGCCAGCCTGGCCAAGATGCTCCACGCCAAGGGCAAGGGCAGCCGCGGACTGATCTCCATCTGCGCCGCAGGTGGACAGGGCGTCGTCGCCATCCTCGAGGGTGCCTGAGTTCGGCCCCGGCCGATCCGGCATGACCACCGAACCGACCATCGTGCGAACCATCGAGCGAAACCAACGAGCAGGGAAGCAGATTCATGGCTGACACCTACACCTCCTTCGTCAACTCCCCGATCGGGGGCAGACTCGCCGGTGCCCTCGGCCTGCCCCAACCCACCGAACTGCGCCGCTACGAACCGGATGCCCCGCTGGTGCCGGGACCGGTCCTCCTCGGCGGCCACGGCAGCGCACCACTGGCCGTGAAGATCGGTGCGATCCTCGCCATCGACAACATCCCGGTGCTCTCCGAGGCCGGATCGCACAAACTCGGTGCGGTCGTCGTCGACCTGTCCGAGGTGCGCACCCCGGCCGACCTCGAGACCGCCCGGGCGATCCTCGCCCCCGGTCTGAAGGCGCTCGGCCGGCACGGCCGGGTCATCATCCTCGGCCGGCCGCCCTACGAGGGGCACCAGGATGCCGCCCTCGGAGCGGCCCGCCGGGCCCTCGAGGGGATCACCCGCTCGGTCGGCAAGGAGATGCGCGGCGGCGGGACCGCCAACCTCGTCCTCGTCGCCGACGGGGCGGACGGCGCGATCGAATCGACGATCCGCTTCCTCCTCTCCGGACGCTCCGCCTACGTCTCCGGCCAGGTCATCGAGGTCGGCGCCAACGGCGTGGCCAGCGCCCCCGTGCCGGCCGCGTGGGAGCGCCCGCTCGACGGGAAGGTCGCCGTCGTCACCGGCGCCGCCCGGGGCATCGGTGCCGCCATCGCCAAGGTCATGGCCCGTGACGGCGCCAAGGTCGTCTGCGTCGACATCCCGGCCGCCGGGGACGCCCTCGCCAAGGTCGCCAACGGCATCGGCGGGACCGCCCTCCAACTCGACGTCACCGCCGCGGACGCCGGAGCCCGCATCGTCGAGCACTGCGCCCGCTTCGGCGGCATCGACATCGTCGTGCACAACGCCGGCATCACCCGGGACAAACTCCTGGCCAACACCGACGAGGACCGGTGGGCGTCGGTCGTCGACGTCAACCTGCTCTCGATCCTGCGGATGAACGAGGCCCTCCTGGACCAGGCCGCGACCGGCGGCCTGCGCGACGGTGGCCACCTCGTCCTCGTCTCCTCGATCGCCGGCATCGCCGGCAACCGCGGCCAGTCGAACTACGCGGCGTCCAAGGCCGGGGTCATCGGACTGGTGCGGACCATGTCGGGCGATGCGGCACTCATCGAACGCGGCATCACCGTCAACGCGGTCGCCCCCGGCTTCATCGAGACCGAGATGACCGCGAAGATCCCGTTCGCCACCCGCGAGGTCGGGCGTCGGCTCAACTCGATGTCGCAGGGCGGTCTGCCCGTCGACGTGGCCGAGACGATCGCCTACTTCAGCCAGGACGCGAGCGCCGCCGTCACCGGCAACATCGTCCGCGTCTGCGGCCAGAGCCTCCTCGGAGCCTGAGATGAGCCGGGAGCGTGACATGAGCGACCGCGTCGAGATCATCACCGACCCGCCCTCACTGGCGACGCTGTTCGCCAAGTCGGTGGTCACCGGGCTGCGCAAGGACCCGAAGGCGGAGTTGCCGGACACGATCCTGCAGCTCGAGGTCCAGGCCAAGCGCGACGACCTCACGTCCTACCAGCAGGTCTGTGGATGGGGGGTGAGCGACGTTCTCCCGCATACCTATCCGCATGTGTTGGGCTTCCCGCTCCAGGTGATGCTCATCTCCCGGACCTCCTTCCCCCTGCCGCTCGCCGGGCTGGTCCACGTGGAGAACAGCATCACCGTCCACCGCCAGCTCACCGCGGATGACGTCCTGACCATCTCGGTCCACGCCGAGAACCTCGGCCCCCATTTCCGGGGGAGGGTCGTCGATATCGTCACCGAGGTCGACGTCGAGGGAGAGCGGGTATGGGAGGGTCGCTCGACCTACCTGGCGCGCGGTTCCTCGAGCGGCGAGGCTCCTCCGGACACGGCCGTCCCGATGCCGGAGGGGATCCCCGCCGCCCGGTGGCGCCTGCCGGAGGACCTCGGCCGGACCTACGCCGGCGTCAGCGGGGACGTCAACCCGATCCACCTGCATGCGATCACCGCGATGGCGATGGGCTTCCCGCGGGCGATCGCCCACGGCATGTGGACCTACGCCCGCACGCTCGCTGCGTTCGGCCCGACCGCCAACGGCCCGTCGACGTCAACCGTCTGGTTCAAGAAGCCGGTGCTCCTGCCCAGTGCGGTGCAACTCATCGTCGAACGGGAGAACGGTGCCGTCGTCGCGGGGCTGCGTGCGGCCCGCAAGCCGGAGATCCAGCACCTCATCCTGCGTCTCGAATCTCACTGAGCCGGGCGGAGCGGCGCACCCTGCAGCGGCGGTGTCCGCGGCGGTGGGGTGCGCCGGCGCGCGGTCGCCTCGACGGCGGCGCCCAACCGCAGCAGGGCCGTGTCGTCGTAGGCCCGTCCGGCGATGGTCAACCCGACCGGCATGCCCGTGTCCGCCATCGTGCCCATCGGGACGGTGACCGTCGGGATGCCGAGATGCCGGATCGCGAGGTTCCCGTTCGCGACCCACACCCCATTGCGCCACGCGTGCGCCGCTGAGTCCGCATTGACGTCGGAGTCGGCGGCGGCGACGTCGGCGACCGCCGGGAAGACCACCGCGTCCAGACCGAGTGCATCGAGCCACTCCTCGAGATCGATCCGGCGGGTCGCCTCGAGACCACGGACACCGTCGGCGAGTTCCGGCATGTCCGCCCACGTCGCGTCCGGATGGTCGCGCACCCACTGCGGATAGCTCGCGATGTCGTCCTCGGAGCCGCTGTCGAACCCGTCGAGGGCACCCTCCGGGTGCGGGAAGATCAGCGCCCCGTCGACGCCGGCGAGGGTGTTGAGCCGGGGATCGGCGTTGGCGGCGAGGAAGTCCTCCCACGCCCAGGCACACAGGTCGAGGATCTCCCGGGACAGGTAGGCGGTCGAGACCAGGCCGCGGGTGCGGATCGTCGGCGCGCCGGCCCGGTCTCCCTCATAGTTGCTCACCGCGGGGAAGTCGGTCTCGATGACGGTCGCACCGGCCCGCTCCAGGTCCCCCCGCAGCGCGGTCCACAGGTCCAGGACGCTCTCGCGGGTCCGGATCGGCTGCCCGGTCGGGCCGCCGATCCCGGTGCCCGTGCCTGCCTGCGGGTCCGCGTTGATGAACATCCGCGGCACCCCGAGGCGCATCCCGGACAGGTGCTGCACGGCGGCGCGCCGGGAGGAGAACCCGAGCGAGGCATACGAAGCCGGCCGCACCTGGGAGGGGGAGGGGATCTCGACCCACCGCTGGGTCCGCCAGAAGTCGCCCCTGCTGTCCGGATCATCGACGACGAGGACATCGAGGACGGCGAACAGATCCGCCATGGTGCGGGTATGCGGGACCACCACGTCCATCGTCGGCACCAGGGGCCAGTTGCCGCGCATCGAGATCAGGCCCCGCGAGGGGGTGTAGGCGCACAGGGCGTTGTGCGAGGCCGGGCCGCGGCCGCTGGACCAGGTCTCCTCGCCGAGTCCGAACGCCGCGAACGAGGCCGCCGTCGCCGTGCCCGACCCGTTCGAGGAGCCCGAGACGAACGGTGCGGTGAGGAAGTCGGTGTTGTAGGGGGATTCGGCCCGGCCGTAGAGGCCGCGCTGCATGCCGCCGTTGGCCATCGGCGGCATGTTCGTCAGGCCGAGGCAGATCGCGCCGGCGGCCCGGAGCCGTTCGATGGTGAAGGCGTCCCGCTGCGCCACGAGCGTGGCGAAGGCGGGGCTGCCCGCGGCCGCGGTCAGTCCGGTGACGAGGAAGGAGTTCTTCGCCGTGTAGGGGATCCCGTCGAGCGGGCCGAGGGGACGGCCCCGGCGGCGGCGCTCGTCGGAGGCGGCCGCCTCGTCGAGCGCGGCCGGGTTCGCCACGACGACCGAGTTGAGCGCGGTCGCCGTCCCGGGCCGGTCGTAGGTGCCGATCCGGGCGAGGTAGGCGGCGACGAGGTCGACACTTGTCGCCCGGCCCGACTCCAGCGCGGACCGGAGATCGGCGATGCTCGCCTCGGCGACCTCGATCACGGCTCGCCGGTGGGCGCCTGGGTGCTCCCGAGCCCGAACGCACGCTGGTAGTGCGCCAGCTCCCGCTCCAGGGAGTCGATGATCGTCGACGCCCGCCGGAACCCGTGCCCCTCACCGTCGTAGATGACGAGCTCGACGTCCTTGCCCGCGGCCCGCATGGCATCGGCCATCTGCTGGGACTGCGGCACCGGGACGACCAGGTCGTCGGCGCCCTGGAGGAGCAGCAACTCCCCGTGCAGGGCCTCGATGTGGTTCAGCGGGGAGCGCTCCAGATAGACCGCCTCACCCTCCGGCCACGGCGCGACCAGCCCGATCGTGTAGCGGGACTCGAACTTGTGGTCGTCCGAGAGCAGCCCGCGCAGGTCACTGATCCCGAAATAGCTCGTCCCGGCCGCGAACACCGTGCTCGTCGTCAACGCCCGCAGCGTCGTGTAGCCACCGGCAGACCCGCCGTGGATGGCCAACCGGTCCCCGTCGACGAGGCCGGCCCGCGCCACCGACTGCGCGCCGGTCACGCAGTCGTCGATGTCGACCACACCCCACTGCCCCCGCAGCCGCTCCCGATAGGCCCGGCCGTAGCCGGTGCTCCCACCGTAGTTGACGTCGAGGACGGCGAACCCGCGAGTCGTCCAGAACTGGGTCGCCGAGGAGTAGCCGGCCTCGGCCCGACTCGTCGGGCCGCCGTGGACACTGACGAGCAGCGGCGGCAACTCGCCCTCCGGGGCGGCGAAGTCCGGGTTGCACGGCAGATAGAGCAGACCGTGGACGTCCTGCCCCTGCGTATTCGTCCACGTCCACGCCTGGGGGAGGGAGACATAGTCCGGGTCCGGCAGGTCCGGAGCGGACATCGCGATGACCTCCCGGGGGCCCCCCACCGGGCCGCGCACGATCTCCGGCAACCGGTCGGCGAGCAGTCGCCGATACGCGACCTGATCGCGATGACCCTGCAGGTTGTCGAACATCGTGCCCTCGTCGCTGACGTCGGTCAGGTCACCGGTCACCGGGTCGAGCAGGCCGAGCCGTGCCGTCTCGCCCACCCACCGGCGCACGAGGACGCTCCCGTCGTCACGCAGCGCATACTCCACCTGACCCAGGACCCACTGGGGGCTGGCGAAGTCGGCCTCCGCCGCATACACCGCCCGGGGAGTCTCCCCCTCGAGCCGGGCCAGATTCCAGAACCCGCTCTCATCGGTGATGCACCACAGCGTGCCGTCCCCGGCGAACTCCGGCGCCACCACCGAGACACCCTCCCCGCCGGCCCGCACCTGCGGTTCGGACACCCCGTCATGGACCAGATCCGCGACCATGAGCCGCGTCGAGTCCCACGGCAGGTTCGGGTGGTCCCACGCGATCCACGCGATCCGGGTGCCGTCCGGCGAGATCGCCGGCCGCGAGACGAAGTCGCTCCCGGAGGCGATGACCAGCCCGCAGTCCTCGTTGGGTCCGTCGACGTCGAGGCGGACCAACTCGTTGCGGGGCTCCCCGGGGCTTCGGTGGTCCTCGCGGACCGCATACACGTGCCGGTCGTGCAGGACCAGACCCCCGAACCGGACCGCCGCCTCCGGTGTGATCGGCGTCGGATCGAGCCCGATCGGGAACTCATGGGTCGAGAGCCGGTAGAGCCGGTTCGTCGAGAAATCGGAGAAGACGAGGATCCCGTCGCCGACGGCGTAGGCGCCCCCGCCGTACTCGTGCACCCGCGAGCGGACATTCCACGGCTCCGGGAGCACATCGTGCTGCTCACCGCTCGGCCCGTGCCGGTGCACCAGCGCCGAACGGCCGCCCTCCCACGGGCGCGACTCCAGCCACCACGTGTCCGCGCCGTCGACCCGCACCTCGTCCAGCCGGGCCTGCGCCCGCGTCAGCGACTCTGCGGTGATGGGGGAGGACCAGGTGCCGTACGACGCTGTCTGCATGGTTCCACTCTGGCACGACAAGGGTGGACGCGGCCTACTGTAAACAGATGGCAGAGCAGACCGACCCGACGACGCTGACCCGGACCGAGGCCCAGGACGGAGCGCCCGGGTGGCGGCTGCTGCTCGGGCGACTCATGGTGTCAGTCGCATTCGCCGACTTCCGTTCCGCGCTCGACTTCGTCGACGCCGTCGGGGAGGTCGCCGAGGAGCAGGGACACCATCCCGAGATCGACCTGCGCTGGGGCCGGGTGGTCCTCGCCGTCGCGTCGCACGACGTCGGAGGGCTCACCGATCGGGACCTGCGGTTCGCGGCCGCGGTGGACCCGCTCGTGGCCGCGCACGGCGGCACCGTCGAACACCCCCGGCTCACCGAGCTCGAGATCGCCATCGACACGATGGATGCGGCCGCGATCCGGCCGTTCTGGGCGGCCGTCCTCGGCTTCGACGACGACGGACCGGACGCCGTCACCGACCCGGACCGGCGCCTGCCCGGGTTGTGGTTCCAGCAGCTCGACGAGCCGCGCGAGATCCGCAACCGGATCCACATCGACGTCACCGTCGCCCATGACGAGGCGCCGCGCCGCGTCGCCCGCGCCCTGGCCGCCGGCGGACATCTCGTCTCCGACGAGCAGGCGCCCAGCTTCTGGATCCTCGCCGACGCCGACGGCAACGAGGCGTGCGTGTGCACCTGGCAGGGCCGGGACGAGGACTGAGCCCGGCCGGCCCGTCGGTCGCTAGACGTCGCCGGCGTGGTGGTGCAGCTCGTGCAGCAGGTAGCGGGCGAAGCTCTCGACCGTGAATCCGTAGCCGTCGCCACGCAGCCCGCGCCGCTGCCACTGCGCACCCTCGACCCGGTCGAACGCCTCGGCCAGCGCGCGGGCCGCTGACTCGTACTCCGCAGCGACGCTCACCGGGTCCTGTGCGTGATACCGGTCCTGGACCGCCGCCGCCTCACCGTCCCAGTTCGCGAACCGCGCCGGATCGTCCGTCAGCATGAGGTCGAGGCGGCCGAGGAAGACCCGGCACACGTCACGAACATGACAGGCATACTCCAGCGGCGACCACGTTGTCGGCGTCGGTCGCTGCCGCGCGTCGTCGCGAGCGAGCGCCTCCTGCCACACGGGGACCGAGGCCCGCACCAGGTCCCCGGTCCGCGTCACATCGACCTGCGCCGAGAACCCGCACTGCGCACAGCCATCGGTGATGACCACCGTCCAGTCCTTCTCATCCGGGGTGATCTTCGGCGGGTCCGTCGGCGCGTCCATGAAAACCGATTCTGGCACCACGGCCAAGGTGACTACCCTTGGAGACGGTATGCGTCGCATACCTCATCCATCACCGCACCGAGGAGCACCTGAGCATGTCCGCCGAGATCACCGTCCACATCGCCGGAAGCGAGCGATCGGTGCCGGCCGGGACGACCGCCGGTGACCTCTTCGACGGACAGCGCGAGATCGTCGTCGCCCGCGTCGGCGGCGAGTTGGTCGACCTCGCGCACGTCGTCGCAGACGGCGACTCCGTCGAGCCGGTGAGCGTCGACAGCGAGGACGGACTGAACGTGCTGCGGCACTCGTGCGCGCACGTCCTCGCCCAGGCCGTCCAGCAGGTCAACCCCGACGCCAAACTCGGCATCGGGCCCCCGATCCGGGACGGCTTCTACTACGACTTCGACGTTGCCGAGCCGTTCACCCCCGAGGACCTCAAAGCCCTCGAGAAGGTCATGCAGCGGATCATCAACGAAGGACAGACCTTCGTGCGCCGCGAGGTCTCCGACGACGAGGCGCTGCGCGAACTGGTCGCCGAACCCTACAAGTGCGAGCTCATCGGCCTCAAGGGCGGTGCCTCCGAGGACGCTGCCGAAGGTGCCTCCGTCGAGGTCGGCGGCTCCCAACTGACCATCTATGACAACGTCCGCCGCGACGGGACGGTCGCCTGGGGTGACCTGTGCCGCGGCCCGCACCTGCCCAACACCAAACTCCTCGGCAACGCCTTCAAGGTGATGCGCTCCGCCGCCGCCTACTGGCGCGGCGACCAGGCCAACCAGCAGCTCCAGCGCATCTACGGGACCGCATGGCCGACGAAGGAGGCGCTGACCGCATACCTCCACCGGCTTGCGGAAGCCGAGCGGCGTGACCACCGCAAGCTCGGGGTCGAGCTCGACCTGTTCTCCTTCCCCGACGAGATCGGCTCCGGGCTGGCCGTCTTCCACCCGAAGGGGGGCGTGCTCAAACGGGAGATGGAGGACTATGTGCGGCGCCGGCACATCGAGGAGGGCTTCGAGTACGTCGGCACCCCGCACGTGTCCAAGGAGGGGCTCTTCCACACCTCCGGACACCTGCCGTACTACAAGGACACGATGTTCCCGCCGATGGAGTTCGAGGGATCGGACTACTACGTCAAGGCGATGAACTGTCCGATGCACAACCTCATCTACCGCTCCCGCGGCCGCTCCTATCGTGAGCTGCCGATCCGCTACTTCGAGTTCGGGTCGGTCTACCGCTACGAGAAGTCCGGGGTCGTGCACGGTCTGACGCGGGTGCGCGGGATGACCCAGGACGACAGCCACTCCTACGTCACCAAGGAGCAGGCGGCCGACGAGATCAAGCACCTCCTCGGCTTCGTCCTCGGACTGCTGCGCGACTTCGGTCTCGACGACTTCTACCTCGAGCTGTCGACCCGCGACGAGAAGAACAAGGACAAGTTCGTCGGCTCCGACGAGGACTGGGCCGAGGCGAGCCGGGTCCTGGAGGAGGCCTGCGTCGAGTCCGGGCTGACCCTCGTGCCGGACCCCGGCGGTGCCGCGTTCTACGGGCCGAAGGTCTCCGTCCAGGCCAAGGACGCGATCGGCCGGACCTGGCAGTTGTCGACGATCCAGTACGACTTCAACCAGCCGCAGGGCTTCGACCTGGAGTATCAGGCCGCCGACGGCTCGAGGCAGCAGCCGGTGATGATCCACTCCGCGAAGTTCGGCTCGATCGAGCGCTTCATCGGGGTCCTCACCGAGCACTACGCCGGGGCGTTCCCGGTGTGGCTCTCACCGGTGCAGGCGCTCGGGGTGCCGGTCGCCGAGGAGTACCAGCCCTATCTGCAGGGCATCCTCGACCGGCTCGCCGCGGCCGGGATCCGGGTCGAGATGGACGCCTCGGACGACCGCTTCCCGAAGAAGATCCGCAACGCGAGCAAGTCCAAGGTGCCCTACATCCTCATCGCCGGTGGGGAGGACCAGGCCGCCGGGACGATCTCGTTCCGCTACCGCGACGGGTCGCAGGAGAACGGCGTCTCCGTCGAGGCGGCGATCGCCAAGATCCGCGAGGCGATCGACACCAAGGCGCAGGTCTGACGCTCCGGGGCGTGCCGCGGCTCAGGGCCTCGCGCACCGGTCTCCCCGTGCGGGGCACGTGGCGAGCAGCGGCGATCGGCGGATCCTGCGGCGATATAGCGCCGCAGGATCCCCGTGCCCCGCAGCGGGAGGTCAGAGGGAGGTCAAGGGGGTGCCGGGCGGGTGGGGTCGGCTGGGGTCGGATCAGGCCGGCCAGTGCTCGACGAGTTGGCGGCGGACATCCTCGATGAGCATCGGCACCGCCTTGGTCTGGGCGATGATCGGCAGGAAGTTCGCATCCCCGGCCCACCGGGGCACGATGTGCTGGTGCAGGTGCGCCGCGACCCCGGCACCGGCGACCTCACCCTGGTTCATCCCGATGTTGTAGCCCGCGGGCTGCGACGACGCATCGAGCGCCGCGATCGCAGCCTTGGTCAGGGCGGTGAACTCGAGCGTCTCCGCGTCGGTGAGGTCCACATACAGCGAGACGTGCCGGTAGGGACAGATCAGGACGTGACCGGGGTTGTAGGGGAAGAGGTTCATCACGACGAAACAGTGCTCGCCGCGGGCGACGATCAACCCCTCGGCGTCCTCCCGGGTCGGCGCGACGCAGAACGGGCACCCGTCGCCGGCCTTGCGGGTCGGCCGCTCCCCCCGGATGTAGGCGATCCGGTGCGGGGTCCACAGCCGTTCGAAGCCGTCGCTGACCCCCGCGAGTTCACCGGTGTCGGCTGCCTGCGGCGCGGTGCGGTCGGTCATGGCGTCGATCCTACGGTGGGGCGGCTAGGCTGAGCGGCGTCATGCTGAACAAGTACGCCCGTGCCTTCTTCACGAAACTGTTCACACCGATCGCCCGCCTCCTCAACGCGCTGGGCATCAGTGCGGACGTCGTGACGATGATCGGCACCCTCGGGGTGTGCATCGGCGCCCTCGGGTTCTACCCCCGCGGCGAGTTCCTCATCGGCACCCTCGTCATCACCGCCTTCGTCTTCTTCGACACCATCGACGGGATCATGGCCCGGATGAACAACCGGTCCACCCGGTGGGGCGCGTTCCTCGACAGCACCCTGGACCGGATCGCGGACGCCTCGATCTTCGGCGGCCTCGTCCTCTGGTACGCCGGCGGCGGCGCCAACTCGGTCATGGCCGGACTGGCCCTGGCCTGTCTCATCCTCGGGATGGTGGTCTCGTATGCGCGGGCCCGGGCCGAAGGTCTCGGCATGACCGCGAATGTCGGGATCGCCGAACGCGCCGAACGTCTCGTCCTGGTCCTCGTCGCCACCGGGTTCGTCGGTCTCGGCGTGCCGCAACTGCTCCTGAAGGTCGTCCTCATCGTCCTGGCGGCGGCCAGCCTGCTCACCGTCGTCCAACGCGTGCTCGAGGTACGCCGCCAAGCCCTGGCCGAACGGGGGTGAGGGCGATGCCTGCCCCGCTGCAGGAGTTCGCCGCGACGACCGGATACAGGCTCGGGTGGCGCCTCGTGCGACGCCTGCCGGAGCGGACCGCATACCGGATCTTCGACCGGATCGCGGAGGCCATGGTGCGCCGCAACGGGCGGTCCATCCAGCGGCTCCGGGACAACTACGCGATCGTGCGGCCGGAACTGGATGCCGCCGCTCTCGAGGACCTCGTCCGGGCCGGCACCCGCTCCTACCTGCGCTACTGGTGCGAGGCGTTCCGCCTGCCCGACCTGGACCGGGACACCCTGGCCCGGGCGACCCGGCTCGTCGGGGTGGAGCCGGTGCGGGCGGCCCTCGCCGAGGGCCGCTCGGTCATCTGCTTCCTCGGCCACCTCGGCAACTGGGACATGGCCGGGGCCTGGTGCACCACATACCTCGGCCCGGTCGTCACCGTCGCCGAACGGCTTGACCCGGAGGCGGTGTTCAAGGAGTTCCTCGCCTTCCGGGAGGACCGGCTCGGCATGCGGATCATCCCGCTGACCGGGGCAGGGGACGTCTTCGGACAGCTCAGGGAAGCCACCGCGGAGCCGGTCGTCATCCCCCTGCTCGCCGACCGGGACCTGACCCGCGGTGGCATCGAGGTCGACTTCGCCGGGGACCGCTCCCGGGTCGCGATCGGGCCGGCCGCCCTCGCCCACGACTCCGGCAGCGACCTGTATCCGGTCTCGATCCGCTACGAGCGGGCCGCCGACGGACCCGGGGGCTGGCGCAGCGTCATCACCTTCCACGACCAGGTGCCCCGGCCGGCGGACGTCAGCCGTGAGGCAGCGATCCGGCAGATGACTGCGGCGTGTGCTGCCGCCATCGGCGCGGCGGTGCGAGAGCATACTGAGGACTGGCACATGATGCAGCGGGTCTTCGTCCGACACCTGGACGAGCGTCGCCTCGCTGCCGAACAGGGGGTCTGATGCGAATCGGAATAGTCTGCCCGTACTCCTTCGACGTCCCGGGTGGGGTGCAGTTCCACGTGCGGGACCTCGCCGAGCACCTCATCGGGCAGGGGCATGAGGTGCAGGTGCTCGCTCCCGCGGACGAGGACGCGGACCTGCCGCCCTACCTGACCTCGTGCGGGCGGGCCGTCCCGGTCCGCTACAACGGCTCGGTGGCCCGGTTGACGTTCGGTCCGGTCACCTCCGCCCGGGCCAGCCGATGGCTGCAACAGGGCGACTTCGACGTCATCCACATCCACGAGCCGGTCACCCCGAGCGTCTCGCTGATGACGCTGTGGGCGGCCGAGGCACCCGTTGTCGTCACCTTCCACACCTCCAACCTGCGGTCCCGGGCGATGCAGGCCGCCTACCCGCTGCTGCGCCCGTCCCTGGAGAAGATCGCCGGCCGGATCGCGGTCTCCGAGGCGGCCCGCCGCACCGTGACCACCCACCTCGGCGGCGACGCGGTCGTCATCCCCAACGGGGTCTCGGTGGACTTCTTCGAGCGGGCCGAACCGAAGCCGGAGTGGACCGGCACCCCGGACCGTCCCACGCTCGCCTTCCTCGGCCGGATCGACGAGCCCCGCAAGGGACTACCCGTGCTCAGTGCCGCGATGGAGCAGATCCTGCAGGCCAAGCCGCAGACCCGGTTGCTCATCGCCGGCCCCGGGGACGTCGCCGCAGCCCAGGAGCAGATGTCCGCCGAGGTCGCGGCCGCGAGCACCTTCCTCGGCCTGGTCAGCGACGCGGACAAGGCGACCCTGCTGGCGTCGGTGGACGCCTACATCGCCCCGCACACCGGCGGTGAGTCGTTCGGGATCGTCCTCGTCGAGGCGATGGCCGCCGGCGCCCCGGTCGTGGCCAGCGACCTCGCCGCCTTCGTGGCCGTCCTCGACGGCAGCGCCAACGGCCGACTGTTCACCAACGAGGACAGTGACGCCTGCGCCCGGACCATCCTCGACCTCCTCGACAACCCTGCCGAACGGGCCCGGCTGCGGTCCGCCGGACGGGTCCGGGCCCGCACCTACGACTGGGGGGTCGTCGCCGAACAGATCCTCGCCGTCTACGAGACCGTCACCGACGCCGCCAAGGTCGCCGTCACGGTCGAGGACCAGCGGCTGTGGTCCCGGCTCGTGCGGCCGCTGCGCACCAGGGAGGACTAACCCGTGGAGACCCTCACCTGGATCGCCCTGGCCCTGGTGGTCGTGGTCCTCCTCGCGTGGTACCTGACCTACTCCGCAGCCCGGCTGGACCGGCTGCACGCCAAGGTCGAAGGCGCCGTGGCCGCCCTGGACGCCCAACTCGTCCGACGGGCCGAGTCCGCGATCGAGCTCGGGACCGCGGGGTGGCTCGACCCGGCCAGTTCGCTGCTCCTCGTCGACGCCGCGACCGCGGCCCTCGAGGCGTCCCCGGCCCGCACGGAGGGGGCGGGCCTGCACGGGGTGAACGTCCAGGAGCGGGGGGCCGCGGAGTCGGACCTGACCGATGCGCTCAACCTCGTCCTGACCGCGGACGCCGTGGCCGAGCTGCGGATGCGCGGCGGTGACAGCAGTGCCCACATCCTCGGCCGGATCGAGGCCGCCGCGCTGCGGGTCCAACTCGCCCGACGGTTCCACAACCAGGCGGTCACCGAGGTCCAGCGGGTCCGGCGCAAACGGATCGTGCGGGTCTTCCGGCTGGCCGGTCACGCCCCGCTGCCCGGGACGGCCGAGTTCGACGACGAGGTCCGCATCGGTCACGGTCAGGGAACACCCTTAGACTCCGGCTCATGACAGAACAGCGTTCGACCAGCCCCACCCCAGCCGACGAGAGCTCCCGGAGCACGCCCGTCCCGGACTCGACCGGCAGCCGCGTGCGGCGAGGACTGGCCGACGCGCTCCGCGGCGGGGTCATCATGGACGTCGTCACCCCCGAGCAGGCCCGGATCGCCGAGGACGCCGGGGCGGTGGCGGTCATGGCCCTGGAGCGGGTCCCCGCCGACATCCGCGCCGAGGGCGGGGTGAGCCGGATGAGTGACCCGGACATGATCGACGGGATCATCGAGGCGGTCTCCATCCCGGTCATGGCCAAGGCCCGGATCGGGCACTTCGTCGAGGCGCAGGTGCTGCAGAGCCTCGGCGTGGACTTCATCGACGAGTCCGAGGTGCTCACCCCGGCCGACTACGAGCACCACATCGACAAGTGGGCCTTCACCGTCCCCTTCGTCTGCGGGGCGACCAACCTCGGTGAGGCACTGCGCCGGATCACCGAAGGGGCCGCGATGATCCGCTCCAAGGGTGAGGCCGGCACCGGCGACGTCTCGAACGCCACCACCCACATGCGCCAGATCCGCCAGCAGGTCCGGCGGCTGCAGAGCCTGCCCGAGGACGAACTGTATGTGGCGGCCAAGGAGCTGCAGGCGCCCTACGACCTCGTCCAGGAGGTGGCCCGTGAGGGACGCCTGCCGGTGACCCTGTTCACCGCCGGCGGGATCGCCACCCCCGCGGACGCGGCGATGATGATGCAACTCGGCGCCGAGGGCGTCTTCGTCGGATCCGGGATCTTCAAGTCCGGCAACCCCGCCCACCGGGCCCGGGCCATCGTCGAGGCCACCGCGAACTACACTGACCCGGACGTCATCGCCCGCGTCTCCCGCGGACTCGGTGAGGCCATGGTCGGCATCAGCGTCGACTCCATCCCGGTCCCGCACCGGCTCGCCGAACGCGGCTGGTAGCCAGGCGCCCAGGTAGGATCGATCGTTGGTCCTGGACGCATGCATGAAGGTAGGTAGCTGATGGCCGGCCACTCCAAGTGGGCGACGACGAAGCACAAGAAGGCAGCCCTTGACGCCAAGCGCGGCAAGCTGTTCGCCAAACTGATCAAGAACGTCGAGGTCGCCGCGCGCCTCGGTGGCGGCGACCCGGCCGGCAACCCGACCCTGTACGACGCCATCCAGAAGGCGAAGAAGTCCTCGGTCCCGAACGACAACATCGACCGCGCCGTCAAACGCGGTTCCGGCGCCGAGGGCGGGGGAGCGGACTGGGAGACGATCATGTATGAGGGCTACGCCCCCGGTGGCGTGGCCGTCCTCATCGAATGCCTCACCGACAACCGCAACCGGGCCGCCGCAGAGGTCCGCACCGCCCTGACCCGCAACGGCGGCACCCTGGCCGACCCGGGCTCCGTCGCATACCTGTTCAACCGCAAGGGGATCGTCATCGTCCCCAAGGAGGCCGCCGACGAGGACCGGCTCCTCGACATCGTCCTCGAGGCCGGTGCCGAGGAGGTCAACGACAACGGCGAGGTGTGGGAGATCGTCTCCGAGGCCGGTGACGTCGTCGCCGTGCGGACCGCGCTGCAGGACGCCGGTGTCGACTACGACTCCGCGGAGGCCTCCTGGGTGCCGTCAATGGAGGTGCCGCTCGACCTGGACGGGGCGCGCAAGATGATCCGTGTCATCGAGGCACTCGAGGACTCCGACGACGTCCAGAACGTCTTCGCCAACGGCGACATCCCCGACGACGTCATCGCCCAGCTCGACGACGAGGAGTGAGTCGGGCGGCCCTTCCGGCGTGTTGGTCACCGCCGATGTCGGCCGCGACGGCTAGCGTGTCGTCCGAACAGGTGTTCTAGCATGAGGATGGTGGCGCACGGTGCGGGTGCTCGGAGTCGATCCCGGCCTGACCAGGTGTGGTCTGGGTGTCGTCGACGGCCGACCCGGGCGGGCGGGCATGGTCGCCCTCGGCGTGATCCGCACCCCGAGTGATGCCGAGCCGGGGGAGCGGCTCGTCTATCTGGAGTCCCAGCTCGAGCACTGGATCGAGCGGTTCCGGCCCGAACGGGTGGCGATCGAGCGGGTCTTCGCCGACGTCAACGTCGCCTCCGTGATGACGACCGCCCACGCCAGCGCGATCGCGATCCTCGTCGCGACCAAGGCCGGACTGCCGATCGGGTTCCACACCCCGACCGAGGTCAAGGCCGCGGTCACCGGGTCCGGCCGGGCGGGCAAGGCGCAGGTCGGCGCGATGGTGCAGCGGATCCTCGGCCTGGACGACCCGCCCCGACCGGCGGATGCGGCCGACGCGCTCGCCCTGGCGGTATGCCACGCGTGGCGGGGCGCGGCAGCGGACCGGCTGCAGGGCCTGGCTGAGCAGACGGGTCGACGATTGGCGGCCCAGCGATGATTGCCTCCCTCGCCGGTGTCGTCGAGCACGTCGGCCTGGACCGGGTCGTGGTCGAGGTCGGTGGCGTCGGCCTGCTCGTCCACACCACTCCGGCGACCGCGGGCGCCTGCCGCACCGGCGGGCAGACCCAGTTGGCGACCTCGCTCGTGGTGCGTGAGGACGCCCTGACGCTCTACGGCTTCGCCACCCGCGACGAGAAGGAGATGTTCGAGACCCTGCAGAGCGTCTCCGGGGTGGGTCCGCGGATCGCGTTGGCGATGCTCTCGGTGATGGGCCCGGACGATCTGCGGATCGCGCTGTCGTCGGGGGACACCAAGGCGTTGACCCGGGTGCCGGGGATCGGGGCCAAGTCCGCTGAGCGGCTCGTCCTGGAGTTGCGTGACAAGGTCGCTCCGGCTGCCGGTGCTGCGGGTGCGGCCAGTGCCCCCGTCAGCGGGGGCGGTGCGGGCTGGCAGGACCAGGTGAGCGAGGCGCTGACCGGACTCGGCTACTCCGCCCGACAGGCCGGTGACGCCGTCACGGCAGTCGCCGCCGCCCACCCCGATGAGCGGGACATCTCCACCCTGTTGCGCCTGGCGTTGCGAGGGTTGCGGTCATGACCGGATTCAGCAGCGATATCCGCGAGAATTCCGATCGGGAGGAGGACGGGAGCATTGACGCCACCCCACGGGTCGTCGACCCGACCACGAGCGGAGCGCTCGGCGACGACGAGCGCATCGTCGAGGTGGCGCTGCGGCCGAAGCGGTTGGCCGATTTCCCCGGGCAACCTCGGGTGCGGGACCAGTTGGGACTGGTCCTGGCCGCGGCCAAGCAGCGCGGCGCGGCACCGGATCACGTGCTCCTGTCCGGACCGCCGGGACTGGGCAAGACCACCCTGGCGATGATCGTCGCGACCGAGTTGGAGCGCCCGATCCGGGTCACGAGCGGTCCGGCGATCCAGCACGCCGGGGATCTGGCCTCGGTGCTGTCCTCCCTCGACGAGGGGGAGGTGCTCTTCCTCGACGAGATCCACCGGATGAGCCGGGCCGCCGAGGAGATGCTCTACCTGGCGATGGAGGACTTCCGCGTCGACGTCATCGTCGGCAAGGGTCCCGGAGCGACCGCGATCCCGCTCGAGCTGCCGCCGTTCACGGTGGTCGGGGCCACCACCCGGGCCGGGTTGCTGCCCGCGCCGCTGCGGGACCGGTTCGGCTTCACCGGACACCTCGACTACTACGAGGTGGCTGACCTGACGACGATCCTGCGTCGCTCCGCGGGCCTGCTGGAGGTGCGCGCCCACGACGCGGCGATCACCGAGATCGCCCGCCGCTCCCGGGGCACCCCACGCATCGCGAACCGGCTGCTGCGCCGGGTGCGGGACTTCGCCCAGGTCCACGGCCGGCCCGGTGAGCGGGTCACCCGGGAGACCGCGCGGGCAGCGCTGGCCCTGTTCGACGTCGACGAGGCCGGCCTGGACCGGCTGGACCGGGCGGTGCTGCTCGCGCTGTGCACCCGATTCGGCGGCGGACCGGTCGGGCTGTCCACCCTGGCCATCGCCGTGGGGGAGGAGACCGACACTGTCGAGACGGTCGCCGAGCCGTTCCTCGTCCGCGAAGGCTTCATCACCCGCACCCCCCGGGGCCGGGTGGCCACCGCGCTGGCCTTCACCCATCTGGGTATGGAGCCGCCGCTGGCCGCGGCCGGGCAGCAGGGCCCGGGAACGAGTCCGCAGCCACTGCCGTTCGACGAAGAAGGCGACCCCACCTGGGACTCGCCCTCGGGTCGACTCGGCTCCTAGCCGGAGTTTGGCCTAGACTCCAACGTTGGCCCATGCACTTCTCCAGGCTCCAGAGAGACCCCCGATGACCTCCTCCGGCAACAACACCGCCTCCTTCCTCATCCTGCTCCTGCCGCTGCTCCTCCTCGTCGTCCTCGTGCTGAGCCAGCGGCGACGGGCCCGGGCGCTGCAGGACTTCCAGGCATCGGTGCAGGTCGGCGACGAGGTCATCACCACCGCCGGTCTCTACGGGCGCATCGTCGGTCTCGATGACGCGATCGTGCGTCTGGAGGTCGCTCCGGACGTGATCCTGCGCTTCGACCGACGCGCCATCGGGACGCGTCAGGCACCGGCGACCGGATAGCGCAGCCCCCGTACTCGTGACCTCACCCCTCCTCCAGTAAGAAGCCCATGTCCACACAGACTCCCCACGCCCGCCCCGGCCGGGTCCTCGCCGGTCTTGCGACCTTCTTCGTCGTGCTCCTTGTCGTGCTCCTCGCCGGCAGTCACTGGGGCGATGCCCGCCTGACCCCACGGCTCGGACTCGACCTCGAGGGCGGCACCCAGATGGTGCTCACGCCGGTCCTGACCGGCCAGCAGCAGGACATCAACCAGGATCAACTCGACCAGGCCCGCGACATCATCAACCAGCGCGCGGACGCCGGCGGCATCGCCGGGGCCGAGGTCACCACCCAGGGTGGCCGCAACATCGTCGTGAGTATGCCGGGCGTGCCCTCCCAAGAGGTCGAGGACGCCATCCGGCGCTCCTCCCAGTTGCAGTTCCGTCCGGTGCTCGTCGTCATGCCCACCGGAGGACTCGCCCCGCTGCCGACGCCCACCGACGATGTCACCGACGAGCCGACGGGGGAGCCGACCGACGATGCGACCGAGAGTGTCGAGCCGACGACACCGGCCACTCCGGAGGCTTCGCCCACGACGAACAGCGGCCTGATTCCGCAAGGGTTCGCTGCGGATGCGACCCCGACCGAGGCACCGACCGACGCGTCCACGGACGAGGCCACCGAGTCGCCGGCAGGTGAGGAGTCTGCCGACCCGGGGGTCACGCCGACCGACCCGACCGACCCGGCCTGGGTCACCGACGCCCTCTACGCCGAGTTCGAGGCACTCGACTGCACCACGGACGACGAGGCCACCGCCGAGCAGGACCCGGCCGCCGCCGTCGTCGCCTGCCGGGCCGGAGGCGGGGAGAAGTACATCCTCGGCCCGGTCGTCGTCGACGGCAGCGGCATCGCCGACGCCTCTGCCGGCTACCAGGCAGGGCCGCAGGGACAGCCCTCGAGCACGGTCGAGATCGCCCTGGAATTGACCGGGGATGCGCGCGAGGCATACGGCCAGATCAGTTCCCAGATGGTGCAGCTGCCTACACCACGCAACCAACTCGCTGCCGTGCTGGACCGGCAGGTCATCGTTGCCCCCTACTTCCAGTCCGCGATCCTCGACGGCCGGGCCTCGATCACCGGCGGCTTCACGATCGAGGAAGCACGCGCCCTCGCCCAGCAGTTGAAGTTCGGTGCGCTGCCGATGTCGTTCGCCCTCGAGACCCGTGACCAGGTCAGCCCGCTGCTCGGTGGCGAGCAACTGCGGATGGGTCTGCTCGCCGGTCTGATCGGGATGATCCTCGTCTTCGGCTACTCCCTCTTCCAGTACCGTCTGCTCGGTTTCGTGACGATCGGATCGCTCGTCCTGGCCGGGGCTCTGACCTACCTCGTCGTGACGCTGCTCGGCTGGCGCTACAACTATCGCCTCGACATGGCCGGGGTCACCGGTCTGATCGTCGCGGTCGGCATCACGGCGGACTCGTTCATCGTCTTCTTCGAACGGGTCCGCGACGAGGTCCGCGACGGCCGGACCATCCGCAGCGCCGTCGACGCCGGCTGGGAGCGGGCCTCCCGCACGATCCTGGCCGGTGATGCCGTAACGCTGCTCGCCGCCGGGGTGCTGTGGACACTGGCCAGTTCGAACGTGCGAGGCTTCGCCTTCACCCTGGGTCTGACAACGATCATCGACCTGATCATCGTGTTCTTCTTCACCAAGCCGATGATGCAGTGGCTGACGAGGCGCGAGTTCTTCGGGCAGGGGCACAAACTCTCCGGCCTGAACCCCGAACTCCTCGGCGCCCGCAATCCCATATACGCCGGCCGCGGCCGAGTGCGCGGCCCGATCACGGAGGGGGCGCAGGCATGAGCCGGCTCTCGGACTTCGGCAACGACCTCTACACCGGCAAGCGGACGATCCGCTTCGTCGAGCACAGCCAACGATTCCTCATCATCACCGTCGTCCTGCTCCTGCTCGCAGGCATCGGCTTCTTCGTGCGGGGACTCAATCTCGACATGCAGTTCCGTGGCGGATCGGAGTTCCGCGTCACCGCGGCCCAGAGCGACGGTTTCGAGGGCCGGGCCCGCGACGCCACCCGCACCGTGGTGCCCGGTCAAGCGGTCAACGTCACCAGATTGGGCACCGGCACGATCCGGGTGCAGACCGAGCGGCTCACCGACACCCAGAGCAATCAGGTGCGCTCCGCGCTGGCCGACGAGTTCGAGGTCACTCCGGAGTCGGTCTCCGCGTCGTTCGTCGGGCCGTCGTGGGGGGCCAGCGTCTCCCGCAACGCGCTCAAGGCGTTGGCGTGGTTCGTCGTCCTCGTCTCGATCCTCATGGCTGCCTACTTCCGCACCTGGAAGATGGCCCTGGCGGCCCTGGTCGCCCTCGCCCATGACGTGTTCATCACCGTCGGCATCTTCGCGCTGAGCGGATTCGAGGTCTCGCCGGCGACCGTCATCGGCTTCCTGACGATCCTCGGCTATTCGCTCTATGACAACGTCGTCGTCTTCGACAAGGTCCGCGAGAACACCAACCTTGCCTTCGAGACCGGCCGGGTCACCTTCGCCCAGGCCGCCAACCGCGCCGTCAACCAGACGTTGATCCGCTCGATCAACACCTCCGTGACAACCCTGCTGCCGGTCGGGGCACTCCTCGTCGTGGGTCTGCTCTTCCTCGGCCCGGGGACCCTCCTCGACCTCGCCCTGGCGCTGTTCATCGGGATCGCGGTCGGCGCATACTCCTCGATCATCATCGCCACCCCCTTCCTGGTGTGGCTGCGGTCCAAGGACGAGGACGTCAAGGCGCTGGACAAGAAGGCGCTGCGCTACCAGAACGCCCGCACCAAGGAGGCCGCCGCCGCTGAAGCATCCGGCGGAGCGAGCGCTGAGGTGAGCAACGTGGACGCGGCGGCCGCTGACGACCTTGCGGCGGCAGAGTCCGGCGGCACGGCGCGGGAGGGAGCGGCGACGATCACCGGACGGGCCGTGCACAAGTACGCCCAGACCGGCCCCCGCAACCAGCCCAAGCGGCAGAGCAAGTCCAAGCGGAACCGATGAGCCGAGCTGAACCGATGAGCACTGACTCCGCGCCGGACCTACGGTCCATCGTTGCCGATCACCTCGTCGACGTCCCGGACTTCCCGGCACCCGGGGTGGTGTTCAAGGACATCACCCCTCTGCTGCAGGACGGACCGGCGTTCCGCTCGCTCATCACCGGCATGGCCGATCGCTATCGCGGGCAGGTCGACGCCGTCGCCGGCATCGAGTCCCGCGGTTTCATCTTCGGGGCGGCCTTGGCCTATGAACTCGGCGTGGGACTGACCTTGATCCGCAAGGCCGGCAAACTGCCGCGGGCCACGCACAGCGTCTCCTACGTCCTCGAATACGGGACCGCGACCGTCGAGATCCACCAGGACGCCTTCGCGGAAGGATCCCGCGTCCTCGTCGTCGACGACGTCCTGGCCACCGGTGGGACGGCAGCCGCAGCCGCGGAACTGGTCGAGCGGTGTGGCGCCCAGGTGCACGACATCGCCGTCATCCTCGAACTCACCTTCCTCGGTGGTCGCACCGCGCTCGGAGGCCGCGAAGTCTGGGCGTTGCACACGATCTAGGTGGCCTGAACTACCATTCCGCTATGGCGGAGGATCTGGGCACGAGCACTGGCAGCACTGCCGGTGCGAGCGCGTGGGCCCGTTCCGGGCTCGCGCGCTTCGTCGGGCCCCGCCTGGCCGCGAACCCGGTCCTGCAGCCACTTCTGGCCACCGTCAAGGCAATTCACCCCAAGGCCGACCTGTCTCTGATCGAGCGGGCGTATGCGGTGGCCGAGCGGGCGCACGACGGCCAGGTCCGCAAGAGTGGCGACCCCTACATCACGCACCCGTTGGCAGTGGCCTCGATCCTCGCCGAGCTGGGTATGCAGCCGGCCACGATCGCGGCGGCGTTGTTGCACGACACCGTCGAGGACACCGAGTACAGCGTCGAGCAGCTCAAGGCCGACTTCGGCGAAGAGATCATGATGCTCGTCGACGGGGTCACCAAGCTCGACAAGGTCAAGTACGGCGAGGCCGCCCAGGCCGAGACGGTGCGCAAGATGGTCGTCGCGATGGCCCGCGACATCCGAGTGCTGTTCATCAAGCTCGCCGATCGGCTGCACAACGCCCGCACCTGGAAGTACGTCTCCCCGGCGTCAGCGCAGCGCAAGGCTCGCGAGACGCTCGAGATCTATGCCCCGCTGGCGCACCGGCTCGGGATGAACACGATCAAGTGGGAGCTGGAGGACCTGTCCTTCCAGACGCTCTACCCGAAGGTCTACGACGAGATCGTCCGCCTCGTGGCCGACGCGGCCCCCGCCCGGGACGAGTATCTCGGGGTGGTCCGGGCGCAGGTGCTCGACGAGTTGACCAAGTCGAAGATCAAGGCCACGGTCACCGGCCGGCCCAAGCACTACTACTCCGTCTACCAGAAGATGATCGTCGGGGAGCGGGAGTTCAAGGACATCCACGACCTCGTCGCGGTGCGGGTGCTCGTGGATTCGGTGCGGGACTGCTATGCGGCCCTGGGTGCCTTGCACGCCCGCTGGCATCCGGTGCCCGGCCGGTTCAAGGACTACATCGCCACTCCGAAGTTCAACATGTACGAGTCGTTGCACACGACGGTCATCGGTCCGGGTGGCAAGGCGGTCGAGATCCAGATCCGCACCCATGCGATGCACCGACGGGCGGAGTACGGCATCGCCGCGCACTGGAAGTACAAGGAGGGTGGCCGCAGCGCCGGGGCGCGCGGCCGGGCCCCCAGCCGGTCCGCCGAGGACGCCGGACCCCTCGGGGACATGGGCTGGGTGCGCCAGCTCCTCGACTGGCAGCGCGAGACCGAGGACCCGGACGAGTTCCTCGACTCGCTCCGCTTCGAGATCAAGGCCCAGGAGGTCTACGTCTTCACCCCGAAGGGCCGGGTCGTGGCCCTGCCGGCGGGTTCGACACCGGTCGACTTCGCGTATGCGGTGCACACCGAGGTCGGGCATCGTTGCGTGGGCGGGAAGGTCAACGGCCGACTCGTGCCGCTCGAATCGCAGCTCAACCACGGTGACACGGTCGAGATCCTGACCTCCAAGGCCCAGGGCGCCGGACCGTCGCGGGACTGGCTGGGATTCGTCAAGTCGCCGCGGGCCCGGAACAAGATCCGGCAGTGGTTCACCAAGGAACGCCGCGAGGAGATGATCGAGAGCGGTCGGGAGTCGATCGCCCGGGTGCTCCGCAAACAGAACATGCCGTTGCAGCGGCTGATGACCGTCGACAGTCTGACGGCGGTCGCTGCCGACCTGCGCTACAACGGCATCGAGGCGCTCTTTGCCGCGGTCGGTGAGGGCCATATCTCGGCCCAGGCCGTCGTCACCCGGCTGCTCGCCTCCCTCGGTGGGGAGGAGGGCGCGGAGGAGGACCTGGCCGAGGCGACCCACCCGCAGCCGGTGCCGAGCCGCCGGCGTCGGGTCGGTGACCCGGGCGTGGTTGTCAAGGGCACCAGCGATGTGTGGGTCAAACTCGCCCGCTGCTGCACCCCGGTCCCGGGGGATGCGATCCTCGGGTTCATCACCCGCGGCGACGGGGTGTCGGTGCACCGGGAGGACTGCACCAACGCGGCCACGTTGCGCTCCCAGCCGGAGCGGCTCATCGAGGTTGCGTGGGTGCCGACCGCGGGGACGGTGTTCCTCGTCCAGATGCAGGTCGAGGCGCTGGACCGCAACGGACTCCTCTCCGACATGACCCGCGCGCTCTCCGACAACGGCGTGAACATCCTCTCCGCGAGCGTCTCGACCAGCCGCGACCGGCTGGCCGTCTCGAAGTTCACCTTCGAGATGGGCGACGCGAACCACCTCTCCCACGTGCTCAAAGCGGTGCGCAAGGTGGACGGCGTCTATGACGCATACCGGATCACCGGCAAGGGCCGCGACGCCGACAAGTCGAACGCCGGGGGGAAGTCGAACGCCCGCACCGACGGAGCGAGCACCACGAAGCCCTGAGGCTGGACGCGGTGGCGATCCCCGGGGCGCGGGCGTTGTTGCGGGGGATGGCTTGCGTGCGGTCGAGCGCGCGGTGGCGATCCCTGTCGCGGCACCGTGGTCGCGGTGGGATCGCCAGGGTGCACTCGAGCGCGCGGTGTCGATCCCTGGGGTGCGGGGATAGCGAAGGTGCGCTTGAGCCCGCGGTGTCGATCCCTGTGGCCGTGGTGCTCAGGGCCAGGGATAGCTGACGCGCGGGGCGGTCAGCTGAACTCGGTCAGGGCGGCACGCGCCTGGTCGAGCCAACCCTGCCGGGCCTCCAGTGCTGCGCGGGCCTCCGCGACCTTCTTCTCGTTGCCCTTGGCCTCGGCCGCCGCCAGGTCCTGCTCGAGACCGGCGACCGCCTTCTCGAGTTGGTCGACCAGGCTCTGCGCCCGGGCCAACGCCTCGGGGTTCGAGGACGACCACTTCTTCTCGTCGGCCTCCCGGACCGCCTGCTCGACGCGACGCAGCGCCTTCTCGGTGCGCTCCAGATCGGCGCGCGGGACCTTGCCGGCTTTGTCCCACCGGTCCTGGATCGAGCGCAATGCGGCCTTGGCGTCCTCGAGGTTCGAGATCGGCAACAGGGCGTTGGCCTCGACGAGGAGTTCCTCCTTGACCGCCAGATTGCCCCGGAAGACCTCGTCCTCGGCAGCGGCGACCTCGTCCTTGGCGTTGAAGAAGGTGTCCTGGGCGGTCTTGAACCGCTCCCACAGCTTGTCGTCGTCGGCACGCCCGGCCCGACCAGCGGCGCGCCAACGGTCCATGAGGCGCTTGAACTCGCGAGCCGTCGGACCCCAGTCCTTGCTCGTCGAGAGCAGTTCGGCCTCCCGGACCAGGCCCTCCTTGATCGTCTTGGCCTCGGACTGAGTGGTCTCCAACTCGGCGAAATGGGCTCGGCGAGCCTTGTCGAAGGCGGTCCGGGCGCTGCTGAAGCGCGTCCACAGCTCGGCCTCCACCGGCTTGTCCAGTTTGGCGCCACTGCGCTGGTGGGCCTTCCACTCCTCGAAGATCGACCGCAGTTCCTCGCCGCTGCGCTTCCACTGGATGCGTCGCGGATCCTGGGCAGCGATGGCCTCCGCACGGGCGACGAGCGCCTCCCGCTCGGTCAATGCGGCCGCCTTGGCCGCAGCCCGGGCCGCGGTCTCCTCCTCACGGCGGGTCTCCACAGCCGCCGCGATGCTGTCGAGTTTGGCCTGGAGCGCGTCGAGGTCACCGACGAAGGCCGGCTCGGTCATCTGCTCGGCCAGGTGCGACAACTGCTCGGCGGCATCGCGGGCCGTCAGTTCACTGGCGGTGTGCAGCCGCTGTTCGAGCAGGTCGGCCATCCCGAACAACTCGTCGTATTTGCGGGCGAAATACTGCAGCGCCTCGTCCGCACTGGCACCGGGATAGGACCCGACCGCCTGCTCCTGCTCACCGCGCACCACATAGACGGTTCCGTCCTCGCCGACGCGCCCGAACCGGGCCGACTCGGAGGGGTCGGGTGTCGCCGCCGGCATCGTCGGGCGAGCGGCAGCGATCCGGGCCGCCAGCGCGGCCGGGCTCGGGGCGGCAGGCTTGGGGGGCGCCGGCGTCGGTGTTGACGGCTCCGGTGTCGGCTCGGCAACCTCCGGCTCAACCTCCGCCTCCGCAGCCGGCTCTACAGCGTCCGCGGCCGGCTCTGCAACCGCAGCCTCCGGCTCTGCAGCCTCGGCCTCCGGCTCGGCCTGCGCCTCGGACTCCACCTCGGGGGCGGCCTCGGCGTCGGACGCCACCTCCGGGGCTGCCTCGCCCTCCGGCTCGCCCTGCTCGCCCGTTGCCTCGCCCTCGGGCGCGGTCTGCTCCGGCGCGGCCTGCTCCGGTTCACTCTGCTCGGGCGGGCTCACGGCCGCAGTGTCGGGGTGGGTGGTGTCCTCCGACCGGTCGGCAGCAGGCTGACCAGCCTCGGGGGTGGGGGTCTCGTTGTTCACGTCAGACCTTCTTCTCGGTGACAGCGATCCGCAGGATGCTGAGGGGCAGGGCTGGGGAACCGTCGGTGCCACCGCCGGCGACTCCGGCGGCAACGACCTGGTCGACGATCTCCATACCGGATGTGACGTTACCGAAGATCGTGTATCCACCGCCGGATGGTGGCCACATCGAGTCCTGGTTCACGATGAAGAACTGGCTCCCGGTGCCCTGCTCCAGGTCGGCGGTGCGGGCCATGGCGAGCGTCCCGCGCGGATACGAGCCGTCCTCCGGGACATACTCGACGCCGTATCCGTAGCCGGGGCCGCCCGTGCCGGTGCCGGTCGGATCACCGCACTGCAGGACGACGTTGCCGCTGGCCAGGAGACGGTGGCAGGGCGAGTCGTTGTAGAAGCTCGCCTCGGCGAGGGTGAGGAAGGACGCGACCGCCTGGGGTGCGCGGGTCCCGTCCAGGTCGACGGTGATGTCGCCGCAGTTCGTCGTGATGACCGCCTCGAACTCCTTGCCCGCCGCAGTCGCCGCGTCCGGCAACGCCAGTTGGGGCGCGGTCCCGGGGACCGGCGGTGCGGTGGTGCAGTTCGCCGGCAGGTCAGCGGCCGCGGCTCGATCCGAGTCCGCGTCCGAGCCGAGGACCTTGGTCAGCACCACGATCGCTGCCACGGCGGCGAGGACGACGAGCACGACGACGGCGACCTGGGCGGTCCGCTTGCGTTCGGCCTGGCGGGTGGCCGTTGCCTGCTCCATCCGGGCGGCGCGGCGCCGGGCGCGGTCCCGTTCCTGCTGTTTGGTGGCACCACGCGCCGGGCGCGGCTTGTGCTTCTTCGTCGACACAAGCGCCCATCCTAGGTGGTCACCAACCGCCGACTAGGCTGGTCCGGTGCTCACCATCGCCTTTCCCGCGGCCGCGTTCGCGACGAACTGCTACATCCTCGCGCCCTCGGCGGGGGAGGAGTGCCTCATCATCGACCCGGGCATCGGGGTCGAGGACCGGATCGCCGACGTCCTCGCCCAGCACCGGTTGCGTCCGGCGGGCGTGCTCCTCACCCACGGTCACATCGACCACATCTACTCGGTCACACCGGTATGCGCCGGGCAGATGGCCGCCTACATCCACGGTGATGACCGATACCGGCTCCGCGACCCGCTCGCCGGGATCGGCCGGGACCTGCTGTTCATGCTCGAGCAGCAGTTCGGCCGGGCCGCGACGTGGACCGAGCCCTCCGACGTCGTCGAGATCGCGGACCGGCAGACCCTGACCATCGCGGGTCTGACCTTCGAGGTGCTGCACGCCCCCGGCCACACCGAGGGTTCGGCGATGTTCCGCTTCCCGACTCTGCCGACCGGCATCGGCAGCGAGCACGACCTGACGAGCACCCTCATCTCCGGTGATGTCCTCTTCGCCGGATCGATCGGGCGCACTGATCTGCCCGGCGGGGACCACGCGGCGATGGAACGATCGCTGCGCGACGTGGTCCTCCCGCTGCCCGACCCGACCCTCGTCCTGACCGGACACGGCCCGGCGACGACGATCGCCCAGGAACGGGCGACCAACCCCTTCCTCCAGAATCTCTGAACCCCACTCGAGCACAGGACCCGCGCATACCCATGGCCTCCTCCAAGGTGACCCCACTCTCAGGCTTCCCGGAACTGCTCCCCGCCGAGCGGCTCCTCGAGCTGCACTTCCTCGACACGATCCGGGAGGTCTTCGAACTGCACGGCTTCGCACCGATCGAGACCCGAGCGGTCGAGCCGGTCGAGCGTCTCGTCGGCAAGGGCGGCGACACCGACAAGGAGATCTATGCGGTCAGCCGGCTCGCCGCCCGCGGCACCGACACCGAGGCCGAGCTGGGGCTGCACTTCGACCTGACCGTCCCCTTCGCCCGCTACGTCCTCGAACACGCGGGCAAACTGTCCTTTCCTTTCCGCCGCTACCAGATCCAGAAGGTGTGGCGGGGGGAGCGGCCCCAGGAGGGGCGCTTCCGGGAGTTCACCCAGGCCGACATCGACGTCGTCGACCTCGGCACCCTCGCGCCGCACTTCGAGGCCGAGATGCCGCTCGTCATCGCCGAGGCATTTACCCGCCTGCCGGTCGGGGAGTTCCGGATCCAGGTGAACAACCGCAAGATCCCCGAGGGGTTCTACCTCGGACTCGGCCTGAGCGACGTCGCCGGCACCCTGCGCATCGTCGACAAACTCGACAAGATCGGCCCGGCGAACATCGTCAGCCTGCTCATCGAATCCGGAGCGACGCAGGAACAGGCCGAGCAGTGCCTCGCACTGGCCGGGATCCGCACCGACGACACCTCGTTCATCGAGCAGGTCCGCGCCCTCGGTGTCGAACACCCCACCCTCGACGAGGGCCTGGCCGCGCTGGCCGCCGTCATCGAGACCGGCCGCAGCGTCGCACCGGGCACGCTCGTCGCCGACCTGCGGATCGCCCGTGGCCTGGACTACTACACCGGCACCGTCTACGAGACCCAGATCGTCGGCAACGAGGACTGGGGTTCGGTCTGCTCCGGCGGCCGCTACGACGCCCTCGCCTCCGACGGCAAGGTCACCTACCCCGGCGTCGGGATCTCGATCGGGGTCTCCCGCCTCGTCCACCTCCTCATCAGCCACCGCGGCCTGACCGCCACCCGCAGCACCCCGGCGGCGGTCCTCGTCGCGGTCACCGACGAGGAGAGCCGACCCCGGTCCACGGCGATCGCGACCGTCCTGCGGGAGCGAGGCATACCGTGTGAGGTGGCTCCGAAGGCGGACCGGTTCGGCAAACAGATCCGGTATGCGGACCGCCGGGGCATCCCGTACGTCTGGTTCGCCGGTGCCCGGGAGAGCGAGTCCGGTGAGCGTGTCGACCAGGTCAAGGACATCCGCTCCGGTGAGCAGGTCGACGCGGACGCTGCGACGTGGACGTGTCCGCCGGCCGACCTGCGACCCGGGATCCGGGTGGGGGAGTAGCGGTGGTGTTCCGCCGCAAGCCGGACGAGCCGGAGCCGACACCCGGTTCGCTCGGCTGGTTCGAGTTGACGGTCGAGGTGATGCGCGACCGGTCCCACTCGAGCTGGATGCTCCTCCACGACGACGAGCTGCTGCGGGCGGTGACGGCCCGGCGGCTCGTCGCCTGCCATGCGCCGGGTGCGCCGGTCGCGTTGCCGAACCTGGCGGTCGTCCGGTTGGCCGTCTCCCCGCAGGGCCGCGTCGGGGTCGTCGGCCCGGACGGGTCGGTCCAGGAGGGGGATGACGTCGAGGACGTCGTCATCGAGCTACTCGAGGAACTCAAGACGTGCGGCTTCATCGAGCCGGACAATCTGCTCGGTCCGCCGTGGCTGCCGGTGCCGGACATCGTCGAGGAGGCGCACCAGCCGGGACCGGACTTCCGGGTCGTCTACGCCTACCGGGGCACCGACACTCTCACCGCGGCCACCTTCGCGACCAGCCTCGAGGAACCGTTGACGGTCTATCTCGAGGACGGGTGGGTCATCTCGGCCAGCCCGCCCGGGCCGGTGCGGGTGCTCACCGGGCCGCCGAACCGGATCTCCGGCGCCTACCCGTTCGCGGTCCTCGAGCGGCGCGCGCAGCGGTGGATCTTCGGCTACGCCGCGGCGGCCAAGTCCCAGGTGAACGTGCTCGCCGAGTGGACCCCGCTGATGCAGCCGGTCCCGCTGCCGGAGGATGCGGGTGCCGAGGCGGCGGAGCTGCAGCAGTGGCTCATCGACCCGGACGACTCACCCGACGAGCCGCCGGCCATCGACGGCGCGACCCCGGAGCAGAACGCCGCCCTGGCCCGGTGGCGGGGCACCGACCTCGACGGCGACGCCCTCGTTGCGCAGACGGCCGCCGCGTTCGGGGTGCCGGAGTTGGCGGTGCGGCTCGCGCAGGCCGGCCCGGAGGAGGCGTTGCCCGAGGGCGGGCGGGAGTTCGCGCCCGGCAGCAGGATGGCGGTGCTCTCGTCCTACCTCGAGGAGCAGGACGCCGAACCGAGCGGTCGGGGGCCGTGGGGGGTGATGAGCCGGTTCATGTGGCGCCACCCGGTGCTCGGCGTCATGCTCGGCCTCGGGGAGATCCTCGTCGGTGTCGTGGTCGCGGTGCTCCTGCTCACCGGCGGCCTGGACGGGTGGGGATGGTGGTTCCTCGCCGTCGCGTTCGCGTTCGGCGGGCTCGGGCACCTCATCGTCGCGCTGGTCCGTCTGCGGTGGCGCCGCACCCCGGATCAGGACTCCGAGGCAGCCCCGACCGGATGACCGCTCTGGAGCGCGCCGCGCAGGACTGGCTGATCCATCTGACCGTCGAGCGGGGCCTCGCCGAGCACACCCTGGCCGCCTACCGGCGGGATCTGACCCGCTACCTGCAGTATGCGCACGCCCAGGGCGTCACCGACCCCGCCGGCGTCACCGAGGACCTCGTCGCCGGGTTCCTGCGCGATCTGCGGACCGGGACCGCGCAGCGCCCGGCCCTGGCCGCCTCGTCGGCGGCCCGCACCCTCGTCGCGGTGCGTGGACTGCACAAGTTTCTCGCCGCCGAGGGCCTGACCGGTCACGACCCCGCCCAGGCGGTCGCCCCGCCGAGCCCGCCGACCCGGCTGCCGAAGGCGATCTCGGTGTCCGACGTGGAGCGTCTCCTCGACGCCGCCTCCCTCGGCGACCCGCCGATCTCGCTGCGGGACCGGGCCCTGCTCGAGGTGCTCTACGGCGCGGGGACCCGGATCTCGGAGGCGGTCGGGCTCGACCTGGACGACCTCGACCTGGGACGTGAGTCCGGCGACGCCGTGGCCCGGGTCGTCGGCAAGGGCAGCAAGCAGCGGATCATCCCGCTCGGGTCGTATGCGGTGCGCGCCCTGGAGGAGTACCTCGTCCGGGCCCGTCCCGCCCTGGCGGCCAAGGGCAGCGGCACCCCGGCGGTGTTCCTCAACCAGCGCGGCAACCGGCTCTCGCGGCAGAGCGCGTGGGGGATCATCCGGACCGCCGCGGACCGGGCGGGTCTGCAGGGCGTCTCACCGCATACCCTCCGGCACTCGTTCGCCACCCACCTGCTCGACGGCGGCGCCGACGTGCGGGTCGTGCAGGAACTGCTCGGGCACGCCTCGGTGACGACGACGCAGATCTACACGCTCGTGACCGTCCAGCAACTGCGCGAGGTGTATGCGCAGGCGCACCCACGGGCGCGCTGATAAGGTCGGGTCGATCAGCGCGAGGCTGACCGTGATGGGAGAGGACCTGTGGTGCCGGTTGAGGAGACCTCCGACCAGGAGCCCCAAGCACGCATCGACGTGCCCGGGGCACCCGATGTGACCCCTGGCGATCCTCCCGCCGCCCCTGCCGCACCCGTCGTGGACCAGACTGTCGAGCCGACGATCGGCCCCACCGGCCGTCCCCTGCCGGACTTCCCCGTCCCGGCACCGCTCGCCGCGCACGGACCGGCCCGGATCATCGCCATGTGCAACCAGAAGGGCGGCGTCGGCAAGACGACGACGACGATCAACCTGGGTGCCGCCCTGGCCGAATACGGCCGCAAGGTCCTCATGGTCGACTTCGACCCCCAGGGTGCGCTGTCGGTCGGCCTCGGGGTGCGGGCCCACGAACTCGACGTGACGATCTACAACCTGCTCGTCGAGCGCGGCCACGACGTGCGTGAGGTCATCCAGCCGACGAGTGTCGAGGGCGTCGACATCATCCCGGCGAACATCGACCTGTCCGCCGCCGAGGTTCAACTCGTCGGTGAGGTGGCCCGCGAGCAGATCCTGGCCCGGGTGCTGCGTCCCGTCGAGGACGACTACGACGTCATCCTCGTCGACTGCCAGCCCTCCCTCGGGCTGCTCACCGTCAACGCCCTGACCGCCGCCCACGGGGTCGTCATCCCGCTCGAGTGCGAGTTCTTCGCGATGCGGGGTGTGGCCCTCCTCGTCGAGACGATCGAGAAGATCACCGACCGGCTCAACCCGCGCCTGCAGATCGACGGCATCCTCGCGACGATGTACGACGGCCGCACCCTGCACTCCAAGGAGGTCGTGAAGTCGGTCGTCGACCACTTCGGCGACCAGGTGTTCCACACCGTCATCTCCCGGACGGTCAAGTTCCCCGACGCGACGCTCGCGGCCGAGCCGATCACGACCTATGCGGCCACCCACAGCGGCGCGGACGCCTATCGCCAGCTCGCCCGAGAGCTGATCGCCCGTGGCGGAGCAGCCTGACCGGATCACCCCGGGAGGGGTGATCACCCGCCGATCACCGGAGCAGACCTTCGAGGTCCATCTCGATGTCTTCTCCGGTCCGTTCGACCTGCTCCTCGGCCTGATCGCCAAGCACAAACTCGACATCACCGAGGTGGCGCTGGCGGCGGTCACCGACGAGTTCGTCGCCCACATCCGGGCCCAGCAGGCCGCCGACAGCGACTGGGACCTGGGGCAGGCGACCGAGTTCCTCCTCATCGCGGCGACCCTGCTCGACCTCAAGGCCTCCCGGCTGCTGCCGCAGCGCGGACCGGAGGACGACGAGGACCTGGCGCTCATCGAGGCCCGGGACCTGCTCTTCGCCCGGCTGCTGCAGTACCGCGCGTTCAAGGACATCGCCGCCACCTTCGGGGAGCGGATGGCCACGGCGGGCCGGATGACGCCCCGCCAGGCCGGTCTGGAGCCGCAGTTCGCGGCGTTGCTGCCCGAACTCGTCATGACGATCACCCCGGAGCAGCTCGCGATGATCGCGGCCCGGGCGATGACGCCCAAACCGCCGCCGACGGTCGGTCTGGACCACCTGCACGCCCCGGCGGTCAGTGTGCGGGAGCAGGCGATCATCATCGGCGAACGGCTGCGCACCGATCGGGTCTGCTCGTTCCGCACCCTGGTCCAGGACGCCGACAGCACCCTCGTCATCGTCGCCCGCTTCCTCGCACTGCTCGAGCTGTACCGGGACGCCCAGATCGCCTTCGACCAGGCCGAGGCGTTGGGGGAGCTGACGGTGCGGTGGACCGGGGCCGACGAGGGGGAGATCGACGTCGGCGACGAGTTCGACGAGGAGTTGACCGGGGTGGACAGCGACACGGCGGACCCCGCCGAGAAGGACGATGCAGATGAGTGAGCAGGAGCGCACCGAGGCGGCGGAGGTCGACCAGGTCGCCTTCGACATCAACGACTTCCCCGGGGGTGCCAAGAGCGCCCTCGAGGCGGTGCTCATGGTCGTCGACGAACCGATCACGGAGATGGCGCTGGCGACCGCGCTCGAACTGCCCGTCGACGATGTCACCACGGCCCTGACCGAGTTGGAGGAGGAGTATGCGGGCGCCCAGCGCGGCTTCACCCTCCGGCAGGTGGGTGGCGGGTGGCGGATCTACAGCCGCAGCGACTACGCACCGGTCGTGGAGAAGTTCCTCCTCGACGGACAGCAGGCCCGGCTGACGCAGGCGTCGCTCGAGACGCTGGCGGTCATCGCATACCGGCAGCCGATCTCCCGCTCCCGGGTCAGTGCCGTGCGGGGGGTCAACGTCGACGGTGTCGTGCGCACCCTGCTGTCTCGGGGGCTGATCGAGGAGATCGGCTCCGAGCACGAGTCGGGGGCGATCCTCTACGGGACGACGACGTACTTCCTGGAGCGGCTCGGGTTGTCGTCGCTGGACGACCTGCCGGCGCTGGCGCCCTACCTGCCCGAGGTGGACGTGCTCGACGAGATCGCGGAGGCCGGACGCGGATGACACCACCACGCAAACGTTCCGGTGCCAGGGCTGGCGGACGGGCCGGCGGCGGCGCGCGTCGACGCGGCGGACCGGTCCGCGG
>DUPF01000279.1 GCA_012838445.1 Intrasporangiaceae bacterium | reverse complement strand
GCGAAGGCCGAGCCGTAGTCGCTGTTACGGTGCCATCGGGTCATCTCGCGCACATCGCGCACTTCATCGGTCAGGTCAGCACCGGGCGGGGCGGAGGCGAACAGTTCGGTCAGGTCGGCGCAGACGTTGACGAAGCCGAACACCTTGACCTTGTTGAACTGGGCGTGCAGCGCCTGCAGGAGCATGATCGTGAACCGGCTGAACCCGGCGACCGAGGACGAGAAGTCAGCCAGGACAACGAGATCCGGCTTGTGCGGGGGGCGGTGCCGGTATGCGGGACGCAGGGGCACCCCGCCGGTCGCCATGGACCGGCGCAGGGTCTTGCGCAGGTCGATCTGACCGCGGTGCCGACGGCGCCGCTTCGCGGCGACGCGGGTGGCGAGTTTGCGGGCGAGTGGGCCGATCGTCATGCGCAGTTCGGCCAATTCCTGGGGGCCGGCGAGGATGAACAGCGCCCGGTCCGCGGACGGGCGCACGGCATACCGGCTGATCCGCTCCCGGCCCCTGACCTCGGCGTTGCGGCGTCGGGACTCGGCCTCGACCGCGGCCCGGAACTCGCCGATCCGGGTGCGCAACTCCTCCCGACGGAACGCTGCCGTGAACAGCGGCCCGTCGACGCCCGTGCCGGCCTGCAGTGCCGCCGCGAGCGAGGCCTGCGGAGCGAGCGCGTCGAGGGCCTGGGCGGCGGAGAAGGCGCCTGCGCTCGCTTCGTTCGGCAGTCGGCCGAGGTCGACGAGTGCCTGCTCGGCCAACCGTTGCAGCGCATCCCGGTCGTCCGCCGCGAGCGCCTGGGACAACTCCTCCCGCAGTCGGGCGGCGTGCTCGCGACGCTCATCGGCGGTCTCGAGGCGTGGGGGAGCGGCGACCTCGGCCGGATCGCCGATCGTGCGAGGGAAGTAGACGTCGAACACCTCGTCGAAGACCCGCCGTTCCCCACTGCGGCGCATCAGGGCCGCGGCGAGCGCGGCCCGCAGCCGCTCCCGGTCCTCGAGACCGACGGTGCTCGCCGCCCGGCCGGCGTCGATGATCTCGCTCGGGCCGGCGACCATCCCGTGCTCCCGCAGCGAGCGGGCGAAGTCGACGAGGTGGCGGTGCAGCGGGGTCGCGGTGGGCGTCATCGGCAGCCCGCTCAGTGGACCGCCAGCGCCGCCGTCGCCCGCTCGATGTCGTCCCGGTGCTTGAGCAGGACCCCGAGGTTGTCGGTGACGATCTGCGGGGAGAGGTCGGCGGCGCCGAGGGCGAGGAGGGTGCGGGCCCAGTCGATCGTCTCCGAGATGCTCGGCGGCTTGCGCAGCGACAACTCCCGGAGCCGGGCGACGAGCCGGACGACGGACTCGGCGAGCGCGTCGGGCAGGCCGGGGACGGCATTCTGGACGATCTGCTGCTCGAGCTCCGGCGTCGGGTAGTCGATGTGGAGGAACAGGCAGCGGCGGCGCAGCGCCTCGGATAACTCCCGGGTCGCATTGGAGGTGACGACGACGAAGGGGATGTGCCGGGCCCGGATCGTCCCGAGCTCGGGGACGGTGATCGCGAAGTCGCTCAGGACCTCGAGGAGCAGTCCCTCGATCTCGACGTCGGCCTTGTCGAGCTCGTCGATGAGGAGGACGACGGGCTCCGGCGAGCGGATCGCGGCGAGCAGCGGTCGGGCGAGGAGGAACTCGTCGGTGAAGATGTCGTCCCGCACCGCGTCCCAGCCACTGTCCGGGGATTCGTGGCCTTGGTGCTGGTCGTCCTGCCGTGCGGCCGTGATCCGGAGCAGCTGTTTGGCGTGATTCCACTCGTAGAGTGCGCGGGCCTCATCGACCCCCTCGTAGCACTGCAGCCGGATCAGCCGCGCCCCACGGGCCGTCGCGACCGCCTTGGCGAGCTCGGTCTTGCCCACCCCGGCTGGCCCCTCGACGAGGAGCGGTTTGTCGAGCCGGTCGGCGAGGAAGACCGTCGTCGCGATGGCGTCGCTGGCCAGATACCCGGCCGCCGCAAGCTCCTCCCGGACGCGGTCGACGCTCACACGAGATCCTCGTCGACCGCCCGGTCCGCGGGGTCGGCGGCGTCCGCGCCGTCGGAGCCGGTCGCACCGGACCCGTTCGCGCCCCGGTTGCGCAGCGCGATCCACGCGGTCAGCCCGAGTGCGACGGCACCGAGCGCCGTGCCGACGAGGTACCCGAGGACCGAACTGCGCTGCTGCTTGCGTCCCTTGTGCTCTCCCATGGCCTCCATTGTCGTCCCTGCCCGAACCGTTCCGCAGGGCGGGTGCGACGAGATAGGTTCGAGGCCATGTCCGGTGGGATTGTCGATCAGGTGCGGGACGCATACCGGACCGAGGTGGGTGCCGATCCGGCGGGGGTGTGGTCCGCACCCGGTCGGGTCAACCTCATCGGGGAGCACACCGACTACAACGCCGGGTTGTGTCTGCCGATCGCGCTGCCGCACCGCACCGCGGTCGCTGCCGGCGCCCGCTCCGACGACCGGCTCGTGCTCACCTCCCTCGCGCCCGGCCTGGAACCGGTCGAGGTCGACCTGGGTGAGGTCTCGCCGACGGTGCCCGGCGGGTGGGCGGCGTATGTCGCCGGCGTCGTCTGGGCGTTGCGCGAGGAGGGGTATGCGGTCCGCGGCCTCGACCTCGTCGTCGACTCGGCGGTTCCGGTGGGTGCCGGGCTGTCGAGCAGTGCCGCCCTGACCTGCGCGGTCGCCGCAGCCGCGGACGGGGTGTTCGGTCTGGGACTGCTCGACACCGAGGCCGGACGGCACCGACTCGTCGCCGCAGCCATGCGGGCCGAGAACGACATCGTCGGGGCCCCGACCGGTGGGCTCGATCAGACCGTCGCCCTCTTCGGGCGGGCCGGTCAGGCCCTGCGTCTGGACTTCCGGTCCGGCGAGATGTCCGCTGTGCCGGTCGATTTCGCTGCCGCGGGCCTGAGCCTGGTGGTCTGCGACACCCGTGTGTCGCACAGTCTCGCCGACGGGCAGTATGCGGCCCGCCGGGCCAGTTGTGAACGCGCCGCCGCAGCGCTCGGGCTGGACTCGCTGCGCGAGCTGAGTCCGGCTGACCTCGGCCGGGCCGAGGTGGTCGCGGCCCTGTCGGCGGAGGAGTTGCGCCGGGTTCGCCACGTCGTCACCGAGATCAGGCGGGTCGACGCGTGCGTGCAGGCGTTGCGGGACGGTGACTGGGACGAGGTCGGGCGGCTGTTCGTCGCCTCGCACGAGTCGCTGCGCGGCGACTACGAGGTCTCCTGTGTCGAGCTGGACGCCGTCGTCTCGGAGGCGCTCGCCTCCGGGGCGCTCGGGGCGCGGATGACCGGGGGCGGGTTCGGCGGATCCGCTGTCGTGCTCGTGCCGACGGAGCGGGTCGATCAGGTGGTCGCGGCGCTCACGGAGCGGTTCGCGAGCGAGGGGTGGGGCGCGCCGGACTGCTTCGTCGTCACTGCGTCGGAGGCGGCCCGCCGGGACCGGTGAGGGTCAGCTCGGGTGGCCCTCGGCCTCGTCGAGTCCGTCGGACTGCGCCTGCGCCTCGGCCTCGGCCAACGCCCGCTCACGGCGTCGGTCGATGAGTCGTTTGGCGATGCCGCCGGCGACGACGACACCGACCGCTCCGGACATGATCCAGGCCAGCGCGGAGCGTTCGTCGGTGGGCAGTTCGCCGGTGCCGGGGTCGGTGCTCATGGTCCATCGTCCCACGGATCTCACTCCGTGGCCCTGGGGAGGCTCAGTCGAGTGCGTCGAGGTCGGCCTGGCAACTGGCCTCCCAGGCCTCGAGCTCGTCGATCGCGGCGAGGATGTCGGCGCGCCGTTGTTCCAGGTCCGCCCGGCGGGCCTCGATCTGGCCCAGGACATACTCCAACTGGGAGCGTTTGCCGCGGGGCGCGTCGTAAAGATCGATGATCGTGCGGATCTCCTCGAGCGGGAAGCCGAGGCGGCGGCCGCGCAGGATGAGGTTGAGCCGGGTCCGGTCCCGCCGGCGGTAGACCCGCTTGGTCCCGACCCGCTCGGGGGAGATCAGGCCGAGCTCCTCGTAGTGGCGCACCGTGCGGTGGGTCACGCCGAACTCCTCGGCGATCTGCGCGATCGTCCAGGTCGGGTCAGCGGTCGATGGTCGCTGCGGAGCGGTTGAGGTTGCCATTCCGTCCAGCATGCTTTACGTTAACGTAAACGTCAAGCAGCGACGAAGGAGTGCCCACGATGTTCCAGCTCGGCCCCGACCACGAAGAGTTCCGCGCCCTCGTGCGTGATTTCGCCATGGGGGAGGTGGAACCGCACGTCGCGCAATGGGACCGGGACCACCACTTCCCGACCGATCTCGTCCCGAAGATGGGCGACCTCGGTCTCTTCGGTCTCGTCGTCCCCGAGGAGTACGGCGGCAGCCTCGAGAGCAACGAGGCCGGTGCCTTCACCAGCCTGTGCATCGCGATCGAGGAGCTCGGCCGGGTCGACCAGTCGATCGGGATCACCCTCTCCGCCGGGGTCGGCCTCGGGATCAACCCGATCCTCACCTACGGCAACGACGAGCAGAAGGCGACCTACCTACCCGACCTCGTCGCCGGGCGCGCGCTCGCCGGCTTCGGCCTGACCGAGCCGGACGCGGGATCCGACGCCGGGGCCACCCGCACCAAGGCCGAACTCGTCGACGGCGAATGGGTCGTCAACGGCGCCAAGGCCTTCATCACCAACAGTGGCACCGACATCACCTCCGTGGTCACCGTCACCGCCCGCACCGGCACCCTCGACAACGGGCGCGCCGAGATCTCGGCGATCATGATCCCGAGCGGCACCCCCGGCTTCGACGTCGCCCCGCCCTACGACAAGCTCGGCTGGAACATCTCCGACACCCACGGCCTGTCGTTCAGCAACTGCCGGGTCCCCGCCGAGAACATCCTCGGTGGGCGCGGCGAGGGGTTCAAGCAGTTCCTCAAGACCCTCGACGACGGCCGCATCGCGATCAGCGCCCTCGCCCTCGGGCTGATCACCCGGATGAAGGAGGAGGCGGCCGCATACAGCCAGAGTCGGCTCGCCTTCGGCAAGCCGATCGCCGTCAACCAGGGCGTCTCCTTCCAGATCGCCGACCTGGCCGTCATGGAGGAGAGCGCCCGGCTGCTCACCTACCGCGCCGCCTGGCTCAAGGACGAGCTGGAGGCCGGCCGGCGCAGCGTCGCCGAGGTCAAGCAGGCGGCCGCGATCGCCAAGCTCTACACCTCCGAGGCCGCGGTCAGCGCCACCCGGATCGCCACCCAGATCTTCGGCGGCAACGGATTCATGGAGGAGTACCCGGTCGCGCGGTTCTACCGGGACGCCAAGATCCTCGAGATCGGCGAAGGAACCTCCGAGGTTCAGCGCATGGTCATCGCCCGCGGCCTAGGCTTGCCGTCATGAGCCAGTCACCGGACACCACGCAGACCGACCCCCGCGTCCAGGACGTCCGCGAGCGGCTGCATCAGGCCCACCTCGCCTCGGCCGCCCCGACCGAGGCGGCTGCCGCCAAACTCGCCGGGCAGAACAAGCTCTATGTGCGGGACCGGATCGCGCTGCTCCTCGACGAGGACTCCTTCGTCGAGGACGGCCGCTACGCCAACGCGATGGCCGAGGGACTGCCCGCCGACGGTGTCGTCACCGGACGCGGCACGATCGACGAGCGACCGGTCGTCGTCATCGCCAACGACCCGACAGTCAAGGCCGGGTCGTGGGGGTCGCGCACCGTCGAGAAGATCGTGCGGGCCACCGAGATGGCGCTGCGCGAGGAGCTCCCGGTGTTCTGGCTCGTCGACTCCGCCGGCGCCCGGATCACCGACCAGGTCGAGATGTTCCCCGGCCGGCGCGGCGCGGGCCGGATCTTCCACAACCAGGTCGCCCTCTCCGGCAAGGTGCCCCAGATCTGCTGCCTGTTCGGGCCCTCGGCAGCCGGCGGCGCCTACATCCCGAGCTTCTGCGACCTCATCATCATGGTCGAGGGCAACGCCTCGATGTATCTCGGCAGCCCCCGCATGGCCGAGATGGTCGTCGGCGAGAAGGTCACCCTCGAGGAGATGGGTGGTGCCCGGATGCACTGCACCGTCAGCGGTGTCGGCGACCTGCTCGCCCACGACGACACCGAGGCCATCGAGCTCGCCAAGCTCTACTTCTCCTACGTCCCGGACAACTGGCGGACCCACCCGCCGAGCTACCACCCCGAGGAGCCGGCCGCGCCACTGACCGACACGACTGTCCCGGAGCGCGAGAGCCAACCGTTCGACATCCACGACGTCATCGACGGCATCGTCGACGACGACAGCTTCTTCGAGATCAAACCGCTCTTCGCCGCCGAACTCGTCGTCGGCTTCGGCCGCCTGAACGGCGAGACGATCGGCATCATCGCGAACAACTCGATCGTCAAGGGCGGGGTCCTCTTCACCGACAGCGCGGACAAGGCGAGCCGGTTCATCTGGCTGTGCGACGCATACTCCATCCCGCTGCTCTATCTCGCGGACGTGCCCGGCTTCATGATCGGCTCCGAGGTCGAACGCGGCGGCATCATCCGGCACGGGGCGAAGATGGTCTCGGCCGTCTCGTCGGCGACCGTCCCGCAGATGTGTGTCGTCGTGCGCAAGGCCTACGGCGCCGGACTGTATGCGATGGCCGGCCCCGGCTTCGGCCCCGACGCCACCCTGGCGCTGCCGACCGCCCGGATCGCCGTCATGGGTCCGGAGGCCGCCGTCAACGCGGTCTTCGCGAACAAAATCGCCGCCTTCGACGACGAGGAGGAGCGGGCCGCCTACGTCGCGGAGCGGCGCCGCGAGTACGAGGAGGACGTCGACCTCGAACGACTCGCCGCCGACCTCGTCCTCGACCACGTCATCGACCCGGCCGACCTGCGCGACGAACTCATCAAGCGCTACCGCTACGCCGCGCACCGGGACCGGCACTTCGCACACAAGCGGCGCGACATCCCGCCGGTCTGAGCCGACCTCCGCGACACCTGCCCCGCGCGACCCGCCGATTGACTAGAGTCGAACCCGGTAGGGTCGCGGGGCTTCTCGGGACTCCAACGCCGAGCGGAGGTTAAGTCACGGTGGACGAACATCGCGATCTCGCGCCCTTGTCATCACTGGGGTCGGGCAAGCGGCGAGCCGGTCCGGTGCGGACCCAGAAGCCGGTGTACGTCGACCTGCTGCCGCCGTGCAACGCCGGCTGTCCCGCGGGGGAGAACATCCAGGCCTGGCTGGCCCAGGCCAAGGACGGTCGGCACGAACAGGCCTGGCGGATCCTCACCGCCGACAACCCGTTCCCGGCGATCCACGGCCGGGTCTGCTACCACCCCTGCGAGACCGCCTGCAACCGCGCCCTGATGGACGGGGCCGTCTCGATCCACTCCGTCGAGCGGTTCCTCGGCGACCTCGGGATCGAGCAGGGCTGGCAGTTCACCGCGCCGGCGCAGCGTTCCGGGAAGAAGGTCCTCGTCGTCGGTTCCGGTCCGAGCGGACTGTCCGCGGCATACCACCTGAGCATCCTCGGCCACGACGTCACCGTCCGCGACAACAGTGAGAAGCCCGGCGGGATGATGCGCTACGGCATCCCCAGCTATCGCCTGCCGCGCACCGTCCTCGACGCCGAGATCGCACGGATCACCGCCCTCGGCGTGCGGTTCGAGCAGAACCACGTCGTCACCGACCTGCAGCGCGAGATGGAGGAGGGCGGATTCGACGCCGCCTTCGTTGCCGTCGGTGCCCACCTGTCCAAGCGGGTCGACATCCCCAACCAGGACGCCGGCCGGGTCCTCGACGCGGTGAGTTTCCTGCGCGGCGTGGAGACCGGTGAGCGGGCCGACGACCTCGGCCGGGTCGCGGTCTACGGCGGCGGCAACACCGCCATGGATGCCGCCCGGGTGGCCCGTCGCCTCGGCGCGGACGACACGATCATCGTCTACCGCCGCACCCGCGAGCAGATGCCCGCGCACGAGGACGAGGCCACCGACGCCGAGGACGAGGGCATCCGGATCAACTGGCTGCGGACCATCTCCTCGATGGGTGAGGAGGGGGCGCTGACCGTCGAGATCCAGGAGCTCGACGAGGCGGGCCGGCCGCAGCCGACCGGCCAGTTCGAGACCCTCGAGGCCGACACCGTCATCCTCGCCCTCGGTCAGGAGAGCGACACCGAGTTCCTCAAGAACATGCCCGGCATCGAGTTCGACTGGGACGTCGTCCAGGTCGACCCGGCAACGCTGATGACCGGAGCGCCCGGGGTCTTCGCCGGTGGCGACGCGGTCCCGAGCGAGCGCACCGTCACCGTCGGCGTCGGCCACGGCAAGAAGGCAGCCCGCAACATCGACGCGTGGCTGCGCGGCGGGGCCTATCAACCCGGCCCCAAACACCCCGAGGCCACCCTCGACAAACTCAACCTCTGGTACTTCGGGGACCACGCCCGGCGCGAGCAGGAGGCGCTCGACCCGGCGACCCGGGTGGCCGCATTCGACGAGGTGCTCTCCGGACTCGACTCGGACGAGGCGCAGTTCGAGGCCGGTCGGTGCCTGTCCTGCGGCAACTGCTTCGAGTGCGACGGCTGCCTCGGCTCCTGCCCCGAGGACGCAATCGTCAAACTCGGGGTCGGGCACCGATACAAGTACGACTACGACAAGTGCACCGGCTGCGGGACCTGCGCCCGGCAGTGCCCGGTGCACGCCATCGAGATGATCGGGGAGAGCGATCCGTTGCCGGTCAACGTCTTCCTCCCCCCGTCAGGAGGTGCAGGTCGATGACCGCCACCGTCCCCACGGAGAGCACCTCCCGGGGCACGATGCCCACCCGTGCGACGATCGAGGGTAATGAGGCGGCGGTGCGCGTTGCATACCGCCTCAGCGAGTTGTGCAGCATCTACCCGATCACCCCGTCCTCCGGGATGGCCGAACTCGCCGACGAATGGTCCAGCCACGGGATCCCGAACCTGTGGGGCACGGTGCCGACGGTCGTCGAGATGCAGAGCGAGGGCGGCGCCGCCGGGGCCCTGCACGGAGCCCTCCAGGGGGGTGCCCTGTCGACGACGTTCACCGCCTCGCAGGGGCTGCTCCTGATGATCCCCAACATGTACAAGATCGCTGGGGAACTCACCTCGACGGTGCTCCACGTCGCCGCCAGATCCATTGCGGCCCAAGGGTTGTCGATCTTCGGGGACCACCAGGACGTCATGGCGGTGCGGCAGACCGGGTTCGCGCTGCTGTCCTCCGGATCGGTCCAGGAGGCCCACGACCTGGCTCTCGTCGCCCATGCGGCGACGCTGCGGTCCCGGGTCCCGTTCCTGCACTTCTTCGACGGGTTCCGCACCTCGCACGAGCTGAGCACCGTCGACCTCATCGACGACGACGTGCTGCGGGCGATCGTCCCCGAGGAGCTCGTTCGCGAGCACCGGCAGCGCTCCCTCAGCCCGGAACGCCCGTTCATCCGCGGCACCGCCCAGAACCCCGACGTCTACTTCCAGGCCCGCGAGACGGTCAACCCGTTCTACCAGGCGACCCCCGGCATCGTCCGCGACGTCATGCGTGAGCTCGAGGAGCACACCGGCCGGCACTACGACCTCGTCGAGTATGCGGGGGCCCCGGACGCGGACCGGGTCATCGTCATCATGGGCTCCGGTGGGCAGACCGTCGTCGAGACGGTGCGTCACCTGCAGGCCGCGGGGGAGAAGGTCGGGGTCGTCCGGGTCCGGCTCTACCGCCCGTTCCCGGCTGCCGACCTCGTCGCCGCGTTGCCGGAGTCGGTGCGCTCCGTCGCCGTCCTGGACCGCACGAAGGAACCCGGCTCGGAGGGTGAGCCGCTCTATCTCGACACCGTCGCCGCCCTCGCCGAGGCGGTCGGGACGGGGGAGCGTGCCTCGATGCCCCGGGTCATCGGCGGACGCTACGGACTGTCCTCGAAGGAGTTCACCCCGGGCATGGTCGCCGGGGTGTATGCCGCGCTCGCCTCGGATGCACCGCCGCGCCGGTTCACGATCGGGATCACCGACGACGTCTCGGGCACCTCGCTCGACTACGAGCCGGACCTCAACATCGAGGACGACTCGACCGTGCGGGCCGTGTTCTACGGGATCGGCTCGGACGGCACCGTCGGCGCGAACAAGAACACGATCAGGATCCTCGGTGAGGACCGCTACGCGCAGGCCTACTTCGTCTACGACTCCAAGAAGTCCGGCGGGACGACGATCTCGCACCTGCGGTTCGGCCCGCACCCGATCCAGGCCCCCTACCTGATCACCGCGGCCGGGTTCGTCGGGATCCACCACCAGGGGCTGCTCGACACCCTCGACGTCCTCGCGGTCGCAGCACCCGGCGCGGTCGTACTCCTCAACACGGCCACCGCGGCCGAGGAGGTCTGGGCCACCTTGACCCGACCGGTCCAGGACGCGATCGTCGCCAAGGGGCTGCGCCTCTTCGTCATCGACGCGGACCAGGTGGCCCGGGACGCGGGCCTGCCGGGACGGACCAACACGGTTCTGCAGACCTGCTTCTTCGCGATCTCCGGGGTGCTGCCGCGGGAGGCGGCGATCGAGCGGATCAAGGCCGCCATCCGCACCACCTACGCGCGGCGCGGACCGGACATCGTCACCCGCAACGAGGCGGCCGTCGACGCTGCGCTCGCCCACCTGCACGAGGTCGATGTCAGTGGTGGCGTCGACTCCGACCGGGACCGACCCGCCGTCATCCCGGACGATGCGCCGCAGTTCGTCCGTGACGTCACCGCGGCAATGATCGGCGGACGCGGTGACGATCTGCCGGTCAGTGCCCTCCCGGTCGACGGCACCTATCCCAGCGGGACCACCGCATACGAGAAGCGGCGGATCTCCAGCCTCGTCGCCGAGTGGGATCCGCAGTCGTGCATCCAGTGCGGCAACTGCGGCTTCGTCTGTCCGCACAGTGTCATCCGGGCCAAGTTCTTCGACGCCGACGAGCTTGAGGGCGCGCCGGAGACCTTCGCCAGCGCCCCGCTCAACGCGGCCGGTCTGCCGAGCAGCCGCTACACCCTGCAGATCTACACCGAGGACTGCACCGGGTGCGGGCTGTGCGTCGAGGCCTGCCCGGTCAGCCCGGTCCCCGGCGCCGACACCAAGGCGATCAACCTCGTCGATGCCGCCGCCCGGCACGAGGCCGGGCCGGCCGAGGTGGCGTTCTTCGAGTCGATCCCGGTCAACGACCGGTCCCGGGTCGACTTCGGCACGGTGCGCGGCACCCAGTTCCTCGAGCCGCTGTTCGAGTTCTCCGGGGCCTGCTCCGGCTGCGGGGAGACGCCCTACCTGAAGCTGCTGACCCAGTTGTTCGGCGACCGGGCCACCGTCGCCAACGCGACCGGCTGCTCCTCGATCTACGGCGGCAACCTGCCGACCACCCCGTGGACGACGAACGCCGAGGGACGGGGACCCGCCTGGTCCAACTCGCTCTTCGAGGACAACGCCGAGTTCGGTCTCGGCCTGCAGCTCGCGGCCGATCTGCACACCCGGCTGGCCCGCACCCGCCTGCAGGAGTTGCGGGACCGGATCGGTGCCGACCTTGTCGACGCGATCCTCGACGCCCCGCAGGTGCGCGAGTCGGAGCTGGCCGCACAACGGGACCGGATCGCCGAGCTGGAGCGCCGGATCGACGGCCTGGACGACCCGCGGGTCGCCGACCTGCGCAGCGTCATGGACCACCTCGTGCGACGCAGTGTGTGGATCGTCGGCGGCGACGGCTGGGCCTACGACATCGGGTCCGGCGGTCTGGACCATGTCCTGGCCAGCGGCCGCAACGTCAACGTCCTCGTCCTCGACACCGAGGTCTACTCCAACACCGGCGGGCAGTCCTCCAAGGCGACCCCGCTCGGGGCGGTGGCGAAGTTCGCCGCGGGCGGCAAGACGGTCAACAAGAAGGACCTCGCACTGCAGGCCATCGCCTACGGCAGTGTCTACGTCGCCCGGGTCGCCATGGGCGCCGACCCGCAGCAGACGCTGCGGGCGTTCCGGGAGGCGGAGGCCTACGAGGGTCCGTCGCTGATCATCGCCTACAGCCACTGCATCGCCCACGGGATCGAGATGAGTGAGGGGCTGAACCAGCAGCAGCGGGCGGTCCGCTCCGGGCACTGGCCGCTGGTCCGTTACGACCCAGTGGTCCAGGCGGCCGGGGGCAACCCCTTCCAGCTCGACTCGCCGCGCCCGTCGATCCCGCTGTCGGACTACATCTATCGCGAGCTCCGCTACCGGATGCTCAAGAACGCCAACCCTGAGGAGGCCGAGCGGCTGCTCGAGCTCGGTCAGGAGGCCGTCGACCAACGGTGGGCGGTCTATGAGGAGATGGCGACCCGCAGCGCCGCCCAGTTCGCCCCCGACGCACGAAAGACCCGGTCATGGACCTGACAACGACGTATCTCGGACTCACCCTGCGCAGCCCGCTCGTGGCCTCCGCCTCGCCGGTGACCGCGCGGCTGGACACCCTCCGGGCCGCCGTCGATGCCGGGGTCGGGGCGGTCGTGCTGCCGTCCCTCTTCGAGGAGCAGGTCCGTCAGCAGGAGCTCGCCGACCTGGCCATCACCGAGCAGCACGAGCACGCCTTCGGTGAGGCGGCCACGTATCTGCCCGGCGGCCCGGACGTCGACTACGGCGGCACCGCACCGTATCTGCGGGAGGTCGAGCGCGCGGCCCAGGCCCTGGACGTTCCGGTCATCGCGAGCCTGAACGGCTCGACGCCGGGCGGTTGGACCGGCATCGCCCGGTCGATGGAGAGCGCCGGGGCCACCGCGATCGAACTCAATGTGTATGCGGTGCCCGGCCGGGCCTCGATCACCGGGACCGAGGTGGAGGAGCGTCATCTCGACATCGTCTCGGACGTCGTCGCCACGGTCTCCGTGCCGGTCGCGGTGAAACTCAGCCCGTTCTTCTCCTCGACGGCGGCGATGGCCACCGCGATCGCCGGCGCCGGGGCCTCCGGTCTGGTGCTCTTCAACCGGTTCGTCCAGCCGGACGTCGACGTCGAGACCCTGACCGTCGAGCCGTCACCCACCCTGTCCCACCGGGACGAGGGGCGACTGGCCAGGACGTGGATCGCGTTGCTGCACGGTCGGATCGGCGACTGCTCCCTGGCGGCCACGACCGGGGTCGAGGACTCCGGCGATGTGGCGGCCTATCTGCTCGCCGGTGCCGACATCGTCATGACCGCCTCCGCGCTCCTGCGCAACGGCCCGGAGTATGCCGGCGACCTGCTCGCCGGTCTGCGGGACTGGATGGAGCGCAAGGGGTTCGCCTCCCTGGATGCGGTCCGGGGTGCCCTTGCCGTGGGTCAGGACGCCGACGGGGACCGGGTCGAGCGCGCCGGCTATGTGGCCGCGCTGACCAAGGCCCGCTCGATCTACGGGGACCTCACCCCGAGGTCGTGAGGTCGCGCCACGACACCCCGATCTCGAGGAGCAACTCCCGCAGCAGCGGCAGCGACAACCCCACGACATTCGTGTGGTCGCCCTCGATCCGGCTGATGTAGGGCGCACCCAGGCCGTCGATGGTGAACGCCCCGGCCACGCGCAGCGGCTCGCCGGTGGCCACGTAGTCCTCGATCTCCGCGTCGCTGAGATCCGCGAAGTGCACGATCGTCTCCGCGCTCGCACCGAGTGTGCCGGCCGAGCCGTCGCTGCGGTCGTCGATGATCCAGTGGCCGGTGTGCAGCACCCCCGATCGGCTCCGCATCCGCTGCCAGCGCTGCACCGCCTCGGCGGCATCGCGCGGTTTGCCGTACACCTTCCCGGCCAACTCGAGGACGGAGTCGCAGCCGAGGACGATGTGGTCCCCGTCGAGTTGTTCCGCCGCATCCTCGGCCTTGGCGCGGGCGAGGAGCAACGCCACCTCACCGGGGCACAGGTCCGCGGGTGCGTTCGCCTCCAGGGCGGCCTCGTCGACGGTGCTGACACAGATCGTCGGCTCGATGCCGGCTTGGCGCAGCAGTGCGCGGCGGGCGGGGGAGGCGGAGGCGAGGACGAGACGGATCGGCGCGGGCACGAGCGCCACGATAAGGCACCCCCTCCCGGACCGGTCCATCCGGTAGCGTCGAGCGGGTGAGCACACCCACTCCCCAGACCCCACAGCACACCCGGACTCCGAGCCCGGTCGACGCCATCGCCACCGAGCACTTCGATGCGGAGCTGGCGCTCAGCCCGATCATGGCGACCTATTTCGGGGTGCCCGGATCCGACGACCGACTCGATGACGTCTCCCCGGCCGGGTTGGCGGCCGGCTCGGACCTGCGCCGCCGGACCCTGGCCCGGCTCGAGGCGGCCGAGCCGCAGGACGACATCGATGTCGTGACGATCGCCGCGATGCGGGAGCGACTCGGCCTCTACGAGGAGTTGTACGAGTCCGGGGAGCAGCAGCGGGAACTGAACAACATCGCCTCCCCGCTGCAGTCCTTCCGGGAGATCTTCGACCTGATGCCCACCGCCACCGTCGAGGACTGGGCCACCATCGCCCGCCGGATGACCGCCGTCCCGGCCGCCCTCGTCGGATGGCAGGAGTCGCTCGAGGACTCGGCGGCGCGCGGCCACGTCGCGGCCCGCCGTCAGGTCCAGGCCTGCATCGACCAGTGCGCCGACCTGACCGCCGCCGACGGCTTCTTCGCCGGTCTGCTCACCCGGGCCCGCACCGACGACGGTGACCTTCCGCCGGCCGTGCGCACCGACCTCGGCGAGGGGATCGAGGTGGCGGCCCGCGCATACCAGGATCTGGGTGCGATACTGCGCGAGCGGCTGCTCCCACGCGCCCCGGAGGCCGACGGCGTCGGGCGGGAGCGATACCGATTGCACTCGCGCAACTTCCTCGGTGCGGACATCGACCTCGAGGAGACGTATGCGTGGGGCCAGGAGGAACTGGCCCGCATCGTCGCCGAGATGGAGGCGACCGCGCAACGGATCGTCCCCGGCGGATCGGTGCCGGACGCGATCGCTGCCCTCGACGCGGACCCGGCCTACCGGCTGCACGGCACCGACGCACTCCAGGCCTGGATGCAGGAACGCGCCGATGAGGTGATCGCCGAGTTCGCCGACGTCCACTTCGACATCCCCGAGCCGGTGCGCCGGATCGAGTGCCGCATCGCCCCCACCCAGACCGGCGGGATCTACTACACCGGACCGAGCGACGACTTCTCCCGGCCGGGTCGGATGTGGTGGTCGGTGCCCAAGGGGGTCACCGAGTTCGGCACGTGGCGGGAACTGACGACCGTCTACCACGAAGGGGTGCCGGGGCATCACCTGCAGATCGCCCAGACGGTCTACCGCAAGGAACTGCTCAACCCGTGGCGGCGCAACCTGTGCTTCACCTCCGGGCACGCCGAGGGCTGGGCGCTCTACTCCGAACGACTCATTGCCGAACTCGGCTACCTCGACGACCCCGGGAACTACCTCGGCATGCTCGACGGACAGTCGCTGCGCGCCGCCCGCGTCGTCCTCGACATCGGCGTGCACTGCGGCTTCGAGGCGCCGGCCGAGGTCGGCGGCGGGCAGTGGGACTACGACAAGGCGTGGGCGTTCCTGAACAACCACGCCAACATGGACGAGGGTTTCCTGCGTTTCGAACTGGACCGCTACCTCGGCTGGCCGGGGCAGGCGCCCTCCTACAAGGTGGGCGAGCGGCTCTGGATGGAGCTGCGCGCGGCCGTCGCGGCCCGCGAGGGGGCCGACTTCGACCTCAAGGCCTTCCACCGCCGCGCTCTCGACGTCGGCTCGGTCGGTCTCGACGTGCTCAAGGATGCGGTACTGCGCTGATCTGCGTCAAGGTCGGATCATCCCGGCACCGACGGTGACACCGGTGCCCGGATCGATGAGGATGAAGGATCCGGTCACCCGGTTCAGTTCGTAGGGGTCGACCATGAGGGGCTGCTGCACGCGCATCGTCATCCGACCGATCTCGTTGAGCCCCAACTCCTGGCTGTCCTGGTCGCGGTGTAGGGTATTGATGTCGAGCCGGTAGTCGATGTCCTTGACGAGACCCTTGACGAGCCTGGTGGTGTGTTTGACGAGCAGCCGGGCACGAGGTTTGAGCGGTGCACTCGACATCCAACACACCATGGCGTCGATGTCCTGGGTCTGTTCCGGCTGATTCATGGCGCGAGTCATTCGTCGCGCGATCATCAACATTGGAACGCCGACGATGAAGAGTCCGACAACGAAAGCACGGGGCAACTGATGGTTGGTCAGGTAGAGCCCGGTTGTCAGGCCCGCGAACGTCAACACCGACGCCACAAGAATGCGACGGTACTCAGCGACGCCGTGTCCCAGGCCACGCATCGAGTAGGCCCCGCAGAGGTGTAGCAGAGTCCACCAGCCCAAAGCGATCGGCGCGATGACTGCGGCGAGGTTCTCGACCGGCGCCGGGACAGGCTCGGGAAAGGGGACTCTGTCCCGAACTATGAACGAGACGATACCTGCGATCAGGATGACAACCAAGTCTTGAAGCCGATGGATCCCCTGGATTGATCGCTCGGTGAAATTCCGGATCTTGGTGCCGGCGTGTGTTCCTGTTCGCGCGAAGCGGGTGCCGATAGCTGACTCGGTGCCTGGTGGCGGTCCGACAAACTCTGAGTTCGAGATCGCTCGGAGTTGCACTTGCTGGGCCTTCCTTGCTGCTTCTTTAACAGTTCTTTACTGAACCGCCTGCCGCAGTTTAGGCACGTTCAGGCGTCGGACAAGGGGCCGAAGAGCGAGAATCGACCGTTCGGCCGTCCACCGTTCGGCCATATCGACGGACTTCCTCGTTAAGGGCAGCGACGACTATGTCGCGGGTGCCCATGCATCGAACGGTCCGTCGCCGGCCGCGCAGATAGCTCCTTCTTTCGACACCCTCGGCCGGACCCTCGGGTCATGCAGACGCCCATGGATGGTGAGATGCCTAGTGGTGCGAAATCGTTTTCGGCTCAATCGATCTCGGCAGCACCATCAACTGTGAGAACGGGCTCACTCAGGAGCGACGAGACCGGAACCAATCCAGGGTCTGCGCGATCCCGGTCTGCAACGGGACGGCGGTGATGTCGGGGAAGAGGCCCCGCAACTGGGCATTGTCCGCCTGGGAATGGCGCACATCGCCGGGGCGCGGATCGCGCCGTTCGATCTGCACCGGGTGACCGAGCGCGGCTTCGATGAGGCGGATGAGTTCGTTCAGTGTGGTCCGGGTGCCGAAGGCCAGATTCGTCGGTCCCGATGTGACGCGGTCGGTCACTGCCCGCGTGAGCGTCTCCACGACCGTGCCGACGAAGGTGAAGTCACGGCTCTGCTCCCCGTCGCCGTTCAGGGGAAGCGGCCGACCGGCGAGGGCAGCATCGAGGAACACTGGAACGACGGCGGCGTAGACATGTCCGGCGTGCTGTCCGGGTCCGTAGACGTTGAAGAACCGGAAGGGCAGAACCGGCAGGTCGTAGCAGGCGGCATACGCCATTGCGTACTGCTCGGTCGCGAGTTTGGAGACAGCGTAGGGGCTCATCGGCTGGCACAGCAGGGTCTCGACCTTCGGCAGCGTCGGGTTGGCCCCGTAGACCGAGGAGGAGGAGGCCAGGACGACGTGCGCGTTGTCGTTGTGCCGGGCCGCGTCGAGCACCCTCAGCGTGCCGGTGGCGTTGGCTGCGTGCGAGGCTTCCGGGTCCGCGACACTTCTGGGGACCGATCCGAGCGCGGCCAGATGGACGATGGACTGGCAGCCGTCGGCGGCGGAGTCGAGCGCCTCCCGATCGAGGATGCTCGCTTCGGTGAACTCGACGGGGATGCCGTCCAGGGCGTCCGCGCGGCCGGTCGAGAGGTCGTCGATCACCCGGACCTGCTCGATCCGGGGGTCCTGGGTCAAGCGGCGGCAGAGGTTGGCGCCGATGAATCCGGCTCCGCCGGTCACGAGCACTTTCATGGGGTGATCCTCTTCCTTGGTCGGTGGCGCGGGGGCCCGTCCCTCATCGGGCGGGCACCCCCTTGACGGTTCTCCCGGCGGGCACGTCGTTAACGACGACGGCACCGGCGCCGACGACGGATCCGGCGCCGACGGTGAGGTTCTGCAGGACGGCTGCCGTCGTGCCGATCGTCACGCCGGCATGCAGGTGGACGGTGCCCGACACCGAGGCCAACGGGTGCACGGTCACGTAGTCCTCGAGGGTGGAGTCGTGACCGATCGCGCAGGTGCGGCTCAGGTGGACGTGTCGACCGCAGTTGATGTTCGTCGTCGCGGTCACTCCGGCGCAGACGATGCTGCCCGGGCCCAGCTCGACGTCGTGGCCGATGGTTGCAGCAGGGTGGACGAGAACCGCTGCCCACCAACCGGATTCACTCATCAAAGCATCGATCCGGCGTCGGGCGGCGCCGTCGCCGATACCGATGACGTATGCACCGGGCGGGCGGGTGCGGATCTCGTCGAGGCCGCCGATGATGTCGCTTCCCAACCGGCGCACCAGAGCCGTCGCCGCGGCGGTGGGGGCGTCGTCAACGAACCCGGACACCGTCCACGTCGGTCGCACCGCGTTGATGGCCCGGATGAGGTGTTCGACCTCACGGCCGTGCCCACCGGCACCGATGATGACGATCGGTTCGGGCATCGCTGTGCGTCAGGACCGGGCCGAGGCCCGCCAGGCTCCGGGACCGTGGAGGAGGGGTGCGCGCAGCCGGGACGCCGGAGCCGACCACCGGGACCGGCCCGTCCACCCGGTGCTCGACTGATCGCCGCCTGCGGACGCTGCGGCGAGCACCGCGACGATAGCGGCGATCTCCTCGGCAGTGGCACTGCCACTGATGACCCGCAACGGTGGACGGTCCGGGGTCGTCGTCTTCGACTGCGCGTCGGTCGATTCGGTGCTCATAGCGGAATGTTCCCGTGCTTCTTCGGCGGCAGGGACTGCCGCTTGGACTCCAGGGCACGCAGCGAGCGGATGACGTGACGGCGGGTGTTCGACGGGGTGATGACCGTGTCGATGTAGCCACGCTCTGCTGCGACATAGGGATTGGCGAGTTCCTCCTCGTAGTGCTGGATGAACTCCTGGCGGGTGGCGTCGACGTCGCCGCCCTCCTCGGCGACGGCGGCGAGTTGCTTGCGGAAGAGGATGTTGACCGCACCCTGGGCGCCCATGACCGCGATCTGCCCGGTCGGCCAGGACAGGTTGACGTCGGCACCGAGGTGCTTGGAGCCCATGACGTCGTAGGCGCCGCCGTAGGCCTTGCGGGTGATGACGGTGACCTTCGGGACGGTGGCCTCGGCATAGGCGTAGATGAGTTTCGCGCCGCGGCGGATGATCCCGTCCCACTCCTGGTCGGTGCCGGGCAGGAACCCGGGAACGTCGACGAAGGTCAGCACCGGAACATTGAAGGCGTCACAGGTGCGCACGAACCGCGCCGCCTTCTCCGAGGCGTCGATGTCGAGACACCCGGCGAACTGCATCGGCTGGTTGGCGACGATCCCGACCGACTTGCCGTCGATCCGGGCGAAGCCGGTGATGATGTTCGGGGCGAACAGGGGCTGGACCTCGAGGAAGTCGGCGGAATCGCCGTCGGAGTCCACGACCCGTTCGATGACGAGCTTCATGTCGTAGGGGACGTTCGGGCTGTCCGGGATGCAGGTGTCGAGCCAGAGGTCCTCCTCGGTGGCGCTCAGGTCGTCCCCGGCGCCCTCGTAGACGGGCGGGTCCTCCATGTTGTTGCTCGGCAGGTAGGAGAGCAGTTCCTTGACATAGTCGATCGCGTCCGCCTCGTCGCTGCCCATGTAGTGCGCGACGCCGGATTTGGTGTTGTGCGTCTTCGCGCCGCCGAGATCCTCGAAGGCGACGTCCTCCCCGGTGACGGTCTTGATGACGTCGGGGCCGGTGATGAACATGTGTGAGGTCTGGTCGACCATGACGGTGAAGTCGGTGATCGCGGGGGAGTACACCGCGCCGCCGGCACACGGACCCATGATCAGGGAGATCTGCGGGATGACCCCCGAGGCGTGCACGTTGCGGATGAAGATCTCGCCGTACATCCCGAGCGAGACGACACCCTCCTGGATGCGAGCCCCGCCGGAGTCGTTCAGACCGATGACCGGGCAGCCGATCTTCATGGCGAAGTCCATGACCTTGACGATCTTCTCGCCGAAGACCTCACCGAGTGAGCCGCCGAAGACGGTGAAGTCCTGGGCGAACACCGCGACGGTGCGACCGTCGATCTGTCCGTAGCCGGTGACGACACCGTCACCGTACGGACGGTTCTTCTCCTGGCCGAAGGCGCTGGAGCGGTGTCGGGCGAACTTGTCCAGCTCCTGGAAGGTCCCCTCGTCGAGGAGCATCTCGATCCGCTCGCGGGCGGTCTTCTTGCCCCGGGCGTGCTGCTTCTCGACCGCAGCAGCGGATCCGGCGTGCTCGACCTCGCCCTGGCGACGCTTGAGGTCCTGGAGCTTGCCGGCGGTGGTCGAGACGTCGATCTCGTCGGCGGCGGGGGACGGTGCGGGACTCTGCGCTGCAGTCGACATATCCGCAGCCTAACGTTGAGTGCATGCGTACGCCGCTGCAGGTCCGGCAGTTGACCGCCCATTGTGCCCCCCCGTGGCGTGACATCCGTCTCGTGGCCGAGACCGGCTCGACCAATACCGACGTGGCTGTCGACGCCAACCGGGGTGCAGCGCGGGCCTGGGAGGTGCTCGTCGCCGAACACCAGAACGCGGGCCGGGGCCGGCTCGACCGGGACTGGACGACGACGCCGGGGACCGCCCTGACCTTCTCGGCACTGGTGCCCACGCCGGCCGAGCCGGGGTGGGTCCCCCTCATCGCGGGACTGTCCGTTGCGGAGGCGGTTGCGGAGCTGTATGCGGTGCGCCCGGCCCTCAAATGGCCCAACGACATCCTCGCCCCCGTCGGGTCGGCGCTCGAGGGAGCGAAGGTGGCGGGGGTTCTCTGTGAGTTGACCGGCGCCGGCATCGTCGTCGGCGTCGGTCTGAACGTCGACCAGGAGGACGGCGAGCTCCCGGTCCCGACCGCCACATCCCTGCGACTGCTGGCCCAGGGGCACCCGCCCGGTCTGACCCGGGAACGGCTGCTGCTGACGATCCTCGATCATCTGGCGAACCGGCTCGCGATGTGGTCCCAGGATCCGGACCAGGTGCGCGACGCATACCGGTCCGGCTGCGTGACCATCGGTCAGGACGTGCGGGTCGACCTCGGCCAGGACCGGGTCCAGGTGGCCCGGGCTGTCGGCGTCGACGACACGGGTCGACTCGTCATCGAGTCCGGCGCCGGGCGTCGACCGGTTGCTGCGGGCGATGTCACGCACGTGCGCCAGGACAGTCCATAGAGTGGGTTCCGTGACGACCGATGCAGCGGATTCGCCCGAACCGCCCGACGGACCCGAGGCGAGTTGGGAGGAGCTCATCCTGGGCGAGCGCCCCTGCATGACGCGCGTGGAGATCGTCGACCGCGCCGGGATCCCGGCGTCGATCACGAACCGCTTCTGGCATGCCCTGGGATTCCCCGTCGTCGAGGATGACGAGGTCCTGTTCACGGATGCGGATCTGGCTGCGCTGCAACGGGTCTGGCATCTCCTCGGGGACGGGGTCAACGAGGAGACGGCGCTGGCGATGACGCGGGCGTTGGCGCGCACAACTGACCGGCTGGCGGTCTGGCAGACCCAGCTCATCGCCGAACTGTTCACCCCTGCCGAGCTGACCGGATCCAGTCCGACGGCCAGTGACGTGAGCGACGGCGTCGACCCCTCCGCCAACGTCAAGGACACCCGGACCGTCCCGAATCGGCAGATCGCCCAGTCGGCGGCGCGGGAACTGGTCCGGATCAGTGACGAACTCGAGCCGCTGCTCGTGTTCGCGTGGCGGCGGCACCTGACCGCCGCGATCACTCGGATGCTCGCCGACGCCACCCCGGAGGTGCCGAGCAGTGCCCCACCGCGGGTCATTGGGTTCGCCGACCTGGTCTCGTTCACGAGCCTGGTCCGACGGATGAGTGAGCGGCAACTGGCGACCGTCGTGCAGCGCTTCGAGGCGCTCGCCTCGGACATCATCACCGCGCACGGGGGCCGGGTCATCAAGACCGTCGGTGACGAGGTGCTCTTCGTGCACACCGACCCGGCGCCGGCGGCCGCGATTGCGCTCGACCTCGTCGACGCCATGGACGAGGACGACCTGTTGCCGGCCGTGCGGGTCGGGATGGCCCACGGGCGGGTCGTCTCCCGGCTGGGGGACGTCTTCGGGATCACCGTCAACCGGGCCAGCCGGCTGACCGCGGTGACGCCGAGCGGGCGGGTGTATGTGGACGAGCCGCTCGCAGCGTTGCTCGGCAACGTCAGCGGCTTCGATGTGCTGCCGACCGGGCGGCGGATCCTGCGCGGTATCGGGGCGGTGCGACCCGGGGAGTTGCGTCGGCACTCCGGGGAACGGCGCATCTCGGGGTAACACGGTACTGGCCGAGCGGATGGGTGCCTCTCTGCCCGGTCGATGCCCCGCAGGGCATACCATGCAGGGGTGACTCGTGTGGTGCTGGCTGAGGACGACCCGGCCATCTCGGAACCCCTCGCGCGCGCTCTGCTGCGCGAGGGCTACACGGTTGACGTCGCCCCGGACGGGGCGCAGGCGCTCTCGATGGCCGGGGCCGGGGTCGATCTGCTCATCCTCGACCTCGGTCTGCCCGAGATCGACGGTC
>DUPF01000030.1 GCA_012838445.1 Intrasporangiaceae bacterium | reverse complement strand
GCAAGCCGCTGTGCGAAGGGACTGGCCTCGATCTGCTCGAGGGTGACCGGCTCACCATCGGCGCCCGACACCGGGACCTTCCAGTTCGGGTACTCCTTGTCGGTGCCGGGCTGGTTGACGGGGCGGCGGTCACCGACAAGGTCGGGGACCGCGACACCGAGGATCCGCGCCGGCGACTGCACGAGGTATGCGTGCAGCGCCGCGACGACGTCGTCGACGAGGTCCTGGGGTGAGTCGGAGTCGACCGTCGTCCCCGCCGGCAGCAGACCACGGTCGGCGACCGCCGCGACGACGGTGTTGATCGACTCTGCCTCCGTCGCCTTCTCCTGCGCGACGCTGTTCTCGAGCAGCCCGAGCTCACCGCGGATATCGACGTGCGCGAGGGTGAGATATCCGGCGCTCGGCGGCAGGTCGTGGGTCGTCACGGTCGCCATGCACAGCTGACGGTATGCCTCGGGCGGGAGGAACTGACTGTCCTTCCACTCGAACCACAGGATGGAGGTGCCGTGGATGCCGCGCTCGAGCATCGTCTCGCGCAGTGTCGGGGCGACGACACCGAGGTCCTCGCCGATGACGATGGCGCCGACCCGGTGCGCCTCGAGGGCGAGGATGCCGATCAGGGCGGACGAGTCATAGGCGACGTACGTCCCGTCCTTCGGAGACATCCCCTGCGGGATCCACCAGAGGCGGAACAGGCCGAGGATGTGGTCGATCCGGATGCCGCCGCTGTCGCGCAGGACGGTCCGGAGCATGTCGCGATAGGGGGCGTAGCCGAGCTCGGCGAGGCGCCCGGGGTGCCACGGTGGCTGCGCCCAGCCCTGGCCCTGCTGGTTGAAGTGGTCCGGGGGCGCACCGACGGAGACCGCGTGGACGAGAGTGTCGCCGAGCGCCCAGGAGTCGGCCCCGTCCGGGTGGACACCGACGGCGAGGTCGTGGATGACGCCGATCTCCATGCCGGCGTCGAGGGCCTCTCGCTGCGCCTGCTCGAGCTGGAGCCGGATCTGCCACTGCAGCCACATGTGGAACTCGACGTCCTCGGCCTGCTCCTCGCGGAAGGCGCGCACTGCGTCCGAGCGGGGGTCGTGGAGCTCCTCCGGCCACTGCTGCCACGGCATGCCGTACTCCTCGACCAGAGCGCACCACGTGGCGAAGTCGACCAGTCCGTCGCCCTCGCTGCGCACATACCGGTCGAACTGTCGCTGGCGGCGGGTCGATCGGGGTGCGCCGAAGAGGATCGCGAGCGCCTGGCCCTTGGCAGCCCAGACGGCGTCCCGGTCGATCAGTCGCGTCGACGAGGCGCGGGCCCGGTCCGCGAGAGCGCGGACCCGGTCCCGTTCGGCGTCGTTGAGCAGAGCCATCTCGGCCACGTCCTCGACCCGCAGATACAGCGGGCTCGCGAACCGCCGGGTGGCCGGCAGATAGGGCGATGCCTCGACCGGCGGGACCGGCTGGGCGGCGTGCAACGGGTTGACGAGGACGAAGTCGGCCCCGAGGTCCTCGCCGGCCCACGAGGCCGTCTCGGCCAGGTCCCCGAGGTCCCCCATCCCCCACGACGCCTCCGAGCGGGCGGCATAGATCTGGCTCATCAGGCCCCAGACCCGACCGTTCTCGATCGCGGGGTGGAGCGGGAGGGTGCGCGGGGTGACGATGAGGGTCGCGCTGTGGGTGGCGCCGTCCTCGAGGTGCGCGGTCAGCGTGTGCCACCCCAACGGGACGTTGTTCGGGACCTCGACCGTCGCCTCGCCGATGAGGACCCCGTCGATCTCCCGCGGCTCGACCCACCGCTCCACCTGAGAGGCGTTCCAGACGTCCCCGTTCTCGAGGGTGACGGTGCACCGCACCCCGGACCCGTGGGGCACGTGGACCGGCACCCACGGCCCGTCGCCGGACCGGCAGACGACCGTCGGCGGGAGCACCTGCCGCCAGGGTGCCTCCTCGTGGGCGCGCAGCGACCGCTGGACGGCGTCCTCGTCGGCGACGTCGGCGCCGAGGGCGGTGAGGACTGCGCGCAGCGTCTGCGCGCCAGTCTGGACGAGGGCGCCCTTCCAGCCGTTGTACTCGGTGGCGACGCCATAGGCATGGGCCAGCTCGACGAGCGCCGGCGACGGCGTGGTGATCTCGGACGAGGACACGGTGGGGATGCTCCAGACGGTCGGGAGTGGCTGAGCGGACGGGCAGCCTTCATTATGACGACCGGACCGGACGAAGTTCACATCCGCGTCAGCCGGGGCGGACCAGGCCGGGGTCCGGGACCTCCTGGACCTCCTCGATGTCTCCGCCGGTGCGTGGGGTCAGGTGGATTCCCGCGAGCATGCACCGGGCCGAGCCGCCGGCGTGCTCGATCGTCCCGATGTCGACCGGCAGGATCGTCGAGCTGGCCTCGATGACGGCCAGCTGGTCCGCGCTCAGGGTGTGCACGGCTCGTTCCGACATGACGAGAACCCGACCGGCGCGGCCCTGCAGCTCGATGGCGTTGCCGGCGAAGTTGGTCAGCTGCTCCATGGTGAGGTCGACGACCCTGCGCCCGGTCGCCTCGAGGTGTCCGCGGACCCGGCGCCGCTGCCGGGCGTCGGTGATGGCGGACAGACCGATGAGCGCATAGTCGGTCGCCACCGCCATGAGCACGTTCGTGTGATAGATCCGGGTGCCGGAGGGGTCGAAGGCGTCGAAGACGAAGGCGTGATAGCCGAAGTCGGTGCAGAACCGTTGGAGGGCCGGCTCGCTGACCCGGTTCGACCGGCAGACATAGGCGACCCGGTGGACGTGGTCGAGGACCATCGACCCGGTGCCCTCGAGGAAGAGTCCGTCGTGCTCGAGACCGCTGTAGTCATAGACGACGGGAACGTGATACCTGCTCTTGAGGTCGTCGATGAGGTCGGGCCGTCGTTCCGAGCGCCGGCTCACCGAGTGCATCGGGAAGACCGCGATCTGGCCCGAGCTGTGCGTGGGGAACCAGTTGTTCGGGAAGACCGAGTCCGGTGCGGTATGCGTGACGTCCTCGTAGAGATGGACGCTCACCCCCGCGTCGCGCAGCCGCTCGGCCATGACGGTGACCTCCCCGTAGGCGGCGCGGGCCACCTCGCCGGGGGTGCCGTCCGGCAGGGACTGGAACGCGTTGTCGATCGCCGTCGCCGGGTTCGGCGAGAACTGGTGGGGCCGGATCATGACGACGGCGGGGGGCGCCTGGACCGGGTGGGGTGCCACGGGACTCCCTTCGGGTCGGGGAGGATGTCGGCGGCGCCTGGTGAGCCCCGCTTGAGCGAGAGCGTAG
>DUPF01000278.1 GCA_012838445.1 Intrasporangiaceae bacterium | reverse complement strand
GGGCCCTGGTCGGCTATCAGTTCACCGGCGGCAACCGCGACTTCATGTCCATCTCGCAGGTCGTGGCCACCCGCTACGAGGTGCTCACCGAGCACAAGCTCGCCGCCCAGGCCCGGGAGCTGCTCGCCCAGCTCGACCCGATGCGGGCCGCCCAGCTGCAGGTGCAGCGCGCCCGCGAGGAGGCGCTGCGGGCCCACCAGGAGCAGGCGCAGCCTCAGGACCAGGCCGAGGGGCACCAGCACCCCGGTCCGTCCTCCCCGGGACCGACGGCATGACCGACCTCATCGAGTTCACCGCCGACGGTGTGCAGCGGGCGCTGTGCGTCGTCGCCCACCCGGACGACATCGAATACGGGCTCAGTGCCGCCGTCGCCGGGTGGACCGCGGCCGGGATCGACATCAGCTACTTCCTCCTCACGAGCGGGGAGGCCGGGATCGACACGATGCCGCCGGTGGAGTCCGGGCCGTTGCGCGAGGTGGAGGAGCGGGCCAGTGCTGCCGTCGTCGGGGTCGACGAGGTCGTCTTCGCCGGACACCCCGACGGGGCCGTCGTCTACGGACTGGACCTGCGCCGCGACATCGCCCGTGAGATCCGGCGCCGCCGTCCCGATCTCGTGCTCACCATCACCCACGCCGAACGGTTCGACAACGGCTTCCCCAACCAGGCCGATCACCGTGCCGTCGGTCTGGCCACCCTCGACGCGTGCGCCGACGCCGGCAACCGGTGGATCTTCCCCGACCTGCTCGACGAGGGCCTCGAGCCGTGGCATGTCCGCTATCTCGGCGTGAGCGCCGCCCCGGCACCGACACACTTCGTCGATGTCGGGACCACCTTCGAGGCCGCCGTCGCCGCACTCGAGGCGCACGACGCATACCTGTCCGCGCTGCCGCAGGACTATCCGGCCCCGCGGGACCTGCTCGGCGGCATGCTCGGCGCGGCCGGGCAGCAGGTCGGCCGGGAGTATGCGCTGCTCCTGGACCTCATCGACCGCGGCTGATCCCGCGGCCGGTCAGCGGGACTGGACCTGCGCGATCCAGGCCTCGACGTCCTCGGAGCGGCTCGGGAAGTGGGCCGAGAGGTTCTCGTGGCCGTCCTCGGTGACGAGGACGTCGTCCTCGATGCGCACCCCGATGCCGCGGAACCGCTCGGGGGCGAGCAGGTCGTCGGACTTGAAGTACAGACCCGGCTCGACGGTGAGGATCATCCCCGGCTGCAGCTCGGCGTCCATGTATTCGGCGCGGGTCGCCAGAGCGCAGTCGTGGACGTCGATCCCGAGGTGGTGGCTCGTGCCGTGCACCATCCAGCGGCGGTGGTACTGCCCGTGCTCGGTGTCGAGGGTGTCCTCGACGGAGACCCCCTCGGGCAGCAGACCCCACGCGTGCAGGTGCTCGGCGATGACCCGGATCGCGGCGGCGTGGACGTCGCTGAACTTGTTGCCCGGCTTGACCGCCGCCAGGCCCGCCTGCTGAGCGGCGTAGACCGCGTCGTAGACCTCCCGCTGGGCGTCCGAGAAGGTGCCGCTCGCCGGCAGCGTGCGGGTGATGTCGGCGGTGAAGAGCGAGTCGAGCTCGACGCCGGCGTCGAGGAGGATCAGGTCGTCCTCGTCGATGTCACCGGTGTTCTTGATCCAGTGCAGCGTGTTGGCGTGATCGCCGGCGGCGCAGATCGAGTCGTAGCCGACCCCGTTGCCCTGGTGGCGGGCATGCAGTCCGAAGACCCCCTCGACCCAGCGTTCGCCGCGGCCCTCCTCGATCGCCCGCGGCAGGTCGGCGATGACCGCCTCGAAGCCGACCTTGGTCGCGTCGACGGCGTCGCGCATCTGCTGGATCTCCCACTCGTCCTTGATCATCCGCAGGTGGGACAGGTCGTGGGCGAGTTCGTCATCCTGCTCGGCCATGGTCTCCTCGGCCTGGCCGTGCTCGACCCGGGAGGTGTCCAGTTGGGCGGTCAGCTCGCGGTCGGCGTCACGGACCATCCGGATGCCGATCTGGCCGGCGTCCTTGACCGCCGCGTCGGCGAACTCGCCGATGTCGCGGGCGGACAGGCCGAGTTCGGCCTCGATGTCCTCGATGGTCGGTCGGGCGCCCACCCAGAACTCGCCGTAGCGGGTGTCGTCGAAGAACTCGTCGCTCTCCCGGTCGGCGAGCGGCTTGAAGAACAGGACCGCCTCGTGCCCGGCCGGCTCGCCCGCGGCGTCGAAGAGCGGTTCGAGGACGAGGACCGCGTCCGGCTCCCGGTCGGCGCCCAGGCCGGTGAGGTGGGCGAACGCGCTGTGCGGCCGGAAGACGTAGTCGGTGTCGTTGGAGCGGACCTTCAGACCCCCCGCCGGGATGATGAGCCGCTCGCCGGGGAAGGCGAGGGAGATCGCGGCCCGGCGCCGGGCGGCATACTCGGCGACCTCGGCCCGCTCAGGTCGGGTGTCCGGGCGCGGCGCCCACCCCTCCTTGACGAACGCGCGGAACTCCTCGGTGGTCACCCTGGCCCGGTTGTCGGCCTTCTTCTGCTCTTCACTCACGTGGGCCATCGTCCCATGAAGCCGCAGCAGTGGGGTCGGCCCGGAGGTGCCGGAGCGCGACTAGTTCTAGTTGATCTATAACAACATGATGTATGCTCGACTCATGTTGATCCGGATCCATGAGTCGAGCGAGGTGCCGATCTATCGGCAGATCGCCGACGGCGTGCGCCGGGAACTGGCCCAGGGTCGGCTCCAGGCGGGGGACCGGTTGCCGCCGGCGCGCGACCTCGCCGAAGGGCTCGGGGTCAACATCCACACCGTCCTCCGTGGCTATCAGGAGCTCCAGGAGGACGGACTGATCACGCTGCGTCGGGGGCGCGGCGCTGTCGTTGCCGAGGGTGCGGCCCCCGCTGCGCACCTGCAGGAGGCGGTCGCGGCCTTCGCCGCCGCCGCCCGACAGGCCGGACTGAGCGGGGCCGAGGCGGCCCGCCTCGTCGAGAAGTCGATGTCATGAGGAGCGTGTCATGAAGGAGTCGATGTCATGAGTACTGCCCACGAATACCCCGACCGCTGGAGTTCGCAGCGGAAGGCCGCACTCGCGGTCTTCCTGTGGCCGCTCGTCATCACCGCGGCGGCGGTGCTCTGGTATCTCAGCTTCATGTCCGATCTGCCCGAGCAGCTCGCCACGCACTGGAGCCGGCGGGGACCGGACGGCTTCACCGCACGGGAGTCCGTGCCGTGGGTGATCGCCGCAATGGGGCTGATCGTGCCGTGGTTCACCGGTGCCCTGATCCTTGCCATCGGCGGCAGGGACGGCCGGCACCGCCGCATCACGGTGGGGTTCGCCGCGGGCCTGGCGGTGTTCACAGCCGGGCTCATGACCCTGATCTCCTGGGACCAGCGCGGCCTCGCCGACGGATCCCTCGCCCGGGACACCGAGTGGCCGCTCATCGCAGCCATGGTCGCAGCGCTGCTCATCGGGACGGCGGCCGCCTTCACCGTCCCCGGTCACACCGAGGACGACACCCGTGCGAGCGGTCGGGTCCCGTCACAGGCTCCGCGGCTCGACCTCGGCCCGGAGCAGCGGGCGGCCTGGTCGCGGGTGGCGGTGCCGGGTCGCTGGTTCTGGGTGTTCCTGGTCGTCATGGCCGGCGTCCTCCTCGGGACCGCACTGCTGACGGGCATGTGGCTGTTCACGGCACTGATGTTCGCCATCACCGGCGCGACGGCGCTGGCCCTGTCGGTCTTCCGCGTCACGGTGGGGGAGTCGGGCATGGTCGTCACCGGCTCGGTCGGCTTCCCGCGATGGCGGCTGCCGCTCGAGGACGTCGTCGAGGCACGAGTCACGACGGTCGACCCGTTCAGCGACTTCGGCGGCTGGGGATACCGGATGGGTATGCACAATCGGACCGGGTTCGTGGTGCGCAAGGGGGAGGCACTCGAGGTCGAACGCGGAAACGGCACCTCCTGGGTGGTCACCGTCGACGACGCCGAGGAGGGCGCGGCGCTGCTCAACACCCTCGCCGACCGCAACCGCTGAGCGAGGCGGCGCCGGTCAGGGCCGGCGCCCGAACACGTAGAGCCGCTCCACCTCGTCGCCGCCGCGCCGATACCAGTCCAGGTCGGTCAGCCCCGCCCCTTCCGCCGCCGCGATGACCTTGCGGGGGTCATGATGGACCCTGACCAGCCCGTCGGCCTCGACCACGGCGGGACCGACGGAGCAGGTGAGCACCGCATACCCCTCATTGGCGAGCGGTCGGGTCAGCGCCGAGATCACCTCTCGCAGCTCGGATTCGGCGAACAGGTCGAGGACTCCGAAGGCGAGCGCGACGCCCCAGCCGTCGGCGGCGACCGGTCGCATGAGCCGGCGCAGGTCGCGCACGTCGAACTCCAGGGAAGGGTATGCCGTGCGCGCCTGCTCGATCATCCCCGCCGAGACGTCGCTCCCGTGCGCTCGCGCACCCCGCTCGGCGAGGGCGCCGACCACGTGCCCGGCGCCGCAGGCTGCGTCGACGACGGGGCGGCCGGCTGCCAGGTCGACGACCCGCTCCAGGATCCAGCGGTCGAAGGGGTCCGGTTCGCTCGCCGCCACCGGTGCGGCGGCGACTGCGTCGAAGGCCGCCCGCACCTTTTCGTCGCGGACCGCGGCACCGTCGGCGAGCGGCGCATCGAGGTCGAGTGCGGCCTCGGCCGCCGAGACGACCGGGCCGCCGGGGATGTCGACCGGGCCGAGCAGGTGGATCCAACGCGGGTCCTGCCAGCCCGGGCGCTTGGCGAGTTCCTGGACCAAGGGCTGGTCGCGGGTGGCGAGCCGGCTCAGGCACTCCTCGACGGCGGCCCGGTCTGCGAACCGGTGCAACCGGTCGGTGCGGGTCTTGAGCTCGCCGGCGGACTGGGCACCACGCAGGAGCAGAACTGTGAGCAGTGCGTGCTCATCGGGCTGCAGGTCGAGGACCTCGTCGAGGAGTTGGTGATACTTCAGGACCCGGCTGCCCTCCCAGACGACCCGGATCAGGCCGCGGCTCTTGAGCGCTCGCGCGGTCGTCTCGACGACGTGGTCGTCATAGCTGACGACCGGGTCGCGGCTTGTGCTCTGGTTGCAGGCGGTCCGCAGCGCGTTGAGCGTCAGCGGGTAGGTCGCCGGGACGGTGATCTGCTTCTCCATGAGGGCGCCGAGGATCCGCTGCTCGGCGGCGTCGAGGTGGGGCAGGTCGGTCATCGGATGCTCCTCGTGCTGTTCGCTGGTGTGGTGCGCAACTTATCGAAGCATGGTGGTCGGGAGGGCGATATCCTAGATATCGTTTCGGGTGGCGTGGCGGAATAGGAGGAGCGATGACCGACATCTTGGTGCGTGGTCTGACCCCGGAAGAGGTTGGTGACCTGGACCGGAAGGCCAAACGTCTCGGAACATCCAGACAAGAGCTCCTGCGCCGGTGGATTCGTGCGGGGCTGGATCGTGAGCCCGTGGAGTTGACCGCAGCCGTCCTGGACCGCTTTGCGGCTGCAACTCAGGACCTCGCTGACCCTGAAGTGATGAACGGTGCCTGGGATTGAGTCAGCAATCGTGGCTTATCGACAAGAGTGCCCTCGTGTGGCTCCATCGTTCTCCCGATCGCCACGAATGGCTGGAACGAACACAGCGTGGGCTCGTTCACATCACGACGATGACACTCCTCGAACTCGGCTACTCGGCGCGGTCCCAACAGGAACATCGTGAAGCGGTCGGAGGAGATCTGATCAGGTCGATGCCGATCTCGAACCTCACACCCACCATCGAGCAGAGAGCGGTCGAGATCCAGGCAATGCTCGCCTCCCGAGGGATGCACCGCGCCCCGTCCGTTCCTGACGTCCTTGTGGCCGCCACGGCTGACATTGCGCAGTTGACCGTGTTGCACGTCGATAAGAACTTCGACCTCATTGCCGGCCTGACGGGGCAGCCGACAGAGCGTCTGGCCGTCCCGAGTTGATGGTTGTCCGGCAGGACCGAACTCGCGATCATCCACGGACCGGGTCCAGCCACGCGTCAGTGTCGCATCACGCTTCTCAACTCAGGGTCGTCTCCCGCACCGTGGTGCGGGCCTGGTTGCTGCTCTCGTCGTCCGGCATCGTCTGACTGCTCATCTCGGCCTCGACCCGGCGGCGGTAGAGGTCGATCTCATAGGCGATGCGCTCCTCGTCCCAGCCGAGGATCGGGGCCATGAGCCGGGCGGCCGGCTCGGCGGCGGCCAGGCCGCGGTCGCGCGCCTCGATCGAGATGCGCGTCCGCCTGGTCAGCGCATCGGTCAGGTGCAGGGCCCCCTCACTGGCCGCGGCATACACGATCTCGACCTTGAGGTGCTCCGCCCCACCGGGCAGGTGCTCACCGAGGCTCGGATCGACCGCGATGAGGGCGAGCAGTTCCTTGGTGAACGCCCCGTAGCGTTCGAGGAGGTTCTCGATGTCGAGCAGGTCCACATCGGTGCCACGGGCGAGGATGTGCGGCCGTTCGCTGAGCCAGTCCCAGCCGATCGCACCCGCGAGCGGGATGGTCTCGGTGATCGACTCGGGCATCTCCTTGCCGAGGTCCTCCAGCGCGAGGTCGACGGCGTCCTTGGCCATCACCCGATATGTCGTGTACTTCCCACCGGCGACGAGCACGAGGCCGGGGGCCGGGCTGGCGCACACGTGCTCGCGCGAGATCTTCGTCGTCGCCTCGACCTCTCCCGGGTCGGTCGGGGCGATGAGCGGACGCAGCCCGACATAGACCCCGTCGATGTCGTCCCGGCTCAACGGGGTCCGCAGCACCTCGTTGACCGTGTCGAGCAGGTAGTCGATGTCGGCCGAGGTTGCGGCAGGGTGCTGCTTGTCGTACTTCCACGGGGTGTCGGTCGTCCCGATGATCCAGTGCTCGCTCCACGGGATGATGAAGAGCACCGACTTCTCGGTCCGCAGGATCACCCCGGTCTGGGAGTCGATCCGGTCCTTGGGGACGACGAGGTGGATGCCCTTGCTCGCCGTGACCGACAGCGGACCAGGCTCGCCGAGCATCTCCTGGATCTCCCCGGTCCACACCCCGGTCGCGGAGATGACCCGCCTGGCGAGGATCTCGATGCGGGACCCGTCGGTGTCGTCGACGGCGACAACACCGACCACCCGGCCGTCCTCGCCGCGGAGCAGCTCCTCGGCTTTGACCCGGTTCGCGACGTGCGCGCCGTGCTGGGCCGCGGTGCGGACCAGTTCGAGGACGAATCGGGCGTCGTCGACCTGGGCGTCGTAGTACTGGATCGCCCCGGACAGGGCGGTCGGCTTCAGGGCCGGCATGAGTTCCAGAGCGTGCTTCTTGCGCAGGTGCCGGTGCCGGGGCAGCCCGCCGGTCTGGCGGACCCCGAAGGCCAGCCCGTCGTAGAGCGCCACCCCGGAGCCGACGTAGAACCGCTCCCACGCGGGCTTGGAGAGCGGATACATGAACGGGACCGGGCGGACCAGGTGCGGGGCGAGTTTGGTCAGCAGCAGTCCCCGCTCCTGGAGTGCCTCGTGGACGAGGCCGAAGTCGAGCATCTCGAGATAGCGCAGCCCGCCGTGGATGAGTTTGCTCGACCGCGAGGAGGTGCCGCTGGAGTAGTCCCGGGCCTCGATCAGGCCGGTCGACAGGCCCCGGGTCACCGCGTCGAGGGCGGCGCCGGCGCCGACGACCCCGGCGCCGATGACGAGGACGTCGAGCGGCTCCGGAGAGGTCATGCGCTCGATCGCGTTCGCCCGCGAGTGTCTGTTCAGGGTCACGTCAGTCAACCTCCACCCAGTCGAGGGTGCGTTCCACAGCCTTGCGCCACCCGGCATACCCGGCCTCGCGCTGATCCGCCGTCCAGGTCGGCTCCCAACGGCGGTCCTCGTGCCAGTTCGCTTCCAGATCAGTGGTGCTCGCCCAGACCCCGGTCGCCAGACCGGCGGCGTATGCGGCCCCCAGGGCCGTCGTCTCCGCCACCTGCGGCTTGGACACCGGGACGCCGAGGATGTCGGCCTGCAGCTGCATGCACAGGTCGTTGGCGGTGACCCCGCCGTCGACGCGCAGCACGTCGAGGTCGATCGAGCCGCCGCTGGCCTCGACGTCGGCGACCATCGCGTCGGCGACGTCCTTGCTCTGGTAGCAGATCGCCTCGAGGGTGGCCCGGGCGAGGTGGGCGTTGGTGTTGTAGCGGGACATCCCGACGATCGCGCCGCGGGCGTCGCTGCGCCAGTAGGGCGCGAACAGCCCGGAGAAGGCGGGCACGAAGTACATCCCGCCGGTGTCCTCGACGCTGCGCGCGAGGGACTCGATCTCACCGGCGCCACTGATGATCCCGAGTTGGTCGCGCAGCCACTGCACCGCGGAGCCGGTGACGGCGATCGAGCCCTCCAACGCATACACCGGATCGTCGTCCCCGAGCTGATAGGCGACCGTCGTCAGCAGACCGTGCTCACTGCGCACCAGCTCGGTGCCGGTGTTGAGGAGCATGAAGTTGCCGGTGCCATAGGTGTTCTTCGCCATCCCGGGGGTGAAGCACACCTGCCCGACCGTCGCCGCCTGCTGGTCGCCGAGGACCCCGCCGATGGGGATCTCGGTGCCGCGCAGCGCACTCGTCGTGCCGTAGGCGCTCGGGTGACTGCTCGCGACGATCTGCGGCAGCATCTCGCGGGGGATCCCGAAGAAGCCGAGCAGTTCGTCGTCCCAGTCCAGGGTCTGCAGATCCATGAGCATCGTCCGGCTCGCGTTCGTCACATCGGTGACGTGCCGTCCGCCGTCCGGACCGCCGGTGAGGTTCCAGACCACCCACGAGTCGGGGGTGCCGAACAGCGCATCGCCGCGCTCGGCGGCGGCCCGCAGCCCGTCGACGTTCTCGAGCAGCCACTGCACCTTCCCGGCCGAGAAGTAGGTCGCCGGAGGCAACCCGGCCTTGCGCCGGATCACCTCGCCGCGGCCGTCGCGGTCGAGGGCCTTGGCGATCGAGTCGGTCCGGGTGTCCTGCCAGACGATCGCGTTGTGCAACGGCCGGCCGGTGTGCCGGTCCCACACGATCGTCGTCTCGCGCTGGTTCGTGATCCCGATGGCGGCCAGGTCGCTCGCGTCGAGGCGGGCCTGGGTGAGCGCCGACTGGATGACGGTCTGGGTGCGCTCCCAGATCTCGAGCGGGTTGTGCTCGACCCAGCCGGCGCGGGGGAGGATCTGCTCGTGCTCGAGCTGGTGTCGGGCCACTTCGCGGCCGGAGTCGTCGAACACCATGAAGCGGGTGCTCGTCGTCCCCTGGTCGACAGCGCCCACGAAGTCAGCCATGCCGCCAGCCTAATGGCGGTGCTCTCGGGGTGGGGGCAGGGGACCGGGGTCGTGGGCCCGCTCCGGAGCACGAGTGTGGATAACTTCCGGCGGTGGTCCGAAACGCTGCCACGATCTACAGCCATGGATGGACGACTGGTCGACCTGGCCCGGGCCCGCGGCGGGCTGCTCACTGTCGCCGAGGCCGACCGGCTCGGGGTGAGTCCGGGAGTGCTGCACCGGCTCGCCCGGGCCGGAGACCTCGTGCACGTGCGTCGCGGCGTCTATGCCCTCGCCGAATCCTGGGATGCGGCAACGGATCCGGATCGGTATGCGATGCGCACCCGGGCGGTGCTCCGCACCCGGGAGGGGGTCGCGGCCGGTCACCACGGCGCGCTGCTGCTCGCCGGCGTGCCCCTCGACCGCGTCCCCGAGGAACGGATCCACGTCTGCGACACGACCGGCACCGGGCAGCGGGTGCGCACCAAGGGGCCGCTGAGCGTGCACCCCCGACCGGTCCGCTCCCGGGTGCTCCTCGACGCCCTCGGCGATCCCTACCTCGACCCGGCGAGCGCGGTGGTCCTCATCGCCCGGGACGACGGCGCAGTGGCCGCGGCGGCCGCCCTCGACCAGGCACTGCGGATCCGGGCCGTCACCGTCCCGGACGTGGAGCGCGTGCTCGACACGCACGACGACCGGCACGGCTGGGTCCGGCAGTTCCGGGTCCTCCTCGCCGACGCCGACCCGCTCAGTCCGGCCCCGGCGGCGACGCGGTTGCGGATCCTGCTGACCGACCTCGGGTTCCGGCCGAGGTTGCGGGTTCCGTTGCGGGACAGCAGCGGTCAGTTCCTCACCCGTCCCGAGCTGCTCATCGGCACCTCCGTCGCGGTGGTGCGTGACGCATACCCTCCCCAGGTCGTGGACCGGCTGCGGGAAGTGGGTGTCGTGCTCGCCCGGATCGGACCCGATGAGTCCGAGCATCCGGAGCTGGTGGCGGCTGCCGTCGCCGCCGCTCTGCGGGAGCTGTCGGCGCTGCGGACCACCCGGCAGGCGTCGTGAGCCGTTCGGACCCTTGACCCGCGGGCGGGGGCAGACTTGAATATTTGCCAAGCCGACAGTGGGAAAACGTCGGCACCGGACCCGAGCCAAGGAGCGGACATGGCGGACCAGTGGCTGACCAGCCTCATCACGGCGACACCCCAGGAGGGCTTCGAACTCGCGATCACGCTGAGCCGGCGCGGGGTGAAGTACACCCAGCCGGACACCGAGGTGCTGCACGGCCTGCGGCACGGGTATGCGAACTCCAGCGACGGGCTGACCGCGGCCTCCCAGGTCATCGCGATCAACTTCCAGACCGTCGCCGCCGCCAACAACTACTGGCGCGAGTGAGCAACCGCATACCGACCTGACGCCCCGTCCGTGCCGGTGACACGGGAGGATGGCGCCATGACGACCACCCCTGCGCAGAAGACCAACCCGGGCAACTACTTCGAGGACTTCCACGTCGGGCAGGAGCTCGTGCACTCGAGTCCGCGCACCGTCACCGTCGGTGATGCCGCCCTCTACACCGCCCTGTACGGGCCGCGGTTCTCGCTCACCTCCGGTGAGACGGTGGCCCGGGCGATGGGGCTGGAGCGGATGCCGCTCGATGCCCTCATCGTCTTCCACACGGTCTTCGGCAAGACCGTCCCGGAGGTCTCGCTCAACGCCGTCGCCAACCTCGGCTACGCCGCCTGCCGGTTCCTCGCGCCGGTCTACCCGGGGGACACCCTCGCCGCGCGCTCCGAGGTGGTCGGGGTCAAGGCCAACCGGGACGGGCGCACCGGCGTGGTCTATGTCCACTCGACCGGGACGAACCAGCACGGGGAGGTCGTCCTCGACTACGTCCGCTGGGTCATGGTCCGCAAGCGCGACGAGGCCAGCCCGGCGCCGGAGACCGTCATCCCGGACCTGCCCGGGGCCGTTGACGTCGCCGATCTCGTGGTGCCGGAAGGGCTCTCGGGTGCCGGCTATGACACCGACCTCGGCGGTAGCCCGCACCTGTGGGACGACTACGAGGTGGGGGAGCGGATCGACCACGTCGACGCCATGACGATCGAGGAGGCCGAGCACATGACGGCCACCCGGCTGTGGCACAACACCGCCAAGGTGCACTTCAACCAGCATGTCGAGAGCCAGGGCCGCTTCGGTCGCCGGATCGTCTACGGCGGTCACGTCATCTCCATCGCCCGCGCCCTGTCCTTCAACGGCCTGGCCAATGCGGTGACGATCGCGGCGATCAACGGCGGCACGCACAGCAACCCCACCTTCGCCGGGGACACGGTGTATGCGTGGAGCGAGGTCCTCGACAAACTCGAGTTGCCGGGACGGACGGATCTCGGGGCGCTGCGGGTGCGGACCGTCGCGACCAAGGACCTGGCCGCGGCCGACTTCCCCTACAAGGGCGAGGACGGCAAGTACCTGCCGCAGGTCGTCCTCGACCTCGACTACACCGTCCTCATCCCGCGCCGCTGACGCCGACCGGGACGACAGGACGCCTCGCCGATGACGCTGCAGATCGACCTGCACACGCACTCGAGCGCCAGTGACGGCACCGACGCCCCGGCGCAGGTGCTCGCCGTGGCCGACCGGGCCGGCCTCGACGTCGTCGCGCTGACCGACCACGACACTGTCGCCGGCTGGGCCGAGGCGGCCGAGGCCGCGGACCGGATCGGCATCGGCCTGGTCCGCGGCATCGAGATCTCCTGCGAACGCGACGCCCGGAGCATCCACCTCCTCGGCTATCTCACCCGCCCGGACGACCCCGACCTGATGCACGAGCTGCGCCTGGCCCGGGAGTCCCGACTGACCCGGATGGACCGGATCGTCGACCTGCTCGCCGCCGACGGGATCCCGATCACGATCGAGGAGGTCCGCGCCCAGGTCGCCGAGGGGGCCACGGTGGGCCGGCCCCACCTCGCGGATGCGCTCGTCGCCTCCGGGGTGGTCGAGGACCGCGCTGAGGCATTCACCCGGTTCCTGCACAACGACAGCCGGTACTACGTCCGTTACTACGCCCCGGACCCGGTCCGGGCGGTCGAACTCGTCGTCGCCGCCGGCGGTGCCGCCGTCATCGCCCACCCCTACACGGCGCGCCAGTCCGGTGCCGTCACACCGGAACTCATCGAGGACATGGCCGCGGCCGGGATGATCGGGATCGAGGTCGACCACCGCGACCACGACGAGACGGACCGGCGCGAACTGCGCGACCTGGCCGCCGCGCTCGGACTCGTCGTGACCGGGTCGAGCGACTACCACGGGTCCGGGAAGCCGAACCTCATCGGCGAGCACCGCACCGAGCCGGCCGCGCTCGAGGCGATCGTCGCCGCCTGCTCGGGCACCGCATACATCCCGCCCGCAGGGCGCTGACCCGCCAGTCGCGACCCGGGCAGTCGCGACCGACCGCCTGACGGGACGCGGTCGCCGCCGCCCCTGCGCGCAGTTCATGCTGACCTCATGCGTGCCGATGTCATCCTCACCCTCTCGTGCCCGGACCGGCCCGGGATCGTCGCTGCCGTCAGTCAGGTGCTCTTCGAGCACGGGGCGAACATCGAGGAGAGCCAACAGTTCGACGACGACCGCAACGGAACGTTCTTCATGCGGATCGCCTTCGCCAACCCGCCCGAGGGGTTCGGCATCGAGCAGTGGCGGGCGGCGCTGGCGCCGGTCGCGCAGCGCTTCGGGATGGACTGGTCGCTGACCGAGGCCGACCGGCGGTGCCGGACGCTGATCATGGTCAGCCGCTTCGGGCACTGCCTCAACGACCTGCTCTACCGGTGGCAGAGCGGCTCCCTCAACGTGGACCTGCCGGTCATCGTCTCCAACCATCCCGACCTGGAGCCGCTGGCGCGGATGTACGGCATCCCGTTCGAGGTCATCCCGGTCAGCGCCGCCACGAAGGCCGCCGCCGAGGCCCGACTGCGGGAGATCGTCGCCGAGCACGACATCGACTTGCTCGTCCTGGCGCGCTACATGCAGATCCTCTCCGACGACCTGTCCGCGGACCTGTCCGGTCGGGTCATCAACATCCACCACTCGTTCCTGCCCTCGTTCAAGGGCGCCAAGCCCTACCACCAGGCGTTCGGGCGCGGCGTCAAACTCGTCGGGGCGACCGCGCACTACGTCACCGCCGACCTCGACGAGGGGCCGATCATCGAGCAGGACGTCGTGCGCGTCGACCACCGGATGACCCCGGAGGACCTCGTCCGGGCGGGGGAGGAGTGCGAGTCGCGGGTGCTGGCCCGGGCGGTGCGGTGGCACGCCGAGCACCGCGTGCTCCTCAACGGGGACCGGACGGTCGTCTTCGACTGAGCCGATCCGGTGCTGCGATATGGGTGCCCGACGGTGAATGTGGGTGCCCGGGCGCGAATGCGGGGACAGCCCGGGTGGCGTTGTGGACGGGGGCGGGGCGGGCCGACCGGTCATGGGCGAGTCTCGATGCCATGCACACCGATGACCTGCATCCTGACGACCTGACCGATCCCGGCCCCGAGTGGCCGATCACGACCGAGGACGACGCCGCCGACCTCGTCGACAGCGTCGTCGACCTCGACGACATCGTCCGCGGCTCGCTCCTGTTCTACCTGTGCGACTCCGGCCGCGTGCCGCTCGCACCCGTGATGATCTGCGACGTCCCCCTCACCGCACCGCCGGGGGAGACCCTCGAACACTGGCTCGGCCACGTGAGCCAGGTCTGCGAGGGGGAGACACCGACCCTGGTCTTCGCCCGGGCCCGACCCGGACAGAGCTTCGTCCTCGACCACGACCGGGAGTGGCACCGGGCCGCCGTGCACGCGTGCGCGGCCAACCGCATACCCCTGCTGCACTCGTTCGTCATCACCCAGCACGCCGTCGTCCCGCTGCCCCCACCGGTGGCCGACGGGATGGTCCCACCACCGCCGAACCACCCGATCGCGGGATGACACACTAGGGGCCATGGCGCGACGCAAGGCCCCGAAGGCGACGATCATCTCCCTGGCCAACCAGAAGGGCGGAGTCGCCAAGACGACATCCGTCGCGTCCCTCGGAGCGGCCTTCGCCGAACTCGGCAAGCGGGTCCTCCTCGTCGACCTGGACCCCCAGGCCAGCCTCACCTTCAGCCTCGGCGTCGACCCCGACGCCGTCGAGACCTCGATCAACGAGGTCGTCCTCGGCCGGGCCGAGATCGACGAGGCGATCCTCGCCACCGAGGACGGCGTCGACCTCGTCCCGAGCACGATCGACCTCGCCGGGGCCGAGGCCCAACTGCTGCCCCGGCCCGGTCGGGAGTATGTGCTGGCCGGGGTCCTCGAGGACGTCGTCAAGGACTACGACATCATCCTGCTCGACTGCTCCCCGACGCTCGGCGTGCTCACCCTCAACGCGCTGACCGCCAGCGACCACCTGATCATCCCGATGCCGGCCGAGATGCTCAGCCACCGCGGCGTCGGACAGCTCCTCGACACCGTCAAGGACGTGCGCAAGATCCTGAACAAGAAGCTCAAGATCACCGGGATCCTCGCGACGATGTACGACGGGCGCAGCAACCACTCCCGCGAGGTGCTCGCCGACGTCGGGGAGCGATACAACGTCCACGTCCTCGAACCGGCCATCCCGCGGACCGTGCGGTTCGCCGAGGCGCCCGCCGTCGGACGCTCGATCCTCGCCTCGAGCCGCCGCTCCAAGGGCGCCCAGGCCTACCGTGATGTCGCCGCGGACATCCTCGCGCGCATCTGACCCCTGCTCACCCCGTCACCTGTGAAGGAGCATCTGTCATGACCACGACGACCCGAGCCCTGGCGACCCCGGCACCCGGTGCCCCCTTCGAGCCGGTGACGATCGAGCGACGCGCCCTGCGGCCCAACGATGTCCGGATCAAGATCGCCTACGCCGGGATCTGCCACAGCGACATCCACCAGGCCCGCGAGGAGTGGGGCAGCGTGCTGTTCCCCATGGTCCCCGGACACGAGATCGCCGGTGAGGTGACCGAGATCGGGGAGGGGGTCACCGCATACCGGATCGGGGACCGGGTCGGGGTCGGCTGCATGGTCGACAGCTGCGGCGAGTGCGCCATGTGCACCGCCGACCACGAGAACTTCTGCACCGGACGGACCATCTGGACCTACAACGACACCTACCCGGACGGGGAGCCGGCGCTCGGCGGATACAGCCAGGAGATCGTCGTCGCCGAGGAGTTCGTGCTGCGCATCCCCGAGCAGATCCCGCTCGATGTCGCCGCGCCGCTGCTGTGCGCCGGCGTGACCGTCTACACCCCGCTCAAGCGGTGGGGCGCCGGGCCGGGCAAGAAGGTCGCCGTCATCGGGATGGGCGGACTCGGACACATGGCCGTGAAGATCGCCGCCGCGATGGGCGCCGAGGTCACCGTGCTCTCCCAGACGATGTCCAAGGAGGCCGACGGGCGCGAGTTCGGGGCGAGCGACTACCGGGCGACCGCCGACGGGACAGCCTTCAAGGAACTGCGCGGCACCTTCGACGTCATCATCAACACCGTCAGCGTCGATGTGCCGCTGGACCGCTACCTCGGGATGCTCCGGCCCTTCGGCGCGGTCGTCAACGTCGGGCTGCCGACGAACCCGCAGCAGGTGCGGATCAGTTCACTCATCGGCGGCGACAAGGTCCTCACCGGATCCAACATCGGCGGCATCGCGATCACCCAGGAGATGCTCGACTTCTGCGCCGAGCACGGCATCGCCGCGACGATCGAGACGATCGACGCCGATGAGGTCGACAAGGCCTACGACCGGGTCGTCGACTCCGACGTGCGCTACCGCTTCGTCATCGACGTGAGCACGATCCCGGCCGAATAGCGCTCCGGCCGGGGTAGGGCGGCCTCAGCCCTCGGACTGCGGCGCGCCACCACGGGTGCGGCGCCGACGACGCTGACCGGAGCGCTCACCACCGGCGGCAGCTCCTTCACCGGCGCGGCGCCGACGGCCCTGACCGCCCTCGCCCCCACGGCGGGGCC
>DUPF01000277.1 GCA_012838445.1 Intrasporangiaceae bacterium | reverse complement strand
GACCGGTCCGAGGGACGCGGTCGGCGTCAGGGTGGCGGCCGGGGCGGTGCCGGTGGGGGTCGTGGCCGGTCCTTCCGGGACGGGGCGCCAGGGCGTGGCGGAGGCGGCCCGCGGCGGGAGCGGGGTGCCGGCGAGTTCGACAACAGCGAACGGCGCGGCGGATCCCGACTGGCCCCGAAGAAGCCGCGACTGCCGGACCCGGCGATCCCCGATGAGGTGACCGGCAAGGAACTCGACCGGGCGGTCCATCACCAGTTGCGGACGTTGAGCAAGGAGAACGCCGAGGGGGTCGCCAAACACCTGGTCATGGTGGCCGCCCTCCTGGCTGCCGACGACCTCGACGGTGCTCTCGCCCACGCGGAGACGGCGGCCCGACGCGCCGGGCGGGTGCCGGCGGCGCGGGAGGCGCTCGGGATGGTGGCCTACCGTCTCGGCGACTTCGCCCGCGCGCTCAGTGAGTTCCGTACCGTCAAGCGTCTGAGCGGCTCACACCATCTGCTGCCGCTCATGGTGGACTGTGAACGTGGGCTCGGCCGGCACGAACGAGCCCTCGAACTGGCCGCATCCCCGGAGGTCGGGTCCCTCGCGATCGAGGACCGGGTCGAGTTGGCGATCGTGGTCTCCGGCATCCGCCGCGACCTAGACCAACTCGAGGCCGCGGAGGTGGCCCTGCAGATCCCCGCGACCCGGCTGGCCCGTCAGCAGCCCTGGGCGGCCCGACTGTTCTATGCCCAGGCCGAGGTCGCATTGGCGCAGGGACGGCGTGAGGATGCTCGCGACCTCTTCGCCAAGTCTCTCGACGCCGATCTCGAACTCGTCACCGATGCCGGGGAACGGCTCGCCGAACTCGACGGCGTCACCGTCGAGTGGGATGACACGTGACCGATCGGTCGGCGGCCGCTGGCGGCGGCGACCGGGGTGAGGGCCGTGACGACGACGTCATCGCGGACGTCATCGGGGACGTCGTCGGGGACATCGGCCCGATCGAAGCGTTGGTCTGTGATCTCGACGGCGTCGTCTATCGCGGTCCGGCAGCGGTGCCGCACGCCGTCGAGGTCCTGCGCTCGGTCACGGTGCCGATCAGATACGCCACGAACAACGCCTCGCGAACCCCGGATGCGGTCGCCGAGCACCTGCGTTCCCTCGGTCTCGACGTGAAGGCCGCGGACGTCATCACCAGTGCCCAGGCCGGGGCCGCTGCGATCGCCGAACGCCTCCCGGGGGCGCGCGTGCTCGCGATCGGTGGGGAGGGGGTCCATCACGCTCTGCTGGAGGCCGGACTGGAGACGACGAGCCGCAGTGACGGAGCCGATGCGGTGCTCCAGGGATACGGATCCCGCGTCTGTGCAGCGGATCTGGCAGAGGCGGCGTATGCGGTGCGCGCCGGGGCCTGGTGGGTGGCGACGAACACCGACACGACCTTGCCGAGCGACCGTGGCCTGGCACCCGGCAACGGCGCGTTGATCCGGGCGGTGGAACTGGCGACGGGCCGGTCCCCGGACCGCGTGTGCGGCAAGCCGTCCCCCGACCTCTACCTCGTTGCCTCCGACTCGCTCGGCATCGAACCGGCGAGGATTCTCGCGGTCGGCGACCGGCTCGACACCGACGTCGAGGGGGCGAATGCGGCCGGCATGCCCAGTGTCCTCGTGCTGACCGGGGTCGCCGATCGTGCAGCGGTGCGCACCGCCACCCCCGCCCAGCGACCGAGTCTCATCATCGATGACCTGCGCGGATTGCCCGGCGTGGTTCCCACGTCCACGCCACGTGCGCTGGGATAGCGTTGGATGAATCGGTCACTGCGACAGTGGCCGCTGACCAGAGAACAGGAAGGCACCATGATGAGCATGGATTCGGTCAAGGCGTACATTCAGCTCGCATCCGGCCTGGGGGAGACCTCGCGCGCCAAGGCCAAGGAGGCGGCCGGCGACCTCCTGGCGCTGTCCGGACTGGAGGGCAGCACCAAGCGCAAGAAGGCGCAGAAGAAGGTCGCCCGGATGGCCGATGACCTGCTCGAGGCGGCCGAGGCGAACCGCAAGAACCTGACCAAACTCGTCCGCAAGGAGGTCGAGGACGCCGTCGCCAAGGCGGAGAGCCGGACGTCGGCGGAGTTGGGACAGGCCAAGGAGACCATCGAGCGGTTGCAGAAGCAGCTCGAGGAACTGCGCGGCCTGGTGGCCAGCGGGGTCGCTGCCGCAGCCGGCAAGGCCAGCGGGGCCGCAGCCTCAGTCACCAAGAGCGTCAGTGATGCTGCCGCACCGGTCGCCGATGAGGCGCTGCGGCTGATGGCCGACGCCGGCCACGCCACGAGTGAGGCGCTCGACTCGGCAACCGCCCCGGCAAAGAAGGCCGCGCAGGACGTCGCCGCCCGCGCCAGTGGCAAGCGCGCGACCGTCAAGAAGTCGGCCCCGGTTGCGAAGAAGGTGCCCGCCACGAAGGCGCCGGCGACGAGTGCGCCGACGGTGCAGAAGGCGACCGCGAGCAAGGCTGCGACCAAGAAGACTGCGGCGACCAAGAAGACTGCGACGAAGAAGGCTGCGGCGGCCAAGAAGACCACCACAAAGACCGCGGCGAAGAAGACTGCGACGAAGAAGACTGCGGCGGCCAAGAAGACTGCGACGAAGAAGGCTGCGGCGGCCAAGAAGACTGCGACGAAGAAGACTGCGGCGGCGAAATCCACCGCACCCTCCTCGTGAGCGAAACACCGGTCGATCACACTGACCCGAATCCACCCACGGATCCGGTCGACCCTGCGCAGGCTGGCGAACCCGCTGTCCCCGTCGGACCTGGTCATCCGAGCGGGTCGGACGACAATGCCGACCTGAGTTCCGTCACGACCGGGGACATCGTCATCGACGCGGCCCTGCAGGATCTGGCGGCAGTCGAGGGCACCGATCTGGATGGGCAGATCGAGGCGGCCGAAGCCCTGCAGCGCACGCTGCAGGGCCGGCTGGCCGACCTCGGCGAGTGATCTGACGTGCGGTGACCCGACTCGACGCCGCCCTCGTCACCCGTGGTCTGGCCCGCAGCCGTGGCCATGCCCGCGACCTCATCGACGAGGGCGTCGTCAGGGTCAACGACCGGGTCGCGAACCGGCCGTCGCGTCCGGTGACCGATCGGGACGTCATCACCATCGCCGTCACCGCCGGGTCGACCGTCCTCGACCCCTCGTGGGTCTCCCGGGCGGCCGGCAAACTCCTCGGGGCGTTGGCGGATCTGCCCGAGGGCGGACCGGCGATCAGTGGACGTCGAGCCGCGGACATCGGCGCCTGCACCGGTGGGTTCACCCAGGTGCTCCTGAGCCGAGGGGCCGCCGAGGTCCTCGCGGTCGATGTCGGCCACGGACAACTCGCGCCGCTGCTCGCCTCCGATCCGCGGGTGCGGGATCTGTCCGGTCACAACGTCCGGGACCTGACCCCCGACGACGTGGACGGCCCGGTGGATCTGCTCGTCGCCGACCTCAGCTTCATCTCCCTACGCCTGGTCATGGGCCGCCTCGTCGACCTGGTCCGTCCCGGCGGGAACCTGCTGCTCCTCATCAAGCCGCAGTTCGAGGTGGGGCGCCGCGGGTTGGACGGTCGCGGGGTGGTTCGCCCCGGACGATGGCGCTCCGACGCGGTGCTCGCCGTCGTGCAGTCCGCCCACGAGGAGGGCATCGGGCTGCGGGCCATCGTGACCAGCCGCACCCCGGGACAGGAGGGCAACACCGAGTATGTCGCGTGGTTCACCCGGCCTGACGCAACGCAGGCCCTACCGACATGGCAGGCTGTGATGGGCACCCTCGGTCAGCTCGACGAGGAGGGCGCCCGACGTCCCGAAGGAGGCAACCGCGCATGACCCCCGAATCCGGTGATCGTCGCGTCCTGCTCCTCGGGCATCCCCGCCGCCGGGACATCCCGGAGTTGGCCCGGGTCGTCCTCGACCGGCTCCACGTCGACGGGATGCGCGGGGTCCTGCTCGCCGGCGAGGCCGACCGGCTCGCCCTGACCGACCACCCTGCCGTCGACATCGCCGACGAGCACGCCCCGGCGCAGGGCTGTGAAGTCGTCTGTGTCCTCGGCGGCGACGGCACCCTGCTCTGGGGTGCGGAACTGTCCCGCGGCAGCGGGGTGCCGCTCCTCGGGGTCAACCTCGGGCATGTCGGATTCCTCGCCGAGGCAGAGCGCGAGGAACTCGATGCGACCGTGGACCGGATCGCGGCCCGCGACTACACCGTCGAACACCGCGTCGCCCTCGACGTCGTCGGGCTCAAGGACGGCGTGGTCTTCTACGAAGGCTGGGCCCTGAACGAGATCAGCATCGAAAAGGCCGCCCGGGAACGCATGCTCGAACTGACCGTCGAGGTCGACAACCGGCCGTTGTCGACCTGGGCCTGCGACGGGGTCGTCGTCGCCACCCCCACCGGCTCGACCGCCTATGCCTTCTCGGCCGGCGGACCCGTCGTCTGGCCCGACGTCGAGGCGCTGCTCCTCGTGCCGCTGAGCGCCCACGCCCTCTTCGCCCGACCGCTCGTCGTCGGACCGGCCTCGACGCTCGCGATCGAGGTCATCGCCGACAACGAGGGCACCGGCGTGCTGTGGGCCGACGGGCGACGCACCACCGACCTGCCGCGCGGGGCCCGCCTCGAGGTGCACCGCTCCCCGGAACCGGTCCGCTTCGCCCGGCTGTCGGCCGCACCGTTCACCGACCGCCTCGTCGCGAAGTTCGACCTGTCCGTGCACGGCTGGCGGGGCCGAGGACGGTCCAGTGCTGGCTGAGCTGCGGCTGGCCGGACTGGGCGTCATCGACGAAGCCACCCTGCCGCTCCACCGGGGCCTGAACGTCGTCACCGGCGAGACCGGTGCCGGCAAGACGATGGTCGTCAGCGGCCTGCTCCTGCTCTTCGGCGCCCGCGGCGACAGCACGCTCGTGCGGGCCGGCGCCGCAGCGGCCCAGGTCGAGGGGCTGGTCGAGATCGACGCGGACCACCCGGCAGCGCAGCGGGTCATCGACGCCGGCGGCACCGTCAGTGACGGGCTCGTCCTGGCCCGCACCGTCTCCGCCGAGGGCCGCTCACGGGCCTACGTCGGTGGCCGATCCGCACCCGTCGGAGTCCTCGCCGACGTCGGTGAACACCTCCTGGCCGTCCACGGTCAGGCCGACCAGTGGCGCCTGCGCGACCCCGACCAGCACCGTCAGGTCCTGGACCGGTTCGGCGGTGCGGCGATCACGGAGGCGAGCACCGCATACACCCAGGTGTGGGACCGGCTCCAGGAGGTCCAGCAGACGCTGCACCGACTGCGTTCCCAGGCGCGCGACCGGGTGGTCGAGCTCGAGGGTCTGCAGGCCGGCCTGGAACAGATCGAGCAGGTCGCGCCGCAGGCCGGTGAGGACGAGACGCTGCGGATCGAGGACGAACGGCTCAGCCACGCCGACGAACTGCGTCAGCACATCGCCACCGCCCACACCGCGATGGCCGGCACCGACGACGACGGACCGAACGACCTGTCCATGCTCACCCTGCTCGCCCGGGCCCGAGGCGCGCTGGACGCGGTCGCCGACCTGGACAGCTCGGCCCAGGACCTCGCCGAACGGCTCGTCGAGATCGCCCACCTCACCGTCGACCTGGCCGCCGATGTCAGCCGGTACGCGGCCGACATCGAACTCGACCCGGCCCGTCTCGCCTTCGTCCAGGAGCGACGAGCCGACCTGACCGCCCTGATGCGACGATACGGACCCGGGCTCGACGACGTGCTCGCCTGGGCCGAGGAAGCGGCGCAGCGGCACGCCGAACTGAGCAGTTCCGATGACCGGATCGCCGAACTCGAGCAGGAGGCGGATGAGCTGCGGGCCCGGCATGCCGATGTCGCCGCAGCCCTGACCGCCGCCCGCACCGAGGCGGCCGGCCGCCTCGGGGAGCGGGTCACCGATGAGTTGTCCCGCCTCGCGATGGGCGACGCCGTCGTCACCGTCGAGGTCTCGCCCGCACCCCCCGGACCGACCGGTGCCGACAGCGTCGCGATCGTTCTCGCCGCCAACCCCGGCGCCCCGGGACGCTCGATCACCCGCGCCGCCTCCGGCGGTGAACTCTCCCGGGTCATGCTCGCACTCGAGGTCGCCCTCGGCGCCGGGGAGCACGGACCGGAGGTGCCGATCTTCGTCTTCGACGAGGTCGACGCCGGTGTCGGCGGGGCCGCGGCCCGTGATGTCGGCGCCCGCCTCGCCGAGTTGGCACGGCACACGCAGGTCATCGTCGTCACCCACCTGGCGCAGGTCGCTGCCTACGCCGACCACCATCTCGTCGTCGCCAAGACGACCGACGGCGCCGTCACCGCGAGCGATGTCACCGTGGTCGAGGGCACCGAGCGCGTGGACGAGATCGCCCGGCTGCTCGCCGGATCCGTCAGCGCCACGGCCCGTGAGCATGCCCGGGAGTTGCTGGCCGATTCCGGCTCCTGAGCGCACCCGTGGGACGATAGGTGGATCACCATCACCGGCACCGAGAGGGGACCATGACGCTGCGGCTGTCCCGCATCCTGCGCGGCTCGAACGACCCCGCCGCCTCGGTCACCCGGGCCAGGGTCGACCGACGCACGAAGAACCTCACCAAACGGCTGCGTCCCGGTGAGGTCGCAGTCATCGACCACGAGGACATCGACCGGGTCTCCGCAGACGCGCTCATCACCTGCCGACCGGCCGCCGTCGTCAATGCGAGCCGGTCGATGTCGGGCCGCTACCCCAACCAGGGCCCGGAGCTCCTCCTCGCCGCCGGCATCCCCATCGTCGACAACGTCGGCCGTGAGGTCATGACAACGATCAAGGAGGGCGACGAGGTCCGGATCGTCGACGGGGAGGTGCGCTCCGGGGACACCGTCCTGGCCCGCGGCGAGGTCCTCGACCTGGAACAGATCCGAGCCGACATGGTCGACGCCCGCGTCGCGATGTCCGAGCAGATCGACGTCTTCGCGACGAACACCCTCGAATACCTGCGCGCCGAACGCGATCTGCTCATCGACGGAGTCGGGGTGCCGGACATCACGACCGACCTCGACGAACGCCACGTCCTCATCGTCGTCCGCGGCCACCACTACCGTGAGGACCTGTCGATCCTGCGGTCCTACATCCGCGAGTACCGCCCCATCCTCGTGGGGGTCGACGGCGGCGCCGACGCCATCCTCGAGGAGGGGCTGACCCCGCACCTCATCGTCGGCGACATGGACTCGGTCTCGGACAAGGCGCTGACCTGCGGGGCCGAGATCGTCGTCCACGCCTACCGGGACGGGAGGGCACCCGGCGCCGAACGGGTCAGAGCGCTCGGGATCGACCCGGTGATCTTCCCGGCCGTCGGGACCAGCGAGGACGTCGCGATGCTCCTCGCCGACGACAAGGGCGCCGATCTCATCGTCGCCGTCGGCACGCACGCCACCCTTGAGGAGTTCCTCGACAAGGGGCGTTCCGGGATGTCGAGCACATTCCTGACCCGGCTGCGGGTCGGCAGCAAACTCGTCGACGCCAAGGGCGTCAGCCGGCTCTACCGCCCCAGGATCACCACCCGGTCGCTGTCGATCATCTTCATCTTCGGGTTCCTCGCCCTCCTCGCCGCGATGTACGCCACGCCCGGGGGACAGGCCGCCCTCCAGGTCGTCGGCGCCCGGATGGATGCGTGGTGGGACGCGGTGCGCTCATTCGTGTTAGGAGTGTTCTCGTGATCGACTTCCGATACCACCTGGTCTCCATCGCCTCGGTGTTCCTCGCCCTCGCCGTCGGCATCGTCCTCGGTGCCGGCCCGCTCAAGGGGACGATCAGCGACACCCTCACCGGCGAGGTGACCAAACTGCGGGAGGACGCCAACGCCCTACGTGCCGATCTCAACACGGCCCAGGCGCAGGTCAAGTCCCGCGACCAACTCATCACCGAACTGCGGCCCCGCACCCTCACCGGTCTGCTGTCCGGCCAGCACGTCACGATCCTCGCGCTCCCGGGCGCCCCCGACGCCCTCGACGACGCGGCCCGCGAGGTGCTCACCGAAGCCGGTGCCGCGACCGGGCCGACGATCAGTCTGCAGCCGTCCTGGGCGAGCGAGGAGCCGCCCGACGTCACCGACCGGGGCACCGCCGCCGCCGAGTTGCGGGCCCTGCTCAGTGGCGAACTGCCCGTCGGGGTCGAACCGGAACGGGTGCTGTCCCTGTCGCTCGCGACAGCCCTGACCGGTGCTGAACTCGACCCGGACGCCGAGGAGGGTATTGCCGTGGGCGAGGAGTCCCTGGACGAGCAGGTGGAGGCGCCCGCCGATGCCGCTGTCGGCGGCGCCACGCCGGACGCCGGGACCGGGCCCACCGGCGAGACCGAACCGACCAGCGGCACTGAGCCCGCGGACGACACCGCGACCGACGGCGCTGAGCCCACGGGCAGCACCGAACCGACCGACAGCACCGCGACCGATCCGGACGATCTCAGCGTCCCCGAGCGGGACCGCGCCGCGGCCCGCCGCGCGGCCAGGATCCTCGAGATCCTCACCGACGCCGACCTGATCACCGTGGATGGCGATACCCCACCGATCGAGACCAGCGCGATCGTCCTGCTCTGCGCCGAGACGGTCGAGACCGAGCAGGTCGCGGAGAGCGACCAGGCGAAGACTCCAGGCTGGATCGACCTGGTCACCGTGCTCGCTGCAGCCCGCCCGCTCACCCTCGTCGGTGACGTGCCGGCCGACGCCCCCGTGTGGAGCAACCTCATCGCCGCCGTGCGCGACAACGAGGACATCGCCGGTGAGGTGGCCAGTGTCGACAACCTGCGCACCCCGATCGGTCGGGTGAGTCTCCCCGTGATCGTCGCCAAGCAGGCGGGCGGCAACAACGGCCACTACGGGGAACTCGACACCGCCGGGGCGCTGTTCCCGACCCTGCCGGACACCCCGTGACGTCCCGCATCCTCGCCGCCGCGGTCGCTGCCGGGGCATCGGCCGCGCTGATGGCCTGGGGGCGGCGTCGGCAGGTCATCTCCGGCTTGGACTGGGAGCGCACCAACCACGCCGGCGACCCGGTCACCCTGTGGGAGGGGGCGGCGTATGCGAAGGGCGCCTCGATCGGTGCCCTCACCGCCGGCTCACCGGCGGGTGCGTTCGCCGCCCTCGGTGGCGCGGTCTTCGGGGCCCTCGACGACCACCACGGTGACTCCGCGAGCAAAGGGCTGGCCGGCCATCTCGGGGCGCTGACCCGTGGGGAGGTGACGACCGGGGCGGTGAAGATCCTCGGCATCGGGGCGAGCGGGCTGATCAGTGCCGTGCTCATCGACCGCAGCCGTGCGGGACGACCGGTGGGGATGCATACCCTCGTCGGCGGGGCCCTCATCGCCGGATCCGCCAACCTGGCCAATCTGTTCGACCTGCGCCCGGGGCGGGCGCTGAAGGCCACCGCCCTGGCCGGGCTGCCACTCCTGCCCGGTGCCGGGGGAGTGAGCAGCGCCGCCGCCATCGGGGCGACCCTCGGGGTCATCGGACCCGACCTGCGGGGGGAGTCGATGCTCGGGGACACCGGCGCCAACGCCGCAGGGGCGGTGATCGGGGTCGCCGCCGTGCAGCGCCTCGGTCCGCGGGGACGGCTGATCACCCTGGCCGCCCTGACCGCGCTCACGCTCGCCTCCGAGCGGGTCAGCTTCACCCAGATCATCGAATCCACGCCGGTGCTGCGCGAACTCGACCAGTGGGGCCGCCGATGACCCGCCGGACCGTCGGGGGTGTCGCCGGGGCCGCCGGGCTCATCGCGGTGCTGACCCTGCTCGCCCGGGCTGCCGGATTCGGCCGCACCCTCGTCTTCGCCGACAGTGTCCGCGCCTCCGGGATCGGCGACGTCTACAACATCGTCAACGCGGTGCCCAATGTCGTCCACGAGGTCGCCGCCGGAGGTGCCCTCGCGGCCGTCACCGTCCCCCTCATCGCCGGACACCTCGGGGCCGGCTCGAAGCGGGCCGCCCACGACACCGCCTCGACGCTCCTGACCTGGGCGCTGGTCGTCCTGATGCCGCTCGCGGTCCTCGTCTGGTTGCTCGCCGAGCCGCTCACCGGGCTGCTCATCAGCGGGGGCTCGGCCGATGCGGTGAGCACCGGGGCCGTCATGCTGCGGATCTTCGCTGTCCAGATCCCGCTGTACGGACTGGCCGTCGTCATCACCGGGGTGCTCCACGCCCACTCACGCTTCGCGGCGGTCGCGGTCGCACCGCTGGTCTCGAGCCTCGTCGTCATCGCGACCTACCTCGCGTTCGGCTCCCTGGCCCAGGGCGCGACGACGGACGTCTCGCCCGGTGCCGTGCAGGTGCTCGCCTGGGGCACGACGGCGGGAGTGGCCGCCCTCGCCGTCCCACTGCTCGTGCCCGCCTGGCGGACCGGGTGGCGCTACCGCCCCTCCCTGCGGTTCACCGGCGCGGACGCGGGCCGGGCCCGCCGCCTCGCCGGCGCCGGACTCCTCGCGCTCGCCGCCCAGCAGTTCGCGACCCTGGCCTCGCTGCGGATCGCGGGCTACTACGGCGACTGGGAGGGCGCGGCATCGGTCTACACCTGGATCCTCGCGATCGTCATGCTCCCGTATGCGGTGCTCATCATCCCGCTCGCCACCGCGTCCTTCCCCGCGCTGACGACCCGGGCCATGGAGGTCGGCGACGGTCGCAGCGTCCACGACAGTGACGCCGCAGTCCTGCTCGCCAGGGCCTTCCATGTGGCCGTGCTCCTCGGCGTGGTCGGCGCGCTCACCCTGGCCGCCCTCTCACCCGCCGTCGGCGCCGTGTTCTCTATCCTCGACGCCCGTCGCGGCGGGGGCACCGTCAGTGGTGCGGCCGTCCCGGCGATGGCGGCCGGACTGCGCACCTTCGCCCCGGGACTCATCGGGCTCGGCGTGATCGCCATCCTCACCCGGGCCCTGTATGTCCGGGGACGCCCGCTGACCGCGGGACTGGCTGCGGCCGCCGGGTGGATCCTCGCGGTCTCCATCCCCGCGGTCGTGCTCACCACCGGCTCGAGCGCCGAACAGACCGTGACCGTCCTCGGGATCGGCTGGTCGATCGGTATGACCGTCGCGGCCGTCCTGCTCACCGTCCTCGCCGTCCGGCACTGGGGCCGGGGCATCCTGAGCGGGTGGGGCGACACGCTCGGCTACCTGTGGCGGAGACTGGTGCGGCGATGAGGATCCTCATGCTCCTGGCCCGGTCCACCGGCGGGGTCGGCACCCACGTCGCCGACCTCACCCGCGAGTTGTGCGCACTCGGCCACGAGGTCCGCATCGCCACCGATGATCTCACCGCGACCACCTTCGGCTGGGACGACGCACACCGGATCTGGCCGGCGACCGGGACGCAGGTGCCGCAGGCGGTGCGTGCCGTCCGGGATCTGGCCCGGGGAGCCGACGTCGTCCACGCCCACGGACACCAGGCCGGATCGTTCGCCGCCGTGGCACTGCGTTCCCTGCCCCGACGGCAGCGCCCGTCGCTGGCCGTCAGCCTGCACAACGCGGTCCTCGGCGGGCACCGACGCCGACTCCTCGGAGCAGTCACGGCCCAACCCTTCGCCCGGGGCGCCCAGCTCGTCACCGGCGCCAGCAGCGACCTCGTCGAGCAGGCCCGCCGGTGGGGAGCGGACTGGGCCGAGCTCGCCCCGGTGCCCTCACCCAAGGTCCCCGACCTGCTCGCGCTGCCGTCCCCGGATCAGCAGGAGCGGCGTGAGTCGGCCGCGAATCTCCTTGCCGGAGCGGGACTTCCGGCATCACCGGGCACCGACCTCGTCGTCTCCATCGCCCGGATCGCCCCGCAGAAGGACCTGCCGACGATGGTCGCCGCCGCCGCAGCCGGACGACACCGGCGGGCCGTGTGGGTCGTCATCGGCGGCGGGGATCACGACCTGCTCGCCGCCCTGCGCGCCCAGGCCGACGACCACGACGCCCCCATCCACTTCATCGGCGCCCAGGACGACCCACTCCCGTGGCTGCGCGCCGCGAGCAGCTTCGTCCTGACCAGCCACTGGGAGGCCCGCGCCCTCGTCGTCCAGGAGGCCATGGCCGCCGGCACCCCCGTCATCGCCCGCGACACAGGGGGACTGCGCGACCTGGTCGAGAGCGTCGGGATCCTCATCGACACCGACGACCCACGGGTCTGGGCCGACGCCCTCGGTGAGCTGCTCGACGGCCCGGGAGCGTGGCATACCGCATCGGCCGCAGGCCGCACCCGGGCCGCATCGTGGCCGGACAGCGCAGCGACCGCGACGCGCTGGGTCCAGTGGTACGCCGACCTGGCTCGGATGACGTAGAGTAAAAGCCCGTGGTTGCCTCGACGAAACACATCTTCGTGACCGGAGGCGTCGCCTCATCGCTCGGCAAGGGCCTGTCGGCCTCATCCCTGGGGAACCTGCTGCGAGCCAGAGGCGTGCGGGTCACCATGCAGAAGCTCGACCCCTATCTCAACGTCGACCCCGGGACGATGAACCCGTTCCAGCACGGCGAGGTCTTCGTCACCGAGGACGGCGCCGAGACCGACCTCGACATCGGCCACTACGAGCGTTTCCTCGACGTCAATCTCTCCGCGAACTCCAACGTCACGACCGGACAGGTCTACTCCACCGTCATCGCCAAGGAACGCCGTGGCGAGTACCTCGGCGACACCGTCCAGGTCATCCCGCACATCACCAACGAGATCAAGTCCCGGATGCGGGCCGCTGCCGCCGGCAGCCCCGGCGTCGACCCCGACGAGGCGCCCGACGTCATCATCACCGAGATCGGCGGCACCGTCGGCGACATCGAGTCGCTGCCGTTCCTCGAGGCCGCCCGGCAGGTCCGCCACGACCTCGGCCGTGACGACTGCGTCTTCGTGCATGTCTCCCTCGTGCCCTACCTCGCCCCGAGCGGGGAGTTGAAGACCAAACCGACCCAGCACTCCGTCGCGGCGCTGCGCCAGGTCGGCATCCAGCCCGACGCCCTCGTGCTGCGCGCCGACCGGGAGATCCCCGACCCGATCAAGAACAAGATCTCCCTCATGTGCGACGTCGACCGGGAGGCCGTCGCCGCCGCCGTCGACGCGCCGAGCATCTACGACATCCCCAAGGTGCTCCACCACGAGGGGCTCGACGTCTACGTCATCCGCCGCCTCGGGCTGAAGTTCCGCGACGTCGCCTGGAGCGACTGGGACGAGCTGCTCCAGCGGGTGCACCACCCCGAGCACGACGTCGAGGTCGCCCTGGTGGGCAAGTATGTCGACCTGCCCGACGCATACCTCTCCGTCACCGAGGCGCTGCGCGCCGGCGGCTTCGCCAACGACGCCCGCGTGCACATCCGCTGGGTCGAGAGCGACCGGTGCGCCACCGAGGCCGGGGCGCGCGAGGCCCTCGTCGGGGTCGACGCGGTCCTCGTGCCCGGCGGGTTCGGGGTGCGCGGCATCGAGGGCAAGGTCGGGGCGCTGCGCTGGGCCCGGGAACGGCAGATCCCCACGCTCGGGATCTGTCTCGGACTGCAGTGCATGGTCATCGAGTACGCCCGCAACGTCTGCGGGATCGAGTACGCCAGTTCCACCGAGTTCCACCCGGACACGACCGCCCCCGTCATCGCGACGATGGAGGAGCAGCGGGCCTTCGTCGACGGAGCCGGCGACCTCGGCGGGACGATGCGGCTCGGCTCGCAACCGGCCGAACTGCTCGAGGGATCCGTCGTCGCCGCGACCTACGGCTCGACCGCGGTGACGGAGCGGCACCGGCACCGCTACGAGGTGAACAACTCCTACTGCGGCCAGCTCCAGGACGCCGGTCTCGTCATCAGCGGCACCCACCCCGACCTCGGACTCGTCGAGTTCGTCGAACTGCCCGCGAACGTGCACCCCTACTACGTCTCCACCCAGGCCCACCCGGAGTTCAAGTCCCGTCCGCACCGGCCCCACCCGCTCTTCGCCGGGCTCATCGGTGCCGCCATCGCCCAGCAGCGCGCCGAGCGGCTCGTCGAGGTCGAGCGGCCCCGCCCCGTCGACGTGTGGTCGACGGAGAGCCCGTGGAGCTGAGCGACCGCGTCGAACCCCGCCCGGTGCGCAGCCGCACCGTCGGCTTCGAGGGGCACGTCTGGGACGTCGTCTCCGAGGTCGTCGATCTCGGCGCGGCCGGTCTGGTGACCCGGGACTTCATCGACCATCCGGGAGCGGTCGCCGTCGTCGCCCTCGACGATGCGGAGCGGGTGGTCCTCGTCCACCAGTACCGGCACCCGATCGGGACGGTCGAGTGGGAGATCCCCGCCGGGCTGACCGACGTCGCCGGTGAGGCACCGCTGCGGACCGCGCAGCGGGAGTTGGCCGAGGAGACCGACCTGCGGGCGAACACGTGGCATCACCTGCTCGACGTGGCCACCACACCCGGCAGCTCCTCGGAGACGATCACGATCTTCCTGGCCCGTGATCTGCACGAGGTGCCGGAGGGGGAGCGGCACGAGCGGGACGGGGAGGAGCAGGACATGCCGATCGCATGGTTCAGCCTCGACGAGGTCCGCGACGCCGCCCTCGCGGGACGGATCCGCAACATGACGCTCACCGTCGGGGTGCTCGCGGCGTGCGCGGCCCGGGACGCCGGCTGGGCGACGCTGCGACCCGCCTGATCCGTGGGGCGAGGGCCCGCGTGCGGGTCCGGATGCCGAGTCAGCCGGTCGGGGGCCGGCTCACTGGTAGGAGATGAACCACGGGGTCGGGTCGACCCGCGCGATCGTCTGCTCCGGGGTGAGCATGGGGGAGTCCTCGTCGTAGAAGTTCTTCCAGCCCAGCCACATCCCCTCCGGCAGGTCGGACTTGAGCACCCGCCAGGTCTCCTGCTTGGCCCCCTGCGGTCCCTGCCCGTCGGCGTGCAGGACGATCGCGAGCTCCGGATGGTCGGTGCGCACCTGATCACGGTCCCGGATCATCTGCACCTGGAACTGGTGCAGCGTGAGGACCTTCTGCGGCAGGGTGTGCTCGCGCACGAGAGCGGCCAGCCAGTCGCTGACGGCGTTGATCTCGGCCGCCTCGACGTGGCCGATCCGGCGCAGGTGCTTCTCGTTCGGGCCGAGGCGCCACTCCGGGTCGAGGGCGAGGCCGACATGCGGCTCGACGAGCAACTCCTCGTACTCCTTGGCCTGGGTGAGGAAGTCGCTGCGGCCGGGTTGCAGGTCGAGGACGACATAGATGCCGGCCTCCTTCGCCGAATCGACCCACGGCCGGAACTTCGCCGGCTCCCACACCTTCGAGTAGTTGCCGTCCGGTCCGGCCCCGGCGGTGGCGACCGTGGCGATGATCTCCCACGACGGGATGACCTGCTCGGTGACCAGGGGTGAGTACTTCTCGACATACCCGTTGACGCGCGTGATGCTGCCCTCGATGCCCTGCTCACCGAGCAGTCCGAGGACCCCAGCCTCCGGGTGCCCGTAGAGCGCCACCATCCGCCGGTGCGGGAAGACGCTCACCCCGCCGCCGGGCAGTTCGGGTGCGCGCTGGGCCATCGTGCTCATGACGAGGAGTCGGTCGGCCGCGGCGGGGTCGTCGGCGAGGGTGATCAGCGGGGTGTCGGCCGTCTCGCGAAGCCCGGCCATGAGGGTGCTGTCCTCGCGTGGGTCCACGACCTGGGTATGCGTCCGCCCACCGAGCGCCTGCGCCGTCGCCAGAGCCGCCTGGGCGGGGTGGTCCGGATCGGGTGTGTCGTCGGTCGGCGCTGGTCGCTCGGTGCTGTCGGTCCCTGGTGTGCTCGTGGGGTCTGCCGTGTTCGTGGCGTCTGCTGTGCTCGTGGGTCCCGCTGTGCTCGTGGGTCCCGCTGTGCTCGTGGAGCCCGCAGGGTCCCCTCCGGCGACCCCCGCAGCGAGCACGACGACATCGACGGGATCCGGGGGAGTACCCACCGGCACTCCCTCCGGGACGGCCGGGTCGGGCGAGGCAGGGACGACGTGGACCTCGACATCCGGGATCTCGACGGTCGGTGCCGAGGTCGGCGCGGGGCTCTGCTCCGCGGTCGCTTCGGCCGGGGCGATGACGATGGCGTGCTCCACCCCGAGGCGGGTGAGTTCGGTGCGGGTCGGCTCCGGGAGCCCACCGTCGGCCTCGATGAGGAGCACGGGCCAGCGGCCTTGCGCGGCGAGGGCTCCCGCGGCGCGGACCTGCTCGGCAGCCGCGGCGGTGAGCACCGCCACCGGTGAGGTCTGCAGCAGCAGTGCGCTCAGCCCGGCCGCCACGGCCGGGCCATCCCCGCCGAGTGCCGCGGAGTCGGTCACCGCGGCCGGACGGGCCGACGGTGGCTCGGGCGTGTGCTCCGGGGCGTCCTCCGGCGCCGACGCTCCCGACGGCGACCCGGTGCACGCGGCCAGGGCGGCCACCCCTCCCGACGCAGCCGCGGCCAGCAATCCTCGACGACTCAACTCTCGCACCGGACCACCATAGGCTCGTGCCGGGACCTGCAGTGAGTCGCCAGTGCGTTTTTCGCACCGTGCCCACCCCTCCGTAGGATGAGGTGCGGTCCGCGCGGCCCCCGCGCACCGCATACCGAGCAGAAGACCGATCCACCGCACCAGAACAACGCACCAACCCAACGCAAAGGAACACCCGTGCTCCGCACCCACCAGTCCGGCACGCTGCGCGCGTCCGACACCGGCTCCACCGTCACCCTGACCGGCTGGGTGGCCAAGCGACGCGATCACGGCGGGGTGGCGTTCATCGACGTGCGGGACGCATCCGGGGTGGTCCAGGTGGTCGCCCGCGACGAGGTGCTCACCGGTGCCGCGCACGACCTGCGCAGCGAGTTCTGCATCAAGGTGACCGGCGAGGTGACCGCCCGCGAGGCACACAACGTCAACCCTGAGTTGCCGACCGGCGAGATCGAGGTCGTCGCCGCCGAGATCGAGGTGCTCAGCACGTCCGCGCCACTGCCGTTCCAGATCGACGAACGGGTCAGTGTCGGCGAGGAGGCCCGGCTCAAGCACCGCTACCTCGACCTGCGCCGCCCCGGTGCGCACAGCGCGGGCAGTGCGATCCGGCTGCGCTCGAAGGTCAACGCCGCCGCCCGCAAGGTCCTCGGTGAGCGTGACTTCGTCGAGATCGAGACCCCGACCCTGACCCGCTCCACCCCGGAGGGGGCCCGGGACTTCCTCGTTCCCGCCCGGCTCGCTCCCGGCAGTTGGTATGCGCTGCCCCAGTCCCCGCAACTGTTCAAGCAACTCCTCATGGTCGCCGGGATGGAGCGGTACTACCAGATCGCCCGCTGCTACCGGGACGAGGACTTCCGTGCCGACCGGCAGCCCGAGTTCACCCAGCTCGACATCGAGATGAGCTTCGTCGAGGAGGACGACGTCATCGAGCTCGGCGAGGCGATCATCTCGGAGATCTGGGCCCTGATCGGGGTCGACCTGGTCACGCCCTTCCCGCGGATGAGCTATGCCGAGGCGATGCGCCGCTTCGGCACCGACAAGCCGGACCTGCGCTTCGGGCAGGAACTGGTCGAGTGCACCGAGTTCTTCGCCGACACCCCGTTCCGGGTGTTCCAGGCCGAGTACGTCGGTGCGGTCGTCATGCCGGGCGGTGCTTCCCAGCCGCGCAAACAACTCGACGCGTGGCAGGAATGGGCCAAGCAGCGCGGCGCGCGCGGGTTGGCCTATGTCCTCGTCCAGGAGGACGGGACGCTCGGCGGCCCGGTCGCCAAGAACCTCTCCGAGACCGAGGTGGCCGGCCTGGCCGCACACGTCGGTGCCGCCCCCGGGGACTGCATCTTCTTCGCCGCCGGCGCGACGAAGGCCTCCCGGGCGCTGCTCGGGGCGGCCCGGTTGGAGATCGCCAAACGGTGCGACCTCATCGACGAGAGCGAGTGGTCGTTCCTCTGGGTCAACGACGCGCCCCTGTTCGAGCCGGCCGCCGAGGCCCTCGCCGCCGGTGACGTCGCCGTCGGGTCGGGCGCCTGGACTGCGGTGCACCACGCCTTCACCGCCCCGAAGCAGGAGTTCGAGGACACCTTCGACACCGACCCCGGCCCGGCGCTCGCCTACGCCTACGACCTGGTCTGCAACGGCAACGAGATCGGTGGTGGCTCGATCCGGATCCACCGCCGTGACGTCCAGGAGCGGGTCTTCAAGGTCATGGGCCTGAGCGAAGAGGAGGCGCAGGAGAAGTTCGGCTTCCTCCTCGAGGCGTTCCAGTACGGCGCCCCGCCGCACGGCGGGATCGCCTTCGGGTGGGACCGGATCGTCATGCTCCTCGGCGGATTCGACAGCATCCGCGACGTCATCGCCTTCCCGAAGTCCGGCGGCGGCTACGACCCCCTCACCGACGCCCCGGCCCCGATCACGGCCGAGCAGCGCAAGGAGGCCGGGGTCGACGCGAAGCCGGAGCCGGCTGGGTCGACGTCCGGCTGAGGGCGAGCGCGATGTCGGATGCCCGGCCGCTGATCTCCTACGTCTTCCCGATCTATCACGAGGAGGGCAACATCGACCTGCTCCACGAGCGGGTCGGCGAGGCGGTCGCGACGGTGGATGTCGATGCCGAGTTCATCTTCGTCAACGACGGCAGCACTGACGGCTCCTTGGACCGGCTCATCGCGCTGTCGGAGCGGGACGAGCGGGTCGTCGTCGTCGACCTGGCCCGCAACTTCGGTCACCAGATGGCGGTCACGGCCGGGATCGACCACGCCCGCGGCGATGCGGTCATCATCATGGACGCCGACCTGCAGGACCCGCCAGCGGTCAGCCTGGAACTGATCCGGGAGTGGCAGGACGGCTGGGATGTCGTGTATGCGCAGCGCCGGACCCGTAAGGACGGCGCCTTCAAGCGGGCCACCGCGGATCTGTTCTATCGCGTCCTCGGGGCCATGTCGACGGTCGAGATCCCGCGCAACACAGGGGATTTCCGGCTCATCGACCGGGCGGTGGCGGATCAGTTGCGGCGCTACGGGGAGCACTCCCGCTTCCTGCGCGGCATGGTCTCCGAGATCGGCTTCAAGCAGAAGGCGGTCCTCTTCGACCGGGATGCCCGGCACTCCGGCACGACGGGTTATCCGTTGCGGAAGATGATCCGCTTCGCCATCGACGGGATCACGAGCTTCTCCGCCAAACCGCTGCAACTGATCTCGCGGGCCGGGCTCGTCGTCTCGTTCCTCGCCCTGCTCGGGATGCTGTATGCGGTGGGCGTGCGCCTCTTCTTCCCCGAGCAGGTCGTCGAGGGTTGGACCTTCATCGTCACCGCCGTCTTCCTCGTCGGCGGGCTGCAGCTGCTCCTCATGGGCATCATCGGTACCTACATCGGTCGGATCTACGACGAGGTCAAGGGCCGTCCGCTCTACGGGGTCCAGGAGGTCTACCGGGACGGGGAGCGGCGCCTCGGGCGGCGGGCCCGCCCGGGACGCGCGGACTGAAGGGCCCGGGGGCTAGTCTCGGCTCCATGACGCAACGGAGGGTCCTCGTCGTCGAGCACGAGGCGGATGTCGATCTCGCCCTGATCGGGCAGCGGCTCGACGCCCACGGGGTCGCGGTCCACATCGTCGGTCCGGAACGTGGGGTCGAGATCCCGGCGAGCCTGGACGAGTTCGACGGGTTCGTCGTCCTCGGCGGCCGGATGGATCCCGATGACGACGCCGGGGCGCCCTGGTTGCCGGCGGTGCGGGCGCTGCTCGGGGAGGCGGTCCGTCGCCAGGTGCCGACGATGGGCGTCTGCCTCGGCGCGCAACTGCTCGGGATGACGGTCGGCGGCACGGTGCGGACCATCCCGGCCGGTCCGGAGGTCGGGTTGCACCTCATGGAGCCGACCGCGTCGGCTGCGGCGGATCCGGTGCTGCGACACCTGCCGGCGCCGGGGCGTCGAGCCCTGTCCTGGCACTGGTGGGAGGTCACCGACCTGCCGGAGGTATGCGACGGGCACCCGATCACCCACCTCGCCGCATCGTCGGCGTGCCCGGTGCAGGCTTTCGCCGTCGGCGAGCGTGTCTGGGGGCTGCAGTTCCACCTCGAGGCGCTCGGGCGGACCGCCCGGACGTGGGGCGCCTCGAATCCGCAACGCCTCGTCGACATCGGCCTGGACCCGGACGCCCTGATCCGCTCGGTCCAGTGCGCCGAGCCGGAACTGGTCGCCAGTTGGTCCCCGGTCATCGACGCGTGGATCGCGATCGTCGTCGGCGGGCCGGACCGGGCACGTGCCGACAACGGGGCGCTCACGACACGCTGAGCAGCGCGGAGAGGGCGGCCAGCGCCTCGGGGCGGATCCAGTAGTAGACGTAGGTGCCCCGACGTTCGGAGTCGACCAGACCCGCCTCGCGCAACGTCTTGAGGTGGTGGGAGATCGTCGCGGAGGACAGGTCGAACTCCGGGGCGATCTCACAGACACACAGTTCCGGTGCGGCCGCGATCATCGAGGCCATTCGCAACCGGACCGGATCCCCGAGGGCCTTGAACAGCGGGGCGAGACGTTCGGCGTCGGCGCTCGTGACCGGGGTCGTCGCCAGCCCGCAGCAGGTGACCGCCGCGGCCGCGGGGGAGGACTCGAGAATCGCCATACCCTCTATCTTGACAGATATCGAATCAGTGCGTGAGAGTGGACCTGACATTGATTCGATGCCCATCGAGACAGGCTGGCGCATGAGCACCCGAGAGATGACCGACGATCAGATCCGCACCGCTGTCCAGGAGCGGTATGCGTACGCCGCCCAACGCTCCCTCCTCGCCTCGGACAGCGGCTGCTGCAGCGGATCTTCCTGCTGTGGCGAGGACGGCAAGACCCAGGCGATCGACCCCATCACCTCCGGCCTCTACGACGAGGCGGACACGCCGTTCGACGCAGCGTTGGCAGCCTCGCTCGGCTGCGGCAACCCCACGGCGCTGGCCGAACTGCAGCCCGGTGAGGATGTCCTCGACCTCGGCTCCGGCGGGGGACTCGATGTGCTGCTGTCGGCGCGGCGCATCGCCCCGGGCGGGACCGCATACGGACTGGATCTGACACCGCAGATGCTCGACCTGGCCGAGCGCAACCGCGTCGAGGCCGGCGTCGAGAACGCGACCTTCCTGCTCGGGTCGATCGAGGACGTGCCGCTGCCGGACGAGGCGGTCGACGTCGTCATCTCGAACTGCGTCATCAACCTCAGTCCCGACAAGGATGCGGTGCTGCGTGAGGCGTTCCGGGTGCTGCGCCCGGGCGGGCGCTTCGCCGTCGCCGACATCGTGCTGCTGCGACCGATCCCGGACGGCCTGCGTGCCGTGATGGCGTTGTGGACCGGCTGCATCACCGGAGCGTTGCTCGACGACGACTACGTCGCCAAACTCAGCGCGGCCGGATTCACCGATGCCGCCGTCGAGGTCACCCGCCGCTACGACACCGCCGCGCTCGAAGCGATGGCCGACCAGCTCGACCCCAGCCAGCTCCCGGACGGAATGACCCTCTCCGAGGCGGTCGCCGCCCTCGACGGCGCGTTCGCCAGCGCCTTCATCCGGGCGAGCAAGCCGGGATCCCGCGCGTGAGGACCGTCCCGGAGCGGCAGACGCCGGTCGCCGCCCGGATGTCCCTGCTCGACCGGTGGCTGCCGGTGTGGATCATCGCCGCCATGGTCGCCGGGCTCATCCTCGGTCGGATCGTCCCCGGCCTCGGCACTGCCCTGTCCTCGGTGCAGATCGACGGCATCTCGCTGCCGATCGCGATCGGGCTGCTCGTCATGATGTACCCGGTCCTGGCCAAGGTCCGCTATGACCGCCTCGACACCGTAACCTCGGACCGGCGGATGCTCGTGGCGAGCCTCGTCCTGAACTGGGTCATCGGCCCGGCCCTGATGTTCGCCCTGGCCTGGCTGCTGCTGCCCGACCTGCCCGAGTACCGCACCGGCCTGATCATCGTCGGACTCGCCCGCTGCATCGCCATGGTCATCATCTGGAACGACCTGGCCTGCGGTGACCGTGAGGCCGCGGCCGTCCTCGTCGCCCTCAACTCCGTCTTCCAGGTCATCGCCTTCGCCGGACTCGGCTGGTTCTACCTCTCCGTCCTGCCGGGCTGGCTCGGTCTGGAGCAGTCCGGCCTCGATGTGTCCGCCTGGCAGATCGCCAAGAGCGTCCTGATCTTCCTCGGGATCCCGCTGCTCGCGGGCTACCTGTCCCGGAAGGTGGGGGAGAAGCATTGGGGGAGAGCCGCATACGAGTCCTCGTTCCTGCCCCGAGTCGGCCCCTGGGCGCTCTACGGACTCCTGTTCACCGTCGTCATCATGTTCGCCCTCCAAGGGGAGCAGATCATCGGCCGCCCGCTCGATGTCGGCCGCATCGCGGTGCCGCTGCTCGCGTACTTCACCCTCATGTGGGGTGGCGGATACCTCCTCGGCAAGGGACTGGGGATGACCTACGAGCGGACCACGACGCTCGCGTTCACCGCTGCCGGCAACAACTTCGAACTGGCCATCGCGGTCGCCATCGCCACCTTCAGCATCGCCTCCGGCCAGGCCCTGGCGACCGTGGTCGGCCCCCTCATCGAGGTGCCGATCCTCGTCGGCCTGGTCTATGTCTCCCTCTGGCTGCGGGACCGCTTCCCCACCCAGCCCGGCCCGATGCAGAGCACACGTCCCCCAACGAGAGGAACCGTCCCATGAGCTCGACCGAACGACCCAGCGTGCTCTACGTGTGCGTCCACAACGCCGGCCGCTCTCAGATGGCCGCCGCCTACACCCACCACCTGTCCCGGGGGCGGGTCGAGGTCCGCTCCGCAGGGTCGGCGCCGGCCGAGTCGATCAACCCTGCCGTCCGCGAGGCGATGCTCGAGGACGGGATCGACATCTCGCACGAGACCCCCAAGATCCTGACTGTCGACGCCGTGCAGGCCAGTGACGTCGTCATCACGATGGGCTGCGGCGACACGTGTCCGATCTTCCCCGGCAAACGCTACGAGGACTGGGTGCTGGAGGATCCGGCCGGTCAGGGCGTCGCTGCCGTGCGGCCGATCCGCGACGAGATCAAGGCCCGGGTGCAGGAGTTGCTCGCCGACCTCGGGGTTGCCTAGAGACCTATGTCGGAAGGTGGTGTCGTCCGCGTGCTCGGTGACGCGGATGGCACAACCTTGTCGGCGGGTGGTGGTGTCCGGGCCGACAACTACAGTGGACGACTGTGACCGACCTCTTCGGCGCAGCCGAACCCACGACGGCGGATGCCACCCGGGCACCGCTGGCGGTGCGGATGCGCCCGCAGACCATCGACGAGGTCCGCGGACAGCGTGAGGCGCTGCGGCAGGGCAGCCCGTTACGGCGCCTCATCGAAGGCGGCTCCGGAGCCGCGGGCCCGCTGTCGGCGATCCTGTGGGGTCCCCCGGGCACCGGCAAGACGACGCTCGCCCACCTCGTGGCGACCGCCGCCGACCGGGACTTCGTCGAACTGTCCGCCGTGACCGCCGGGGTCAAGGACGTGCGCACCGTCATGGACCAGGCGCTGCGCACCCTCGACCTCTACGGCCGGCACACCGTGCTGTTCCTCGACGAGATCCACCGCTTTACCAAGGCCCAACAGGACGCCCTCCTGCCCGGCGTCGAGAACCGGCACGTCATCCTCGTTGCCGCGACCACCGAGAACCCGAGCTTCTCGATCATCGCCCCATTGCTGTCCCGCTCGGTGCTCGTCACGTTGACCTCGCTGGACGATACGGACATCGCGGACGTCTTGGACTCGGCGGTGACGGATCAGCGGGGCCTGGGCGGCGCATACCTGCTCGAGGACGCGGCCCGCGACCATCTCGTCCGGATCAGCGGCGGAGATGCCCGACGGGCATTGACCTCCCTCGAGGCGGCCGCCGGGGTCGCCGCCGACGAGGTCCCGATCGGGGCCGCGGGAGACGACCCGATCCGGATCACGCTGGCGCACACCGAACAGGCCGTCGCCACCGCGGCCGTCCGCTACGACCGCACCGGCGACCAGCACTACGACGTCGCCTCGGCGCTGATCAAGTCGATGCGCGGATCCGACGTCGACGCCGCACTGCACTACCTGGCCCGGATGCTCGAGGCGGGGGAGGACCCGCGGTTCATCGCCCGACGCATCGTCATTGCCGCGAGCGAGGACGTCGGGATGGGCGATCCGACGGCGTTGCAGACCGCCGTCGCGGCGATGCACGCCGTCGCCCAGATCGGCATGCCGGAGGCGCGGATCATCCTCGCCCAGGCAGTCGTCCACAACGCGCTCGCACCGAAGTCCAACGCCGCCTACGTCGCCATCAACGAGGCGATCGCCGATGTGCGGGCCGGCAAGGGCGGCGCGGTCCCGCCCCACCTGCGCGGGACAGGGTATGCCGGGGCCGCCAGACTCGGTCACGGCAAGGGTTATGTGTATGCCCATGACGAGCCGGACGGGATCGCCCGGCAGGTCTATCTCCCCGACGACCTCGCCGGCAAGACCGACTACTACCGGCCGACCGACCGGGGATTCGAGTCCCGGCTCCAGGAACGGTGGCGCTGGCTCAAGGAGCGTCTGGGGCGGTGAGGGCTCGCCCTGGATAGCGGCTATGCTGGCTGGACACACAGGGGAGCGCCACCAGCGGCGCTGAGAGTGCGGATCGACCGCAGACCCTTCAACCTGATCCGGTTAGCACCGGCGTAGGGAGTGGGACATTCTCCTCGGTCACCATGCCGAGCCTCCGAAAGGAGACCAGTTCATGCGTATCACCCGAACCAGCCTGACCACCGGCCTGCTCGCCGCACTCACCCTCGCGGCATGCGGCACCGGCGGCCAGCCCGGCACCGACCCGACCACCGCGGAGCCGACCGGCGCCGGGACCCAGGCGCCGGAGTCGCCGAGCGAGTCGGACACCCTGACAGTGCTCAGCCACAGTTCCTTCAGCCTGCCGGACGAGCTCAAGGCCGAGTTCGAGAAGGAGACCGGATACACCGTCACATACTCCGCCCCCGGAGACGCCGGGCAACTGGTCAATCAGCTTGTGTTGACGAAGGATTCACCGCTCGGTGACGTCGTCTACGGGGTCGACAACACGTTCGCCTCCCGCGCCAACGACGCCGGGGTGCTCGCGCCCTACGAGTCGACCGCCGCGCAGACCGACGACGCACTCGCCGCGGACAACCTCACCCCGATCGACCTCGGCGACGTGTGCATCAACGCCGACAAGACCTGGTTCGCCGAGAAGAACCTGGCGATCCCGCAGACCCTCGACGACCTGACCAAACCCGAGTACAAGGACCTGCTCGTGGTCGCCTCGCCCGCGTCCTCCTCGCCGGGGCTGTCGTTCCTCATCGCCACGATCGGTGCCAAGGGCGCCGACGGCTGGGTCGACTACTGGACGGCGCTCAAGGACAACGGGGTGCTCGTCGTCTCCGGCTGGACCGAGGCCTACTACACCGAGTTCTCCGGCGCCGACGGCGAGGGCCCCCGCCCACTCGTGCTGTCCTACTCCACCTCGCCGGCGTTCACCGTCACCGATGACGGCGAGTCGACGACCGAGGCCCTCCTCGACACGTGCTTCCGGCAGGTCGAGTACGCCGGCGTCATCACCGGCGCCCAGAACGAGGTCGGTGCCCGCAAGTTCATCGACTTCCTCCTCAGCCCCAAGGTCCAGGCATCGATCCCGGAGAACATGTACATGTACCCGGCCGTCGAGGGCACTGAGCTGCCGGAGGAGTGGCAGAAGTTCGCACCCCTGTCGACCAACCCCATCGAGGTCTCCCAGGACGACATCGGTGCCAACCGGGACGACTGGATCAAGGAGTGGACGGCGGCGGTGAGTTGACCCGACTCGGCTGGCGCGCCGGGTGGGTGCTGGCCGGGCTGATCCCGGCCGTCTTCCTCACCCTGTTCTTCGCGTGGCCCGCCGCGACCCTCGTCGCGCGCGGGTTCCACGACGGAACTGCCTGGACGCTCGACGGATTCACGTCCGTCTTCGAGTCCCGCCGCACCTGGCGCGCCGTCGGGTTCACCCTCTGGTCAGCCACGGCAGCGACCGCCGCATGTCTCCTGCTCGGGCTGCCCGGCGCATACCTGCTGTATCGCACGACCTTCCCGGGCCGGAACCTGCTCCGGGCCGTGGTCACCATCCCGTTCGTGCTGCCCACCGTCGTCGTCGGGGTCGCGTTCGGGTCGCTGCTGCGCGCCGACGGACTGCTCGGCTGGCTGGGGCTGGCCGGCACCCCGACCGCGATCCTGGCGGCGATGGTGTTCTTCAACTACGCCATCGTCGTGCGCACCGTCGGCACTTTCTGGGCCCGTCTCGACCCGCGTCTCGCCCAGGCTGCCGCGACCCTCGGCGCCGGGCCGGTGCGGGTGCTGCGCACCGTCACCCTGCCGACGCTGGCGCCGGCGATCCTGTCCGCCGCCTCGCTCGTGTTCCTCTTCAGCGCCTCGAGCTACGGGATCGTCATGGTGCTCGGACAGACGAAGTACAACACGATCGAGACCGAGATCTGGTTCCTCACCACCCAGTTGCTCGACCTGCCTTCCGCGGCGGCGTTGTCGATCACCCAACTCGTCATCGTCACCCTGGCCCTGTGGCTGAGCGGACGGGCCCAGACGAGGATGACCCGGGCGCTGCGGCTGCAACCCGATGTCGCCGAGGCCCGGTCCCTCCGGCTCGGTCGGGACTGGCCGCCGCTGCTGGTCACCGCAGGGGTCGTCATCGTCCTGCTCGGGTTGCCGCTGATCAACCTGCTGTGGCGGTCCCTGCACTTGCGGGGTCGGCTCACCGTGGACAACTTTGTCCGTCTCGCGACGCAGGACGTGTTCGGCACGAGCGTCTGGGCAGCGCTGCGGACCTCGCTGACGACGGCCGCCACGGCCACCGTCCTGGCCGTCACCCTCGGGATGCTTGTCGCCCTCGTCGCCTCCCGGCGCCCCCGCCGTCGCTCGGCCCGCAGCGCCCTGTCGACGCTGGAGAGCCTGTTCCTCCTGCCGCTAGGGGTCTCGGCCGTCACGGTCGGCTTCGGGTATCTCATCACCTTGAACCGGCCGCCGTTGGATCTGCGCTCGAGCATCATCCTGATCCCCATCGCCCAGGCGGTCGTCGCCCTCCCGCTCGTCGTGCGCACTCTGCTGCCGACGTTGCGCGCCATCGACCCACGCCAGCTCGAGGCCGCCGCCACTCTCGGTTCGGCGCCGTTGCAGGTGTTCCGCCGGATCGAACTGCCGCACCTGCGGCGTGGACTCGGGTTGGCGATCGGGTTCGCCCTCGCGACCAGCCTCGGGGAGTTCGGGGCGACCTCGTTCCTGGCCCGCCCGGACAACCCGACTCTGCCGGTGCTCATCTTCCGCCTGTTCGGTCGGCCCGGTGCGGAGAACTACGGACTCGCCCTGGCCGCCTCGGTCGTCCTCGCCGTGCTCGCCGGGGCGACAATGGCGCTGGCCGAGCGGATGCGACCCCAGGAGGTGGCGACGTGGTAGCCGGTCTGACCGTCTCGGACGTCACGGTGCGCTATGGCCCGGTCGTCGGGGTCGAGGACGTGAACCTCACCGTCGCCCCGGGCACCGTGACCGCCCTCCTCGGGCCCTCCGGCTGCGGCAAGTCCACCCTGCTGCGCGCCATCGCCGGCCTGGAGCCGCTCGCCGCCGGCCGCATCCTGTGGAACGACGAGGACCTGCGGGCCGTCCCGGTCCACCGCCGCAACTTCGGGATGGTGTTCCAGGACGGGCAGCTGTTCTCGACGATGACGGTCGGTCGCAACATCGCCTACGGACTGGCCGGTATGCCCCGGGCGGCTCAGCGGGACCGGGTCACCGAGATGCTGGAGCTGGTCGGACTGCCCGGCTATGCGGACCGCCGCACCAATGAACTCTCCGGCGGCCAGGCCCAACGGGTCGCGCTGGCTCGATCCCTGGCACCCCGGCCCAGGATGCTGCTCCTCGACGAGCCGCTCTCGGCGTTGGACACTTCGCTGCGGCGGCGCCTCGCCCGGGACCTGGCCCAGATCCTCGAGGAGACGCATACGACGGCCGTCTATGTCACCCACGACCATCAGGAGGCCTACACGGTGGCCGCTCAGGTCGCCGTCATGGACGCGGGCCGCCTCCTGCAGGTCGGTCGAGCCGAGGAGTTGCGGGCCCGCCCGGCCGATCGGCAGGTGGCCGAGTTCCTCGGGTACAGCGCCTTCATCGACGCCGCCCTCGCCGCCGAGCTCGGCTGGTCCGGCGAGCTCCCGGCCGGGCACGTGCTCGGCATCGGACCGGCCTCCCTGCACCTCGACCCGGACGGCGGTGTCGAACTGCCGGTCATCGAGCAGTCCCTGACGGTCAACGACGTCGCGATCACCGTCGCGCTGCCCGACGGTCAGCGGGCTCGGGTGTCAGCACCGAGCACCGTGCCCGGGGCGACGGTGCGGGTGCATCTCCTCGACGGGGCGATCACGCCGGCGCGCTGAGGGGGCGGCTTTCGCGGGATGGCTACCGTGCGGCCGAGCGCGCGGTAGGGATCCCTGGGGGTGGGGTCGTGCGTGGTGGGGATGGCTACCGTGCGGTCGAGCGCGCGGTAGGGATCCCTGGGGGTGGGGTCGTGCGTGGTGGGGATGGCTACCGTGCGGTCGAGCGCACGTCGGCGATCCCTGGCGGGTGGGGCGTCGTCAGCCGAGCTGACGCCAGACGTCGGCGGCCATCTCGCGGCGGGTCAGGCACGAGGTGCACAGGTCACGTTCGCCGGCCTGCAGGGGGACGCGGCAGCGGCTGCAGCCCGGGGTGCGCACCTGGGCGACGATCTGCGGGAACCCGCTCGCTGCTCCGCCGGCGTCGCTGTCCACCGGGCAGCCGAGCGCGAGGATCTGCTCCGGGCAGACCCGCACGCACTCCCCGCAGTCGATGCACGATTGCGGATCGACGCTGAGGACACTCATCCGCTGGGTGCGCGACCAGCCGAGCGCGTCCGTCGGGCAGATCGTGCTGCACGCCTCGCAGGCGGTGCAGCCGGGATCGGCGTAGGGCCGCGGCAGGGGCGGGGACTGCTCGGCGGCGGCGAGCAGGACACCACGGGCAGCGGTCACCGCACCGGCCTGGCTCAACGTCGGCGACCGGTCCGTCGACGACTCCGAGGCCGCCTGCGGTTCCGGATCGCTGTCCGGCTCCCACGAGGCCCGCAGCAGGGAGCGGCGGCTGAACCGGGGCGAGGGGCCGGTCCGGCGGGGGGTGCGCACCCGACGCCGCCCGGGGCCGACGGCCTGATCCGGTGGCGGGGGAGTGCGCTCGCGGACCTCGACGGTCCGGTCGGGGGCGATCCGGGCAGCGAGCGCGGCCCCGAGTGAGGTGATCTCGTCGACCTGGTCCGCGGCGCCGATCGGGCAGGAGTCGCAGTCGGCGTGCTCGAGCGCCACCGTCCCGCCCGGGTCCAGCCGGGCCGCGGTCGCGGCGATCGTCTCCGGGTGCAGCGCCGCCAGGCACACGAGCTGCAACTGCTCCGCGTCCTGCGAGCGCGACCGGTCCGCCGGGCCGGACCCGAGGGCGCCGCAGCGGATCGTCAACGACTCCGGCTCGGCCACCGCCTCCCCGACGATCCACTCCGGGGGTGTCCCGACCCCGCCGACGGCGTCGGTCGGGCAGGCCGGCACGCACACCCCGCAGCCGATGCAGGCCACCGGGTCGACCTCGGGCGCGGTATGCGGTGCTCCGGTCGCCAGCGCCTGCTGCGGGCAGGTGAGGACACAGGCCGAACACCCCGAGTCGTGCCGTCTCGTGCACCGCGACGCGTCGATCTCGGCGACGCGGCGCAGCGACTGCAGGGCCTGGAGGACCTGCGGAACGGCCCGCAGCATCGGCTGCCTCAGACCTTGGTCAGCTCGACCCAGGTGAGCAACTGCGCGGCACCGCCACCGACCGGGTCGGTGACGCCACCGGCGCCGGTGACGTCCTCGTCGACGAGGAAGTTGACCGGGAAGCCCTCGGCGCGGTCCCCGCCGAAGCCGGTCTCCTCGTGCATCGGGGTGACCTCGAAGGACCGGGCGTGTCCGTAGGCCTTCGCGGCCCGCACGACCTCACCGTCGATCTCGATGTCCTCGGAGAAGTAGCCGCGCCGGTGTCCGAAGGCCGACTCGGCGCCGATGACGCCGGGACGGATCCCCTCGATGACCATGGCCACACCCTCGGCCTCACCGGACCCACTCGTGATCCGCACCCGGTCGCCGGTCTCGATCCCGCGGGCGCGGGCGTCGATGCTGTTGACCCACACGAAGTTCGACGGACGCACCTCACGCAGCCAGGCCGAGTTGACGGTCCGGTAGGTGCCCTGGTGCCGGGACTTCCAGTTGCTGAAGATCAGCGGACCGCTCTTCGGCAGCGGACTGCCGTCGAAGCGCCGCGGCTCGTCGATGTAGGCCAGGCCGTCGAAACTCTCCCCGGAGTAGGAGTCCTTCGCCGTGGCGACCTTGTTGGCGTAGAAGGCGCACATCCCCGCGTAGCGGTGCAGCAGCCAATCGCCCTCGTACCCCTTGTCGTGCCCGTCGAAACGGCCGCCACGGTTGAGGACGTAGACGACCTTGGGCCACTCCTCCTCGGTCACCGCGGCCTTCCAGCGGGCCTCGTCGAAGTGCGCACCGAGGGCCTTCTCCCGGGTCCGGACGAACAACTCCTGCTCCTCGGCGGAGGCGTCCGGGACCGGGTTGTCGCCGGCGAAGGCGGTGTTGGCCGCCATCTTCAGCCAGTAGTCCTCGTAGGTGTCGAAGTGCGCACCCGGACCGAAAGCGTCGGTCCCGACACCGGGAAGGCCCATCTCCTTGGCCAGTTCGAGGTAGAACTCCTCGACCGGGCGGGGGCCCTCGAAGGCGCGGGTCGTCGGCTGGCCCAACTGGGTGAGGCGGTACTGCTGACTCGGGTAGACCGACTCGTGGGAGAACCGCTCGAGGTAGGTGACGTCCGGCAGGATGTAGTCGGCGTAGACGGCCGTGTCACCGATCGTGGTCTCGAAGCAGACGACGAGTTTGATCTTCTCGGTGTCCTGCAGGTCACGCGCCTGCCGGTGCGCGCCCGGCGAGGAGTTGAGCGGACTGTGCCGGTGCATGAACAGGGCGTTGAGGGAGTAGGGGTAGCCCTGCGCAGCGCTCGGGATGACCTCGTGGCAGAGGTTGCCGGGGAAGGGGTACCAGCGCCGCTTGGCCGGGTAGCCGTCCTCCTCGAAGAACGAGGTCTGCTCGTAGCGGGTCTTCTCCCGGGTGATCGGGATGCCCCACGCCTTGTTCGCACCGGGCACGGCCGTCAGGTCGTAACGACCCATCATCGGGGCGAACTTGCGCTCCGAGGCCATGTGCCCGCCCTTCCAGTCGTGGTTGCCGACGAGGAAGTTGAGGTAGTTGATCGCCTGGATCGCCCGGAAACCGTTGGAGTGCATCGCCGGTCCGCGATAGCTCATGACGACGGCCTGTTTGCCGTGGGAGGTGAAGTCGGTCCCGATCTGCTCGACGGTGCCGACATCGACGCCCGCAGCCGTCGCATACTCCTCGACGGACCGCTCCCGGACCCGCTCGGTGACCATCGCGAAGACCGACCGGACCCGGATCGGACCCTCGGGGCCGGCGATCTCGGTGTCGACGTACAGGTCGGCCTGCTCGATCGTGGTGTCCGCGCCGACGATCTGCCCGTCGACGAGCACCGCCCGCTCCGGGTCGATCGGTTTGCCGTCCTCGTCCGTGCCCGGGTCCTCGGCCAGGCCGAGGTCGAGGAGACTGAGCGGCTGCCGGCGCGGATCGTCCACCTTGATCAGGTGCGTGGCATCGGTCCACGTCGGTTCGCCGATCGCCTCGGCGGCGGGCGCACCAGGGGCCCGCAGGTAGCGCTCGTCGTAGCGCTCGTTGTCGATGATCCAGCGGACCAACGCGAAGGCCAACTCGGCGTCGTGCCCCGGTTTGACCGGCACCCACGTGTCCGCCTTCTCGGCGGTCTTCGACATGCGCGGGTCGATGACGACCATCTTCATGCCGTGCTCACGGGCCTTGCCGATGCGCGGTGCGAGCCAGGTCGGGCCCTTCTGCGCGGTGAGCGGCTCGGTGCCCCAGACGATGAGGTAGCGGCAGTAGTCGATGTCGGCGTACATCCGCTGGAACCCGCTCGTCGGGTGGCTCTGCGCGTTGGCGACCACACCGGTCACACCACAGGTGCCACCGTGGTTGAACTGGTTGATCGTGCCGAGGGACTTCAGCCCGAACCGTTGCCCCATGAGATACATGCGGTCGCCGCCGATCATGGCGAACAGGTTCGACTTCGGGCCGAGTTCGGGACGGGTGGGGTCGATGAGCTTGTCGCCCCAGGCGGCGGTGAACTCGTCCTGGGTCATCTCCCCGGAGGTGACCTTCTCCCAGTCGGCCATGACCGGCTCCTGCGGGGCGTAGGCCCACCACTCCCGCAGCCCGGGGGTGCCGAGGTCGGATCCGTCGAGGATGTCGCGCAGCGCCTCCTCCCAGGTGATCGAGACCCACTTGCCGCTGCCGCGCTCGCCGACCCGCTTCAGGGGTGCGGTGATCCGCTTGGCGTCGTGGACGACCTGGATGCCGGCCTGACCCTTCAGGCAGGCGATGCCGCCGCTGCGGGACTTGGCGTCCCGGGCCATGTTGCCGATGCCGCGCACCGCGTGCTCGGGAGTGGTGTCGTAGGGGATCGGCCCGATCGGCTGGGTCGTCAGCGGGCTGTAGGGGTTGCCGGCGATCTTGCGGACGAGGGACGTCGCGGGCACATCGTCAGGGCTCTCGGTGAGCCGGACCTTGATGGTGCAGAACGTGTTGCACTGCATGCACATCGAGTAGATGACGTCATCGGCCTCGTACGCGTCGTCGAGCGGTCCGGTGCCGTGCGCGGTGGGCTGGGTGAACGGGTCACCGAACCCGTCCCGCCACATGAATCCGATCGCGGCAGCACCGGCGACGCCGGCAGCGGTGCCGGCGAGCACCGAACGGCGACGAGGACCTTCGGCGGAGGTGTTCTCCGCCTCGGGGTCCGTCTGGACCGGTGCGTCGGTGGTGGGCTCGGTGCTCGGCTCCGGCTCGGGCATCGGGGTCTCCTTGGTGGTCATGACGCCACCCGCTCACGCTCTGCTGCGGGGGCTGCGGCCGCATCGAGAAGGGGTTCGGTGCGGGCCTCCTCCGGGGTGGGTTCGTGGATCGGGAACAACTCCGAGAGCAGGCTGTAGGCGAGGGCACCGCCGGCGATGATGAACATCGACAGGCCCCACTCGGTGAAGGTCGGAACGTAGGTGTTGACGGGGTAGCCCTCGATGACGGGCGTGATCAGCGGTGGGACGACGATGTTGAACCGCACCCCGAGAATGCCGACGACGACCATGAAGCAGGCCGCGATCACCCAGGCCGCCCGTTGTCGCAGCCGGGTGACGAGGATGATGAAGGGGATGACCATGCCCACCCCGAGTTGGACGATCCAGAAGGTCCACCACATGGGGCCGAGGGTGATGACGGCGATGACGTCGGTCTCGTGGAACTGGAAGGCCAGGAGCGGGACGATGAACTCGTAGAACGTCAGGCCGAGGTCGATGCCGAGCGCACCGGCGAGCACGATGCCGAGGTTGCTCAGCAGCTTCGGATCCGGGCGACGACCCACCCCGCGCCGCTGCCAGTAGTAGATGAGGGTCAGCAGGGCCGTTCCGGACACGATGGCACTGACGACGAAGATCACGGGGAACAGGCCACCGGCCCACATGCCGCGGGCCTTGACGACCGCGAAGATCGTCCCGGTGCCGCCGTGCACGCCGAAGATCGCGAGCGGGACACCGATCGTGCCGAGGATCCGCATCCACTTGTGGGCGTTGTCGACGGAACGGACCAGGCCCTTGTGCAGCCGCAGCGCGATCGTCAGCTCGGCGATGAGCAGCACGATGTAGATGGTGTAGAACCGCACCTCCCACGACAGTGGGCTGGTCCAGTGGAAGTGCAGCACCGTCGTCGGGGCGCGCTCCATCTTGCCCAGGTCCGAGCCGATGAAGGCCAGCGCGACACCCATCGACACGATCGCCGAGAGCAGCGCCATCCGGCCGATCCGCTCGAACTGGTACATCCCGAAGACGTAGACGAGGGAGGACAGCAGGAATGCGCCGGCGGAGAGGCCGACGAAGTAGATGTAGAACGCGACCCAGGCGCCCCACGGCATCTGGCTCGTCAGGTCGGTGGCGGCCAACCCGATGGTCAACCGGTTCCACACCGCCCAGGAGCCGACGATGAGGGCGAGGAAGAGCACCGCGTACCAGATGGTGCGCTGGGGGTTGTGCAGGAACGGCTCCTCGGTGCGGCTGCCGCGCCGGAGCCGGTCCAGCCAGGACTCCCGCTCCGGGGTGTCCGCGGCTGACGGTGTGCTGGTTGTGGTGAGGTCTGTGGTCGTCGAGTCGTTGGTCGTCATCGTCGCTGCCCTCCTCAGCGCAGGTAGTAGACGCGGGGGGCGGTGCCCATCTCCTCGCGGAGCCGGAAGGCCCTCGGAGACGCGGCAAGTTTGGAGACGACACTCTCGGGATCGTTGAGGTCGCCGAAGAGGCGCGCATCGCCGATGCACGTCTCGCAGCAGGCGGGTTCCTCACCGCGGGCGGTGCGATGCATACAGAAGGTGCACTTGCGCACCGTCCCGATCGGGGTGCGCATCCCCTCCCGCTCGCCGTGGTCGACGCCCCACTCGGGTGCCTGCACGGCGCCGGCGGCCTGCATCTCGTCGTCGTAGCTCTCCCCGAAGTCGAAGGAGCGGGCCCCATAGGGACAGGCGGTGATGCAGTAGCGGCAACCGATGCACCGGTCGTGGTCGATGACGACGGTGCCGTCGGTGGCCTTGTAGGTCGCGTTGACCGGGCAGACACCCACGCACGGCGGGTTGTCGCACTGCATGCACGGTCGGGGGATGTTGACGTGGCGGACGTTGGGGAAGGTGCCGGTGTGTTCCTCGACGACGACGTTGTAGCTCACCCCCGGCGGCGTGCGGTTCTCGGCCTTGCACGCGACGGTGCACGAGTCACATCCCACGCACTTCTGTAGATCGATGACCATGCCCCAGCGGGGACTGGACGCATCCGTGTGGGACTGGATGCTCACGTCCACCTTTGTCATGCCTGCGCACTCCTCCAACGCCCTGTCCCGCAGGGCGGATCAGTGAATTGGCTTAGACTTCAGGCTATCTGAGGACGCCATCAGGTCTCCACTAAGGTGTGGCTTACTACGCGTAGCCTTTTTGTGACCGGTGCCACCCGGTTCGTCCGTCGGGGTCGTCGAGTCGGCGGACCGGCTACCAGCCGAGCGGAGAACTCGATCCGAAGATGGCCCGCTCGAAGTCGCGTCCGGTCTCGAACGAGAGATGGGTCACGACGAACCGGGCCGCGATCCGATAGAGCATGACGGTCGTCGAGACATCGACTCCGCCCGCCCAGGTCGGGAAGTCGGGGACGAGCTCCTTCTCGAGATACTCCTGCTGACCCACCCGCAGCACCTTGGCGGCCTCGTGGTCGCCCCGCCGCCAGGCGTCGGCCTCCTCGTCGCAGACCTCGACCATCCACTCGAACCGGGGCAGCCACACCACCCCCTCCGGCCACAGGGTGCGGTATGCGTCGGTGAACTGGTCCAGATCCTCGCCGTGGGTGCGCCGCCGGGAGCGGCGCACGATCGTGTCGAGGACCATCTCGACGGGCAGGAACCGCTCGGCCTCCGGGCCCAGCCACGCGACCGCGGCGCGCAGGTCGGCCAGCAGGTCCCCGGACCGGAGCCGGTCGGCGAAATCGGGTGTCGGTGGGGAGAACAGCTCGACACAGAGCCGCCATCCCGCGGTGCGGGCGGCCGCGACCTCCTGGATCTGGGCGGTCACGCCCCGGTCCGGGGTGAACCGCTCCCCACTGTCCGGCGCGGCACCCTCGGTGCTCGGCACCGGCTCCTGACGCCGGCGAGGTTGGTGCGATCCCATTGCGGCACCATAGCGGGCGCGGAATGCGTTCCCGGGCGCGCGCTCCAGCGCGATACCCTGCTTGTTCGGCAGCACCGGTGCCGCAGCGGGAGCAGCCTGCCCCCGATCGTGACCCGAGCCGTCCGGCCGACCACCACCGACCACCCGACCGACCCAGGAACGAGAGCCACTCATGGAAACCGCAGAGATCCGCCGCCGCTGGCTGACCTTCTTCGAGAAGAACGGTCACGCCGTGGTGCCCTCTGCCCCGCTCATCCACGAGGACCCGAACCTGCTGTTCGTCAACGCCGGGATGGTCCAGTTCAAGCCCTACTTCCTCGGCCAGGAGTCCGCGCCGTGGAAGCGGGCCACGAGTGTGCAGAAGTGTGTCCGCACCCAGGACATCGAGGAGGTCGGCAAGACCTCCCGGCACGGCACGTTCTTCCAGATGAACGGCAACTTCTCCTTCGGGGACTACTTCAAGGAAGGTGCCATCAAACTCGCGTGGGACCTGTCCACGACGAGCCAGGAGTCCGGCGGCTTCGGCCTGGACGGGGACCGGCTCTGGGCGACCGTCTACGAGGACGACGAGGAGGCCATCGAGCTGTGGGTCGAGCTGACCGACATCCCGATGGAGCGCATCGTGCGCCGCGGCAAGGCGGACAACTACTGGCACATGGGGGTTCCCGGCCCCGGGGGACCGTGCAGCGAGATCTACTACGACCGCGGCCCGGAGTACGGACCCGAGGGCGGCCCGGCCGTCGACGAGGACCGCTTCCTCGAGTACTGGAACCTCGTGTTCATGCAGCACGAGCTCGGCGAGGTCCGCTCCAAGGTCGACTTCGACATCCTCGGCGACCTGCCGCACAAGAACATCGACACCGGGATGGGTCTGGAGCGGATGGCCAGCCTGCTCCAGGGCGTCGACAACATGTACGAGATCGACGAGGTCTACCCGGTCCTGGCCCGGGCCGCCGAGATGACCGGGAAGACCTACGGCGCCCGGTCCGGTCAGGCGGCCTCCGAGTCCCACCCCGACGACGTCCACCTCCGGGTCGTCGCCGACCACATCCGGTCCTCGCTCATGCTCATCGGGGACGGGGTCACCCCGTCCAACGAGGGCCGCGGCTACGTGCTGCGCCGGATGCTGCGCCGGTCGGTGCGCGCGATGCGGATCCTCGGCTACCGCGACCCGTGCCTGCCCGAACTGCTCCCGATCTCGCTGGAACGGATGCAGCAGAGTTATCCGGAGCTCGAGGCGGACTGGGAGCGGATCAGCGCCATCGCCTACGCCGAGGAGGAGGCCTTCCGGCGCACCCTCGCCTCCGGGACCACGATTCTCGACACCGCCGTCGCCGAGACCAAGCAGGGCGGTTCGAGCGTCCTGTCCGGGGAGCGGGCCTTCCAACTGCACGACACCTACGGCTTCCCCATCGACCTGACCCTCGAGATGGCTGCCGAGCAGGGCCTGTCGGTGGACCGGGAGGGCTTCACCCGCCTGATGCAGGAGCAGCGGGACCGGGCCAAGGCCGACGCAATGGCCAAGAAGGTCGGACACGGCGGGACCGGGGCCTACCGCGAGATCGCCGACATGCTCGGCCGCCCGGTCGAGTTCACCGGATACGACGAGGTGAGCAGCGAGGCCCGCATCGCCGGCCTGATCCGCGAGGGCGCGCCCGTCGGGTCCGCCTGGGCCGGTGACGAGATCGAGGTCGTCCTCGACCGGACCCCCTTCTACGCCGAGGGCGGTGGACAGCTCGCCGACGGCGGACTGCTCCAACTCGGCGGCGGTGCCGTCATCGAGGTCCGCGACGTCCAGTCACCGATCACCGGACTCATCGTCCACAAGGCGACCGTCGTCTCCGGCGAGGTGCACACCGGGGAGATCACCCACGCCCTCGTCGACATCGAACGCCGCCGCTCCATCTCCCGCGCCCACACGGCAACCCACATGGTGCACAAGGCGATTCGCGAGGCCCTCGGCGAGACCGCGACCCAGGCCGGGTCGGAGAACTCCCCGGGCCGGTTCCGGTTCGACTTCAAGGCGACCTCCGCGGTGCCGCCGTCGGTGCTGCGCGACGTCGAACAGCGCGTCAACGCGATCCTCCTCGAGGACCTCGCCGTCTCCGCGGACGTGATGTCCCAGGCCGAGGCCCGCGAGATCGGCGCGATGGCGATGTTCGGCGAGAAGTACGGCGATGAGGTGCGCGTCATCTCCGTCGGCGAGTGGGCCAAGGAACTCTGCGGCGGCACCCACGCCGAGCGCACCACCCAGCTCGGTCTGGTCACCCTCCTCGGCGAATCCTCCATCGGCTCCGGGGTGCGGCGCGTCGAAGCGCTCGTCGGAGCCGACGCATACTCCTTCCTCGCCCGCGAGAAGGCGATCGTCGGGCAGCTGGGGGAGATGCTCAAGGCCCGCCCCGAGGAGCTGCCCGAGCGGATCTCGACGATGATCACCCGACTCAAGGAGGCCGAACGCGACCTCGACAAGCTCCGCAAGGAGCAGGTCCTGGCCGCTGCCGCACGACTCACCGACGCGACCCGCGACGTCGGCGCCGTCCGTTTCCTCGGTCACGACGCCGGAGCCGAGGCCGGTGCCGACGAGGTGCGCGCGATGGTCCTCGACGCCCGGGGCCGACTCGGCACCGACCGGCCCGTCGTCGTCGCGGTCACCGGCACCAAGGGCGGCCGTCCGGTCGTCGTCGTCGCGACGAACGAGGCGGCCCGCGGTCGCGGCATCAAGGCCGGGGAACTGGTGCGCATCGCCGCCCAGCAGCTCGGCGGCGGAGGCGGCGGCAAGGACGACCTCGCCCAGGGCGGCGGGAGCAATGCCGAAGCCACGACCGAGGCCCTGGCGGCCATCGAGTGGCGCGTCGGTGAGCTCGCCGACTGACCGGACCCCTCCGGCCCCGGACGGGGTGCGGATGGGCATCGATGTCGGCTCGGTGCGGGTCGGGATCGCGCTCAGCGACCCCGACGGGATCCTCGCCCACCCGGTCACGACGGTGCCGCCGGAGGACACCGACGCCGTCGCGGCCCTCGTCACGGATCGGGAGGTCACCTGTGTCTATATCGGCCTGCCGCGAACACTTCGTGGGGACGAAGGCCCCGCAGCACAGGCTGCCCGCGGTTATGCTCAGGCTCTCGCCTCGCTGGTCCGGCCTGTCCCCGTCCGGCTCATCGACGAGCGCCTGACCACGGTCAGCGCCCATCGACAGCTGGAAGCAAGCGGACTGCGCGAACGCGGGCGGCGCGCTGTCGTCGATCAGGCTGCTGCGGTCCTGATCCTCCAGGGCGCGCTCGACCACGAACGCTCCTCCGGTCGCCCCGCCGGGGAGTCCCTGCCACGTCGGCGCAAACCCCGACACCCCCGCCAGCAGAAGGAGCCCGAGTGAGTTCGCGAACTGAGCACTCTCACTTCGGAGACGAGGAACACCCCGACGAGGTGTACGACCAGGAGTGGATCGAGGACCCGCATCCCGTCGACGACGGCGAGCCCATCGACGAGCACGTGGTCCACGAGGACCTGGTTCACGAGGAGCCGGTCCACGAGGACGACGGACTCCACGCGGACCTCCTCGGTGAGCCGGAGCACGTCGAGGATGACATCGACATCTTCGGGACCCGCCGGCCGGCCCCCGCGGCGCCCCGGACCCGCTCCCAGGCGCGGGTCCGGCACGCCGCCTCCCGCAAGGCCGACGGAGGCGGGAAGTTCCGGTCGATCGGGCTGCCGCTCATCGCCCTGGCCGTCATCGTCGCCCTGGGCTTCGGCGCATACAAGGTCATCGTCCCGAAACTGACCGGGGTGTTCTCCAACTCGGCCGAGGACTATCCCGGCCCCGGCAGCGGCGAGGCCACGATCGTCGTCCACCCGGGCGACACCGGCAGCGACATCGCGAGGGAACTCCTCGACGCCGGGGTCATCGCCTCGACCGCCGCCTTCGTCGACGCGAGCCGGCAGGACCCGGACGCGGCGGCCACGATCCAGCCCGGGCAGTACACCCTGCTCAAGGAGATGAAGGCCGCCGACGCGCTAGCGGCCCTGACCGACGCGAACAACCGCTACATCGGTGAACGGGTCACGCTGCGGGAGGGGCTGTGGAAGTCGGAGGTCTTCGCGGCCCTGTCGCAGGCCACCGGGGTCCCCGTCGCGGACTACGAGGCCGCAGCCGCGGACGGGGCGGCGCTCGGCCTGCCCGAGAGTGCCGAGGGCAACATCGAGGGGTGGATGTTCCCGGCGACCTACACGCTGGAGACCGACGACTCCGCGGTGACCCACCTGAAGACCCTCGTCGACGAGATGAAGAAGCAGTTGCAGGACGCCGGGGCCGCCGAGGAGGACTGGCAGCGGGTCCTCGTCATCGCCTCGATCGTCGAGGGTGAGGCGCGCGCGAACGTCGATCTCGGCAAGGTCGCCCGGGTCGTCGAGAACCGGCTCGCCGACCCGACCGGGCCGACGGTCGGGTTCCTGCAGATGGACTCCACGGTCAACTACGTCCTGCAGAAACGCGGGAACCTGACCAAGTCCGAGTACGACTCGGCCAAGTCCGACCCCTACGACACGTATGCGTTCAAGGGCCTGCCGCCCGGACCGATCGGCAACCCCGGACGGGCCGCCATCGACGCCGCCGTGAACCCGACCGAGGGGGAGTGGTTCTACTTCGTCACCATCAACCTCGACACCGGCGAGACCCTCTTCGCCGAGACCTTCGAGGAGCACCAGCGCAACGACGCCCAGCGGGTGCAGTGGTGCCAGGACAACCCGGGCAAGTGCACCGGTGGTGGCTGAGTCGCAGTCGTATCGGGCCGCCGTCCTCGGCGCACCGATCGCCCATTCCCTCTCGCCGGTGCTCCATCGCAGCGGGTATGCGGCTGTCGGGCTGACGCGGTGGCGTTACGACGCGATCGAGGTCCAGGAGAGCGAACTCGCCGGGTTCGTCGCCGGACTCGACGCATCCTGGCGGGGTCTGAGCCTGACGATGCCGCTGAAGGAGGTCGCCTTCGAGGTGGCCGCCGCGGTCAGTGACGTGGCCCGGCGGGCCGGGGCGATCAACACCCTCATCCGCCGCGCGGACCTGGCTTGGGACGCCGACAACACCGACGTCATCGGGATCGTCGAATCGTTGCGTGGGGTCGTTCACGACGGTGCGGCCCTGATCATCGGGGCCGGGGCCACGGCCCGCTCGGCGGTGGTCGCCCTCACCGAGCTCGGCGTCGAGGAGGTCGCCATCGCCGCCCGCCGCCGGGAGCCGGCGGAGGCGCTCGTCCGGTTCGCCCGGGAGCAGGGCCTGACGGCCGGGGCGGTGCCGCTGGAGCAGTGGGCCGAGCAGCCGCATCGGCTCGTGCTCTCCACGGTGCCGGTCGCGGCCGGTCCCGCGCTCGTCGAGGCGGCCCGAACCGACACCGGTCGATCTCGAGCACTCTCCGGCACCCTCTTCGACGTCGCCTACGTGCCGTGGCCCAGTCCGCTCGCCGCGGCGGTCGAAGCGTCCGGCGGCCGGACGATCCCCGGGATCGAGATGCTCATCCACCAGGCCGCCCGCCAGTTCGAACTGTTCACCGGCGTGCCCGCCGACCTGGCCGCCATGCAGGCCGCGGGTCGGGCCGCCGCCGGAGTGTGAGGACCGCCGTCGAGGTGCGGGTGCGGCGCGTGCGGTGAACACCGCGGACGCCGGGTCGGACGGTCGTGACAAGATGCTGGACATGCTGCGTTGGTTGACCGCCGGTGAGTCCCACGGCCCCGCCCTCGTCGCGATCCTCGAGGGCCTGCCCGCCGGCGTCGAGGTCAGTCGCGTCGACCTGCAGGCCGCCCTGGCCCGGCGCCGGCTCGGCTACGGACGCGGTGCCCGGATGAGCTTCGAGAAGGACGAGGTCGACTTCCTCGGCGGGGTGCGCCACGGCGTCACCCTCGGCTCGCCGATCGCGATCCACATCGCCAACACCGAGTGGCCCAAGTGGGACGTCGTGATGAGTCCCGAGCCGGTCAGTGCGCAGGCCTTCGCCGCGAGCGACGACATCAACGCCGAGAAGGAGATCGCCCGCAACCGGCCGCTGACCCGGCCCCGGCCCGGGCACGCCGACCTGGTCGGGATGCAGAAGTACGGCCACGACGACGCCCGCCCGATCCTCGAACGGGCGTCCGCCCGGGAGACCGCCGCGCGCGTCGCCCTCGGGGAGGTCGCCGCCCAGTTCCTCCGGCAGGCCTACGGGATCAGGCTCGTGTCGCATACCGTCTCCATCGGCACGGCCGGGGTGGGGGCCGATGCCGCGGTCCCGACCCCCGACGATGTCGCCGCCCTGGACGCCGACCCGGTCCGCACCCTCGACGCCGCGGCGAGCGCGGCCATGGTCGCCGAGGTCGACGCGGCGCGCAAGGCCGGCGACACCCTCGGCGGGGTCGTCGAGGTGATCGCGACCGGACTGCCACCCGGGCTGGGCTCCCACGTCCACTGGGACCGGCGCCTCGATGCCCGACTCGCCGCAGCCCTGATGGGGATCCAGGCGATCAAGGGGGTCGAGGTCGGGGACGGGTTCACCACCGCTACCCGGCGCGGCTCCCAGGCCCACGACGAGATCGTCCACGACGCGGACGGGGTGATCCGCCGCGCGAGCGGACGCGCCGGCGGGACCGAGGGCGGGATGTCCACCGGGGAGACGCTGCGGGTGCGCGCGGCGATGAAGCCGATCAGCACCGTCCCGCGGGCGCTGCGGACCGTCGACGTCGCCTCCGGGGAGGCCGCGACCGCGATCCACCAGCGGTCCGACGTGTGCGCGGTCCCGGCGGCCGGGGTCGTCGCCGAGGCGATGGTCGCCCTCGTCCTCGCCGAGGCGTGCCTGGAGAAGTTCGGCGGTGACAGCGTCGCCGAGACCGCCCGCAACCGGGACGGATACCTGGCAGCGATCCCCGCGCAGATGCGCACCTGGGAGTGAGACCGGTGCCCACCGAACATCCGGCTGCAGATCTCATCGTCCTCATCGGTCCGATGGGCGTCGGCAAGAGCACCGTCGGCCGCCTCCTCGCCGACCGGCTCGGCGTCGCCTTCGTCGACGGTGACGACGTCGTCGTCGAGCGGGAGGGTCGACCGATCAGTGACATCTTCGTCGACGACGGGGAGGACTACTTCCGCGACGTCGAGCGGGCCGTCACCCTCGAGTTGCTCGATTCGGCCACCGGTGTCCTGGCCCTCGGCGGCGGTGCCCCGATGCAGGAGCTGATCGGGGCCGCCCTGGCCGGTCGCCCGGTCGTCTTCCTCGACGTCGGCATCGCCGATGCCGCCGCCCGGATCGGCTTCGACACCTCCCGACCGCTGCTCGCCGTCCAGCCGCGGGCGACGTGGATCGCGATGATGAAGCAGCGTCGCCCGACCTACGAGCGGCTCGCCCGCTGGCAGGTGGACACCGCCGGACGCAGCCCCGAGGAGGTCGTCGAGGAGATCCTCATCGCCCTCAGCGACTCTGCTCCAGGAGGTATGCGATGAGCGGCTCGACCTCGATCAGCACCATCTCCGTGGGGGACGACTACGACGTCCTCGTCGGACGCGGGCTGCGCGACCGGCTCCCGACGGTGTTGCCCGCCGGGGCAGCCCAGGCCCTCATCGTCCACCCGCCGACCCTGCGGGAGCTGGCCGACGCATACGCCGCCGTCGTCGCGGAGGCCGGGGTGCGGACCCACCTGGCCGAGGTCCCGGATGCCGAGACCGCAAAGACCGCAACGGTGCTCACCGACCTGTGGGACCGGCTTGGGGCGGCCGCCTTTACCCGCAGCGATGTCGTCATCGGGGTCGGCGGCGGCACCGTGACCGACCTGGCCGGGTTCGTCGCCGCGACGTGGCTGCGCGGGGTCGCGGTCATCCAGGTGCCGACGACCGTCCTGGCGATGGTCGACGCCGCCGTCGGGGGCAAGACCGGGATCAACACCGCTTCAGGCAAGAACCTTGTCGGCGCGTTCCATCCGCCGGCCGCCGTGCTGTGCGACCTGGCGACCCTCGACACGCTGCCCGAGGCGGACCTGCGCGCCGGACTGGCCGAGGTGGTCAAGGGCGGGTTCATCGCCGACCCGGTGATCCTCGACCGCATCGAGGCCGACCCGGCCGCCTGCCTCGATGTGCGCGGTCCCGTGCTGCGCGAGCTCATCGAACGCAAGATCACCGTCAAGGCCCAGGTCGTCGCGCAGGACCTCAAGGAGTCGTGGCTGCGCGAGATCCTCAACTACGGACACACCCTCGGCCACGCCATCGAGCAGGTCGAGGACTACCGGATCCGCCACGGGGAGGCGATCAGCGTCGGCATGGTCTTCGCGGCCGAACTGGCGCGAGGTGCGGGCCTGATCGGTGCCGACCTCGTCGCCCGCCACCGCAGCGTGCTCACCGCCATCGGGCTCCCGGTGACCGACCACTGGGCGCAGGAGCCGACAGCGGCCCGATTCGAGCGGCTCCTCGAGGCGATGCGGCGGGACAAGAAGTCCCGGGGTGCGCTGCTGCGGTTCGTCGTCCTCGACGGACTCGGCTCGGTGACCCGGCTCGAGGGTCCGACCGAGGACCAGTTGCGCGCCGCCTACCGCAGCGTCGCCGCCGAACGCTGACCCGAGCCTGCCTCGATCCTCTTCGCCGCGCATCCGCCGCCATAACTTCGCAATCGCGAAGTTGTGGCGGGGATCAGCCGGGGCGGCTCTGCTCCTCGAGGTCCTCGTCCCGGCCGAGCGTCCCGTCCGGATCCATGGCCGCATAGGCCCGCCGGCCCCACCACCGCTGCAGATCCGTCAACTCCGGCAGCACGAGGGCCCGCAACTGACCCGGCGGACGACCGCCGAGCGCCTCGGCCCGCTCCTGCCACGACGCCGCATCGGCGGCGACCCGCTCCCGGGCCGAGCGCCGCGCCCGCGGCAGGTACCGACGCCGGTCGCACACCCGCTCAGCCACCCGACGCAGTCCACGGGCCCGCTCGGCGGCGCTGGTCGCATACCACTCATCGAGGCGGTCGGCCGCCTCCTTCAGGGCGGTGAAGAGCTCGTCCGGATCGTCCGGGACCTCGTCGGCGGGGATGCCGAGGTGCTCCCCGCAGAGCATCCGGCGCAGCCGCAGCGGGAACCCGTCCGCCGGGACCGGGTCGTCCGGGCCGAGGCCGTCGGTGCGCTCGTCCATGACCATGCAGGCGATCTCCGAGTCGCTCGTCCAGGACCGGCGGTTGAAGTTGTCCGAGCCGACGCTGGCCCACCGGTCGTCGATGATGCACACCTTGGAGTGGACATAGACCGGCAGGCCGGCGCTGTTCGTCAGGCTGAACACCGCGACCCGGTCGCCGCCGGCCTCGAGGATCGGTTCGAGCGACATGAGTCGGGCGGTGAGCTGGGCGGTGCGTTCCGCCGCCCCGTCGACGTCGGGGACTGCGGGCAGGACGATGACCAGCCGCAGACCGGGCTGCTCGCGCAGCACCGTCGCGAAATGCTCCCCGACCTCCTCGCCCCAGAGGTACTGGTCCTCGACATAGATCAGCGAGCGGGCGTGCGCCATCGCCTTGGAGTTGGCCAGGACGATGCTGCGCTCCCCGTCCGGGGCGAAGTCGTAGCCGACCGGTTGGATCGCCGGATAGGTGCGCACGATCTGCACCGCGTCGTGACCGTCTGGCACCGGCTCCGGTGGGGGCCACTGCTCCCCGAGCGGTTCGGCCTGCTGGTCCTCGGCCTGCAGCCACGACGTCAACCGCCGCCCGGGGTTGAGGGTGAGCGGGGTGCTGTCCTCCCACCGCTCCCGGAACGTCGTCTCGACGTCGTGGACGGCCGGGCCACTGATCGCGACCTGGACGTCGTGCCAAGCCGGGCGCGGCCCGTACTCGGCGGCCGTCCGCAGCGCCTGCTCGTCGCCGAGATGCTCGTCGTCGTCGCGACGGCTGTGGCACAGGTCGATCCCGCCGACATAGGCGACGTCCCGCTCCGGTGCCCCCCGGTGGCGGAGCACGACGAACTTCTGGTGGTGCGAGCCGAGGGTGCGCACCCGCATGTCCCGCAGGCACTGCCCACCGGCGGCCTCGATCTGCTTGCCGAGCCGGAACGCCTTCTCGGAGTGGAAGCCCAGTTTGCGCCAGTGCGAGCGCCACAGCAGCCCCCGCACATCGACGCCGCGGGCGAGCGCCGAGGTGAGGACGTCGACGAGCGTGGTGCCGTCCGCGTTGAGCATCTCGTCCGGATCCCCGCGCCAGTCGACGAAGTAGACCCGGTCGCCGGCCCCCATCGCCGTGATCCGCTCGGCGAGTTCGGCGAAGTAGGGCGCGCCGTGGACGAGGGGTCGGACCTCGTTCCCGCCGGACCAGGCCCGCTCCCCGTCACGGACCGCGTCGATGACGGTGTGCGGGTTCTCCCGCTCGGCGGGGGAGAGGAACCAGTCGCCCAGGGCCATGCCCTCATCATCACCGATCGCGCAACGCCGCGCGCCCCCGGGGGAGGTGCCCGCGGATGCGGGCAGGGACGGGAGGAGCGCTCCCGGCGGTTACACTGATCCGCGATCCCGCAGCACCGCGCCCGTGACACCGACGGGACCCGCGGCGACCCGAACCAACAGGAAGACACCACGCGTGGCAACGACGAACGACCTCAAGAACGGCATGGTCCTCAAGATCGACGGACACCTCTGGACCGTCGTGGAGTTCCAGCACGTCAAGCCCGGCAAGGGCCCGGCCTTCGTGCGGACCAAGTTGAAGAACGTCACGACCGGCAAGACCGTCGACAAGACCTTCAACGCCGGCGTCAAGGTGGAGACCGCGAACGTCGACCGCCGCACGATGCAGTACCTCTACAACGACGGATCCAACTTCGTCTTCATGGACCCCGACACCTACGACCAGGTCGAGGTCACCCCGGAGATCGTCGGCGACGCGAGCAACTACATGCTCGAGAACCAGGACGTGCTCGTCGCCCGCCACGAGGGCACCCCGCTGTTCATCGAACTGCCCGCGTCGGTGGTCCTCGAGATCACCTACACGGAGCCGGGGCTGCAGGGGGACCGCTCCACCGGCGGCACCAAGCCGGCTACCCTCGAGACCGGTGCCTCGATCCAGGTCCCGCTCTTCCTCGAGTCCGGCACGAAGGTCAAGGTCGACACCCGCGACGGGTCCTACCTCGGCCGGGTCAACTGATCGGCCTGTGACCCGACGGTGGCATCCCGCTCCAAGGCCCGCAAACGCGCGCTCGACCTGCTCTACGAGGCCGAGCAGCGCCAGGTCAACGCGCTCGAACTGCTCCGGGACCGGCTGGCCGCCCCGGTCACCGAGGCGCCGCTGAACGAGTTCACCGTCAGTCTGGTCGAGGGTGTCGTCGAGCACTGGGGCGACATCAACGACGCCTTGAGCACGTATGCGCAGGGCTGGTCCCTGGACCGGATGCCCGCGGTGGACCGGGCGATCCTGCGCCTCGGCGCCTACGAGGTGCTCTTCGCGACGGACGTGCCCGGACCGGTCGCGATCAGCGAGGCGGTCGAGTTGGCCAAACAGCTCTCCACGGACGACTCCCCGGCCTTCGTCAACGGTCTCCTCGGCCGGCTCCTGCAGGTCAAGCCCACGTTGCTGTGATGATGCTGCTGTGACGACGTCGGGAGCGGGAGTGGGTGCCGGGCCACGGCTGTCGCTGACCTGTGTCCGGTATGCGACCCCCGTCGACATCACCGCCCTCGCCGAGATCGAGGGGGAGGCCGACGCGATGTTCCAGGCGATGTGGGCCGGATCCGCCCTGGAGATGGACGACTGGCCGGCCCCGACGCCGGGGGAGCAGCGCGCGTCCCGGCCCGGTTTCATCCTCGCCGTCGGCCAGCCCGAGGTCCTCGGCTTCGCGCATGTCGTCGACCTCGCCGAGCACGGCTCGACCGGTCTGCACCTCGACCAGATCGCGGTGCGCCCGGACGCCGGGCGGCGCGGCATCGGCACGATGCTGCTGCGCGCCGCCATGGGGGAGGTGCTCGCCCGCGGTCAGGACCGGCTCACCCTGATGACCTACGCCGACGTGCTGTGGAACGGCCCCTGGTATGCGCGGGAGGGCTTCGTCGAGATCGGCCCGGACTCGCACCCGCTCGAGTGGGAGCGACTGGCGCCGCTGCGCCGGATCGAAAGCGACCTCGGCCTGGCCGCCGCCGGCCGCCGCGCCGGGATGGTCGTCGCGTTGCGGGACGAGCCGGAGCCGGCTCCCGCCGTCAGCGTCATCCCCGTCCGGGACCGGGACGGCGCGCTCGAGGTGTTCATCCAGCACCGGGCAGACACGATGGACTTCGTGCCCGGGGCAGTCGTCTTCCCCGGAGGGCGAGTCGATCCGATCGACACGAGCACCGCATACCGGATCGGGATCGGGGTCGCCGAAGCGTGTGCGGTGCGCGAGGTCGCCGAGGAGGCCGGCGCGGTCGTCAACCCGGGGGACCTCATCCCGTGGGACCGGTGGGTCACGCCGATCGCGTACCCGAAACGGTTCGATGTGATGTTCTTCCTCCTGCCGGTCGCCGACGGGGCGGAGTTCACGCACAGCACCGGGGAGGCGCACGACTCGGTGTGGATGCCGGTCGCCGATCTGATCGACGCGGTCGAGCACGGGCGGCTGAACATGGTCGCGCCGACCCGCACGATCGTCGACGAGATCAGTGCGCTCGGCACGCTCGACGCGCTCGTCGCGCTGCGCCCGCAGGTCGTACCGATCGAGCACGACCTCGCCGGGCCGCGCCCGCGCTCGCCGCGCTGACGTCCTGTGCTGAGGCCCTCTCGCGCTCAGCGGGCGGTGGCGAAGACCACCTCGGGCCAGGGGGTGTCGGCCAGCCAGGCCCGGCGGGTCGCCTCGTCGGCGTCCTTGGGCGGGAAGAGGCCAGGAACACGCTCGTCAGTCGTCGCGGGCGGCGAGGTGTCCGCACAGGACGGGGCACCTGGTGTCGATGGGGTGGTCGTGGGGGACATCTCGCCTCCTTCGGGACGGCAGCGATCGGGTCGCGGACCACTACATCACATGAGGTTGGGGCAGGCATAGGCAGGCGTTATGCATTCCACATGCTGGGACCGGCCCGAACCGTCTCCTCCGCCGCCGGCAGCCCAGGTTGAGGGATGGTTCTGGGCCCGGTTCCGGCGAAAAAGCGTGACCAGAACCATCCGTCGACGGGGGCGGCGGGGGGAGGTCGCGGGTGTGAGGACGGGGTGTGATGCGGCAGACGTGGCGACGCGCCGGACACCGGTCGGGGACGGTGGCGGCGAGGCGTTAGAGTGGGCAACGCCCGACATCCTTTAACGACCTGTCCTGTGAGGCAGGGAAGGAGGTCCGCACGCGCATGGCGCCGGATCGTGAAGTGCCCAAAGGCCACCCCGTGGACCCGGAAGGTCGAGTCATCCTCGGCCCCGACGAGATCGCCCGGGCGTTGCGCCGCATCGCCCACGAGATCCTCGAGAGCAACAAGGGGGCCGGCAATCTGGTCCTCCTCGGCATCCCGAGTCGCGGGGTCGCTCTCGCCCACCGGCTCGCCGCCCTGATCGAGGAGGTCGAGGGCACCGAGGTGCCGGTCGGCTCCCTCGACATCACGCTGCACCGGGACGACCTGCACCGCAAACCGACGCGGGCCCCGATGCGCACCTACATCCCGGACTGCGGGGTGGACGAGAAGGTCGTCGTCCTCGTCGACGATGTCCTCTACTCCGGGCGCACCGTCCGAGCCGCCCTCGACGCGCTCTCCGACCTCGGCCGCCCCGCCGTGGTCCGCCTCGCCGTCCTCGTCGACCGCGGCCACCGCGAGCTGCCGATCCGGGCCGACCACGTCGGCAAGAACCTCCCGACGTCCCACGCCGAGAAGGTCCAGGTCCGCCTCGAGGCCCACGACGGGATCGAGGACTCGGTCCGCATCGCCCACGGCCCCTCCCAGGTGGGAGGTCGCTGACATGGCCGCCGATCACGCCCCGGCCGCCCGCCACCTGCTCTCGGCCGGCGACCTGACGCGCGACGAGGCCCTCGAGATCCTCGGGACGGCCGCCTCGATGCACGACGTGCAACGCCGCGACGTCAAGAAGCTGCCCGCCCTGCGCGGACGGACCGTCATCAACCTGTTCTTCGAGGACTCCACCCGCACCCGCTCCAGCTTCGAGATCGCCGGCAAGTGGATGTCGGCGGACACGATCAACATCACCGGCAAGGGCTCCTCGGCCTCGAAGGGCGAGTCGTTGCGGGACACCGTCCGCACGATCACCGCGATGGCCGTCGACGCCCTCGTCATCCGGCACAGCGCCAGCGGCGCCTGCCACCAGGTCGCCGAGTGGCTCGCCGCCGACGGGCGCCCCGCGAGCGTCGTCAACGCCGGCGACGGCACCCACGAGCATCCGACGCAGGCGCTGCTCGACGCATACACGATGATCCAGCGGCTCGGGGCCCTCGCCGGCAAGCGGGTCGTCATCGTCGGGGACCTGGCCCACAGCCGGGTGTTCCGCTCGAATGTGCTCCTGCTCAACACCCTCGGCGCCGACGTCACCGTGGTCGCCCCGCCGACGCTCATGCCCGCCGGGATCGGGGCCTGGTCCCGGACGGCCGGGTTCGCGACCTCGAACGACCTCGACGAGAGCCTGTATGCCGGACCGCCTCCCGACATCGTCATGATGCTGCGCGTGCAGCGCGAGCGGATGAGCGGCGGCTTCTTCCCGACCCCGCGCGAGTACACCGTCGGCTACGGGCTGACCCGCCCTCGACTGGACCGGTTGCAGGCCGCCAACGAGAACATCCTCGTCATGCACCCCGGCCCGATGAACCGCGGCCTGGAGATCAGCGCCGACGCCGCCGACAGCCTCCACTCCGTCATCCTCGACCAGGTCTCGGCCGGGGTCGCGGTGCGGATGGCGGTGCTCTACCACCTGCTCGTCGGCTCCGGCCCGGCCCTGGAGAACGAGGACGCGGCATGAGAAGCACCCCACAAAGCTCTTCCTCCGCTGCGCTCCCCCAGATGCTTTGCGAGGACCCCGCATGAGCGACCTGATCATCACCGGGGCCCGGATCCTCGGCGCCGACCCGGCCGACATCCGCATCACCGACGGCGTCATCACCGAGATCACCGACCGCCCGGGCGGCCTCGAGCCATCCGACGGGGTGGAGACCCTCGACGCCGACGGGCTGGCCCTGCTGCCCGGATTCGTCGACCTGCACACCCACCTGCGCGAACCCGGCCGGGAGGACACCGAGACGGTCGCGACCGGCTCGGCCGCGGCCGCCGCCGGTGGGTTCACCGCGATCCTCGCCATGGCGAACACCACCCCGCCGACCGACACCGCCGAGGCCGCGGTGCACATCCTCGACCTCGGCACCAGGGCCGGCCTCGTCGACGTCCAGCCGATCGGGGCGGTGACCAAGGATCTCGCCGGTGCCGAACTCGCCGAACTCGGACTCATGGCCCGCAGCCGCGCCAAGGTGCGGGTGTTCTCCGACGACGGACACTGCGTCGGCGACGGCCGCGTCATGCGCCGCGCCCTGGAGTACATCCGGGCCTTCGACGGCGTCATCTCCCAGCACAGCCAGGACCCGAGCCTCGCCGGCAGCACCGCCTGCTGCCACGAGGGCGAACTCTCCGGCCGGCTCGGCCTGCCCGGCTGGCCCGCCCCCGCCGAGTCCGCGATCATCGCCCGGGACGCGATGCTCGCCCAGCACACCGGATCACGGGTGCACGTCGCGCACGTGACGACCGCCGAGGGGGTCGAGGTGGTCCGGTGGGCCAAGGCCCGCGGTATCGCGATGACCGCGGAGGTGACCCCGCACCACCTCGCCCTCGACCTCGGCCTGCTCAGCGGCTACGACCCGGTCTTCAAGGTCAACCCGCCGCTGCGGCCGAGTGAGGACCGCGAGGCCCTCCAGGACGCCCTGGTCGACGGCACGATCGACGCGATCGCCACCGACCACGCCCCCCATGCCCGGCACGACAAGGAGCACGCCTTCGTCGACGCCGCGTTCGGGATGCTCGGGCTGGAGACGGCGTTCGCGGTCGTCCACGACCTCATGGTCCGCACCGGGCGGATGACCCTGGCCGACCTCGCCGAGCGGATGTCGCTCGCGCCGGCCCGGATCGCCCGCCTGGACGGGCACGGCCACCCGGTCGCGACCGGATCCCCGGCGAACCTCGTCCTCGTCGACCCCACCGCGACCGTGACGGTCGACCGCGAGTCCTCGCACTCGATCTCCCGCAACAACCCCTGGCACGGCCACACGCTGACCGGAGCCGTGCATACCACCATCCTGCGCGGTCGAGTGACCGCCCGGGAGGGCCACGCAGTCACCAAGGAGGCCCACCAGTGACCGGGCAGACCGCGCTCCTCGTCCTCGAGGACGGACGCACCTTCGTCGGCGAGCCCTACGGCGCGCTCGGCAGCACCCTCGGCGAGGCGGTGTTCTCGACCGGGATGACCGGATACCAGGAGACGCTGACCGACCCGAGCTACCACCGCCAGATCGTCGTCATGACCGCCCCGCACATCGGCAACACCGGCTGGACCGAGGAGGACGACGAGTCCGCCCGCATCTGGGTCGCCGGACTCGTCGTGCGCGACCCGGCGATCCGCCCCTCGAACTGGCGCTCCCGCGGCTCCCTCGAGGACCGCCTCACCGGCCAGCAGATCGTCGGGATCAGCGGCATCGACACCCGCGCGCTGACCCGGCACCTGCGCGAGCGCGGCGCCATGCGGGCCGGGATCTTCTCCGGACCGGCCCTGGAGGGTATGCCTCCCGCGGCTCTGCTGGAGCAGGTCACCTCCGCGCCGGTCATGTCCGGAGCACGGCTCGCCGAGGAGGTCACGACACCGCACCCGTACGTCGTGCCCGCCGAGGGACCGCGCCGCTTCACCGTCGCCGTCGTCGACCTCGGCCTGAAGGCGATGACGACCGAGCGGATGACCGCCCGCGGGATCGAGGTGCACGTCCTGCCCGCGTCGGCGACGATCGAGGACGTCCTGGCCGTCGCCCCGGACGGGGTGTTCTTCTCCAACGGCCCCGGCGATCCGCAGACCGCCGACACCCAGGTCGAGCTGCTCCAGGAGGTGCTGCATCGCGGGATCCCCTACTTCGGGATCTGCTTCGGCAACCAGCTCCTCGGCCGGGCCCTCGGCCTGCAGACCTACAAACTGCGTTACGGCCACCGCGGGATCAACCAGCCGGTCCAGGACCGGCGCACCGGACGGGTCGAGATCACCTCGCACAACCACGGCTTCGCCGTCGCCGCACCGTTGGAGGAGAGCGTCGAGACCGAGTTCGGCACCGTGTCCGTCAGCCACGTGTGCCTCAACGACGACGTCGTCGAGGGCCTCGAGGTGCACCGCCGCGCCGCGGACGGGACCGAGGAGCTCGTCGCGTTCTCGGTGCAGTACCACCCGGAGGCGGCCAGCGGCCCGCACGACGCCGCCCACCTGTTCGACCGCTTCGTCGACCTGCTCGCGAGAAGCCAGCAGTCGCATACGAACTCACCAACTGAGGGGGTGGCGTCCTGATGCCCAAGCGGGACGACATCACAAGTGTCCTCGTCATCGGCTCCGGGCCGATCGTCATCGGTCAGGCCTGCGAGTTCGACTACTCCGGCACCCAGGCGTGCCGGGTGCTGCGCGAGGAGGGCATCCGGGTCATCCTCGTCAACTCCAACCCGGCGACGATCATGACCGACCCGGAGTTCGCCGACGCGACCTACATCGAGCCGATCACCCCCGAGGTCGTCGAGGCGATCATCGCCAAGGAACGCCCGGACGCGGTCCTCGCGACCCTCGGCGGGCAGACCGCCCTGAACTGTGCGATGGCGCTGCACGAGCGGGGCATCCTGGAGAAGTACAACGCACCCCTCATCGGCGCCAACGTCGAGGCGATCCGGCTCGGCGAGGACCGGGAGTTGTTCAAGGGTGTCGTCGAACGGTGCGGCGCCGAGTCGGCCCGTAGCGTCATCTGCCACACCATGGACGAGGTGCTCGCGGGGGCCGAGGAGCTCGGCTATCCGGTCGTCGTGCGCCCGTCGTTCACGATGGGCGGTCTCGGCAGCGGCTTCGCCCACGACGAGGAGGACCTGCGGCGGATCGCCGGTGCCGGGCTGCAGTACTCCCCGGTGACCGAGGTGCTCCTCGAGGAGTCCATCCTCGGCTGGAAGGAGTACGAGCTCGAACTCATGCGCGACCACGCCGACAACGTCGTCGTGGTCTGCTCGATCGAGAACCTCGATCCGATGGGGGTGCACACCGGTGACTCGATCACCGTCGCCCCCGCGCTCACCCTCACCGACCGGGAGTACCAGCGGCTGCGCGACATCGGCATCGCCGTCATCCGGGAGGTCGGCGTCGACACCGGCGGCTGCAACATCCAGTTCGCCGTCAACCCCATCGACGGGCGGGTCATCGTCATCGAGATGAACCCGCGGGTGTCCCGCTCCTCGGCGCTGGCGTCGAAGGCCACCGGATTCCCGATCGCGAAGATCGCCGCGAAGATGGCGATCGGCTACACCCTCGACGAGGTCCCCAACGACATCACCGAGGAGACCCCGGCCGCGTTCGAGCCGACGATCGACTATGTCGTGGTCAAGGTGCCGCGGTTCGCGTTCGAGAAGTTCCCGAACGCCGACTCGACCCTGACGACGACGATGAAGAGCGTCGGTGAGGCGATGTCCCTCGGCCGCAACTTCACCGAGGCCCTGCAGAAGGCGCTGCGCTCCCTGGAACGCGCCGGCAGCTCGTTCCACTGGGATGGCGAACCGCTCGGCGGGGATGCCCTCGACGCGCTGCTCGAGGAGGCCCGCCGACCCACGGACGGGCGCATCGTCGCCGTGCAGCAGGCGCTGCGTGGTGGCAAGACCGTCGAGGAGGTCCACGACGCCACCGGCATCGACCCGTGGTTCCTCGACCAGATCGCCCTGATCAACGAGATCGCCGACCAGCTCGCGAGCGAGGCGGACAGCGGCGACGGGCGGCTCTCCCCGGAGCTGGTCCGGCACGCCAAACGGCACGGCTTCAGCGACGCCCAGATCGGCGCGATCGCCGGGCTGCCGGAGGAGATCGTCCGCGGGGTGCGCCACGCGCTCGGGATCCGGCCGGTCTACAAGACGGTCGACACGTGCGCCGCGGAGTTCGAGGCCCGCACCCCCTATTACTACTCCTCCTACGACGAGGAGAGCGAGGTCGAGCCGCGGGCCACCCCGGCGGTCATCATCCTCGGCAGCGGCCCGAACCGGATCGGTCAGGGTGTCGAGTTCGACTACTCGTGCGTGCACGCGAGCTTCGCGCTGCGCGACGCCGGCTTCGAGACGGTCATGGTCAACTGCAACCCGGAGACCGTCTCGACCGACTACGACACGAGCAGCCGGCTCTACTTCGAGCCGCTCACCCTCGAGGACGTCCTCGAGGTCGTCCACGCCGAGAAGGCTGCCGGACCGCTGGCCGGGGTCATCGTCCAACTCGGCGGCCAGACCCCGCTCGGCCTGGCCCAGGCGCTCAAGGACGCCGGGGTGCCGATCGTCGGGACCACCCCGGAGGCGATCCACCTCGCCGAGGACCGCGGCGCCTTCGGCCGGGTGCTCGCGACCGCCGGACTTCCGGCACCCAAGCACGGCACCGCATACAGCGCCCAGGAGGCGCTCACCGTGGCCGCCGAGATCGGCTACCCGGTCCTCGTGCGGCCCTCCTACGTCCTCGGCGGACGCGGCATGGAGATCGTCTACGACGACGCGACCCTCGTCGACTACGTCACCCGGGCCACGATCGCCTCACCGGAGCACCCGATCCTCGTCGACCGCTTCCTCGACGACGCCGTCGAGATCGACGTCGATGCGATCTTCGACGGGGAGGAGCTCTACCTCGGCGGGATCATGGAGCACATCGAGGAGGCCGGCATCCACTCCGGCGACTCGGCGTGCACCCTGCCCCCGGTCACCCTCGGGTCCGAGGAGCTGGCCCGGGTCCGCGAGTCCACCCGCAAACTCGCCGAGGGAATCGGGGTGCGTGGGCTGATGAACATCCAGTTCGCGCTCGCCCAGGACGTGCTCTACGTCCTCGAGGCCAACCCGCGCGCCTCCCGCACCGTCCCGTTCGTGGCCAAGGCCACCGGTGTGCCCGTCGCCAAGGCCGCCGCCCGGGTCATGCTCGGGGCGAGTATCGCGGCCCTGCGCGCCGAAGGACTGCTCCCGCCGCACACCGACGGGGGAGAGCTGCCCATCGATGCCCCGACGTCGGTCAAGGAGGCGGTGCTGCCGTTCAAACGGTTCCGGACCATCGACGGGGTCGTCGTCGACAGCCTCCTCGGGCCCGAGATGCGCTCCACCGGCGAGGTCATGGGCATCGCCCGCGACTTCGGTCCGGCGTTCGCCAAGAGCCAACTCGCGGCGTACGGCGGTCTCCCGCTCAAGGGCAACGTCTTCGTCTCGGTCGCCAACCGCGACAAACGCAATATCATCTTCCCGGTCAAGCGGCTCGCCGACCTCGGCTTCACCATCTACACGACGACCGGCACCGGGAACATGTTGCGCCGCAACGGGATCCACACCGAGGTGGTGCGCAAGCACAGCGAGCGTCAGGAGGGTGACCACAGCATCATCGACCTGATCATGGACGGCCGGATCGACATGGTCGTCAACACCCCGACCGGTCCGACCGCCAGAGCCGACGGGTATGCGATCCGCGCCGCCGCGACCTCCTACGACATCCCGATGATCACGACCGTGCAGGCCCTGGCCGCGGCGGTGCATGGCATCGAGGCCCTGGCCACCGGCGAGGTCCACGTCAAGGCGCTGCAGGAACACGCCGCCGACCTCGACCTGTGGTCGGTGCCCGCACCGGAGGAGAGCCGATGAGCACCGCCCGAGGATTGGAGACCCAGGTGGTCGAGGTCACCGGTGAGCTCGTCGCGACGAGGCGGGTGGGCGCATACCAGCACCTGACGTTCGTCGCCCCCGGGATCGCCGAACTGGCCCGACCCGGGCACTTCGTCGCCCTCGCCGTCGGCGGCCCGACGAGTGCGAATCTGCTGCGTCGCTGCTTCTCGATCCACCAGGTCACCCCGAGCGGCACCTACGGCGGGACCGTCGATGTCGTCGTCTCCGCGGTCGGGGTCGGCACCGAATGGATCAGTGCCCTGCGCCCGCACGACACGACGAGCATCATCGGCCCGCTCGGTCGGCCGTTCCCGCTGCCGACCGTCCAGGAGTCGCCCCCGGCGTGTGTCCTCGTCGGCGGCGGCTACGGCTCGGCCCCGCTGTTCTGGCTCGCCGAACGGCTCCGGGAGCGGGGCTGCCACGTCGAGATGGTCCTCGGCGCGGCGACCGAGTCCAAACTGTTCGGGGTCGTCGACGCGCGCCGGTCCGCCGACGGCGTCACCGTGTGCACCGACGACGGCTCCGCCGGGCACCGCGGCTGGGTCTCCGACGTCCTGCCCGAGGTCATCACCAGGACCGACGCCCACGTCGTCTATGCGTGCGGCCCGATGGGGATGCTCGAGTCGGTCACCCGGATCGCCACCGCGCACGGGGCGGTCGCGCAGGTCGCCGTCGAGGAGGCCATGGCGTGCGGGGTCGGGGTGTGCATGACGTGCGTGCTCCCGGTGCGCGGCAACGACGGCGTGACCCGGATGGTGCGCAGTTGTGTCGAGGGTCCGGTCTTCCGGGGGGACCGGATCCGCTGGGATGCGTTCGAGGGCGGGCTGTGCACCGTCCCCGAAGACACCGTCGGCGCGGCCGGGATGAAGGTGCACTGATGACGAACCCACCTGTCGCAGCGACCACCGCCCCGCCGGTCGACCTGCGTGTCGACATCGGTCCGGTCCCCGGGGCGGCAGTGCTGCCCAACCCGCTCATGACCGCCTCCGGTTGCGCGGCCAACGGCCCGGAACTGCACCGGTTCTTCGACGTGCGTGAACTCGGGTCCTTCGTGACCAAGTCGGTCATGCGCGAGCCGCGATCCGGACGGGGCACCCCGCGCATGGCGGAGACCCCGAGCGGGATGCTCAACTCGATCGGGCTGCAGGGACCGGGCATCGAGGCCTTCGTCGCCAACGACCTCGCCTGGCTCGCCGCCCACGACGCCCGGGTGCTCGTCTCCATCGCCGGGGGCAGCGGCACCGAGTTCGCCGAGGTCGCCGCGCTCCTCGCCGCCTCCCCGCACTTCGACCATGTCGTCGGCGTCGAGGTCAACATCTCCTGCCCGAACGTCGCCAACCGGGGCCAGGTGTTCGCCTGCGACCCGGGCGCCTCGGCCCGGGTGATGACCCTCGTGCGGGAGGCGCTGCCGCGGGACACCCCGATCATCGCCAAACTCAGCCCGGACGTCACCGACATCGTCGACATCGCCGCCGCCTGCCTCAAGGCCGGTGCCACCGGCCTGACGATGATCAACACCACCCTGGGCATGGTCATCGACCTGGACCGGATGCGCCCCCAGGTCGCCGGCGTCACCGGCGGGCTGTCCGGGCCGGCGATCCGGCCGATGGCGGTGCGTGCCGTCTGGCAGGTGCGCAGCGCCATGCGGGAGGGCCGCATCCCCACCGTCCCGATCATCGGGGTCGGGGGAGTGCGCACCGGACGGGACGCCATGGAACTCATCGTCGCCGGTGCCACCGCTGTCCAGGTCGGCACCGTCGTCTTCAACGACCCGCTCGCCCCGGTCCGGGTCCGCGACGAACTCGCCCACGAGTTGGCGGCCCGCGGCTTCGGCTCCGTGCGCGATGCCGTCGGGGCGGCGCACCGCGGGTGAGCCCGACCGCCGGAGCCAGCCAGGAATCGGCACAGACAGAGCCGCCAGCCACACAGATCGGAGAACCACACATGGGCAGACCAGGATTCGGTGAGCGGCTGCGGGAGGCGATGACCGCATACGGTCCGCTGTGCGCCGGGATCGACCCGCACCGCAGCCTCGTCCAGGAGTGGAGCCTGACCTACGACCTGGCGGGGGTGGAGCGGTTCGCGATGACCTGCGTCGAGGCACTCGGCGGACACGTCGCCGCGATCAAACCCCAGTCGGCGTTCTTCGAGGTATTCGGGGCCCGGGGGATCGCCCTGCTCGAACGGGTCATCGACGGGGCCCGGGAGCTCGGCTCCCTCGTCATCCTCGACGCCAAACGCGGCGACATCGGATCAACGATGGAGGCCTACGCGCAGGCGTTCCTCGGCCCGCACGCCCCGGCCGCACCGGATGCGGTCACGGTCAGCCCCTATCTGGGGTATGGCTCGCTGCGGCCCGCGATCGACCTGGCCGCCGCGAACGGGCGGGGTGTCTTCGTCCTGTGCCTGACCTCCAACCCGGAGGGCGCGGACGTGCAGCACGCCACCCTCGACGGGGAGTCGGTCGCTGCCGCGGTGGCCCGCGGCGCCGCCGAGGACAACGCCGCAGCCGCCTGGCGGGGTGAACTCGGTCACGTCGGTCTCGTCGTCGGAGCGACCGTCGGGAGCGCGGTCCAGGACCTCGGCATCGACCTCGCAGCCGTCAACGGACCCATCCTCGCTCCCGGGATCGGTGCTCAGGGCGCCACCGAGGAGGACCTGCAGACCGTCTTCGGCCAGGCCCGGGGGAACGTGCTCGCAAGCAGCAGTCGCGCCATCCTGCGGGCCGGGCCGACGGTGTCCGCACTGCGGAACGCCGCCCGGCGAGAGGCCGCCGCGGCCGAGGCTTAAACCCCAGTCGAAGGCGCACGGAGGGGTACCGTTGCCTGATGGCGAGTCGTCCAGAACCGGCGTCCCGCATCGCACCAGTCCTCTTCTCCGACCAGCCTGATCGTCCATTTCCGCGCAAGGAGTTCAAGAAGTGGCCCTTCCGCCCCTGACACCCGAGCAGCGCGCCGCCGCCCTGGAACGCGCTGCCGAGGCCCGCCGCGAGCGGGCTGCCGTCAAGACCCGGCTCAAGTCCTCCGCGGACTCGATCGAACAGGTCATCGCCGACGGCAAGGAGAACGACGCGATCGGCAAGATGCGCGTCAGCGCCCTCCTGGAGTCGATGCCCGGCGTCGGTCGGGTCCGGGCCAAGCAGATCATGGACGAGGTCGGCATCGCCGCATCCCGCCGCGTGCGCGGCCTGGGCGCCAAGCAGACCGACGCCCTGGTCCGCCGCTTCGCCGCGGTCGAGAAGATCCCCGAATAGGGCGCTGCGACCCGAACGAGCTGCGGCCGAACCCGGTCCCGGAGCGATCCGGGACCGGTCCACGAGTGTGCCGCGGTCGGCGTTTCGCCGGGAGCACCGAACCGGATCCCGCGCCGCCACGATAGGTTCACTCCATGAACCGTCCCCGCCCCGTGGTCCTCGCCGGCCCCACCGCGGTCGGCAAGGGGACGATCTCGACCTACATCCGGGAGAACTTCCCGCAGGTGTGGCTCTCGATCTCGGCGACGACGCGGCCCCCCCGCCCGGGTGAGATCGACGGCCGGCACTACTACTTCGTCACCGCCGAGCAGTTCGACGACATGGTCGAGCGAGGCGACATGCTCGAGTGGGCGCTCGTCCACGGGCGGCACCGCTACGGCACCCCGCGCCACGCCGTCGAGCAGGCCGTGGCCGACGGGCGCACCCCACTGCTCGAGATCGACCTGCAAGGTGCCCGGCAGGTGCGTGCGTCGATGCCGGAGGCGCTGTTCGTCTTCCTCGCCCCGCCGAGCTGGGAGGAACTGATCCGCCGGCTCATCGGACGCGGCACCGAAGGAGCCGAGGAACGCCGCCGCCGACTCGAGACCGCCCGGGTCGAGATGGCCGCCGCGGAGGAGTTCGACGTCGTCATCGTCAACGACGATGTTCGGCGTGCCGCCGAAGAACTCGTATCATTGATGAGATCCCAAGAACCTTAGGAGAATCACCGTGCCCGCAATCGTCGAACCGATCGGCATCACCAACCCCCCGATCGACGAGCTGCTCACCAAGGCCGACAGCAAGTATGCGCTGGTCATCTACTCGGCCAAGCGCGCCCGCCAGATCAACGCCTACTACTCCCAGCTCGAGGAGGGGCTGCTCGAGTACGTCGGCCCGCTCGTGGAGGCCCAGCAGCACGAGAAGCCGCTGTCCATCGCGCTGCGGGAGATCAATGAGGACCTCCTCATCGCCACCCCCGAGGGCTGAGACCACGATCCCGCGACGTCAGGAGACGAACTGACGTGCATGTCGTCCTCGGAGTCACCGGAGGCATCGCCGCCTACAAGGTGGCCCTGCTGCTGCGCCTGCTCAAGGAATCCGGCCACGACGTGACCGTCGTGCCGACCCAGAGCGCCTTGCGCTTCGTCGGCGAGCCGACCTGGGCCGCCCTGTCCGGTCGCCCGGTCGCCACCGACGTGTGGACCGACGTCCACGACGTCCCGCACGTGCGGATCGGGCAGAGCGCCGACCTCGTCATCGTCGCCCCGGCCACCGCGGACCTGCTCGCCAAGGCGGCCGCCGGCCTCGCCGACGACCTGCTCACGAACACCCTGCTCACAGCACGCTGCCCGGTCGTCATGGCACCGGCGATGCACACCGAGATGTGGGAGCACCCGGCCACCCAGGACAACGTCGCCACCCTCTCCGCCCGCGGCGTGCACATCGTCCCGCCCGCCTCCGGCCGACTCACCGGCGCCGACACCGGTCCGGGCCGACTACCCGAGCCGGAGGAACTGTTCGCTGTCTGCGAGCGGGAGCTCGCCCGCGCCGCTGCCCCGTCGGACCAGACCGCCGGGGGAGACCCGGCAGCGGCGAGCACCGCAGACCCCCGAGCCGACCTGGCCGGGCTGCGCGTCGTCGTCACCGCGGGCGGCACCCGCGAACCCCTCGACCCGGTCCGCTTCCTCGGCAACCGGTCATCCGGCAAACAGGGCGTGGCGCTGGCCGCCGCCGCCCGGGACCGCGGCGCGGACGTCACCCTCGTCCTCGCCCACGGCGAGGTCGACCCACCGACCGGGGTCGACGTCGTGTCCGTCAGCACCGCCCTGGAGCTCAAGACCGCCACCGAGACCGCCGTCGCGGGGGCCGACGTGGTCATCATGGCGGCCGCCGTCGCGGACTTCCGGCCCGCGCACTACGCGGACCGCAAGATCAAGAAGACCCACGACCCGGGCGACCCGGACGCCGCACCGACGATCGAACTGGTCCGCAACCCGGACATCCTCGCCGGACTCGTCACCCAGCGCGGCAGCACCCCCCGCCCGCTCATCGTCGGCTTCGCCGCCGAGACCGGCGACGACACCGGCTCGGTCCTCGACCTCGGGCGGGCCAAACTGGAGCGCAAGGGCTGCGACCTGCTCGTCGTCAACGAGGTCGGCACCGACAAGACCTTCGGCCGCGACGACAACACCGTCCACATCCTGCGCCGCGGTCAGCACGAACCCGTCGCCGACCTCGGCCCGGCCGGCAAGGACGTCATCGCGCACGGCATCCTCGACGCGGTCGTCGCCGCCGTCACGACCGGCTGACCCGGCCGTCTAGACTGCCTGCGGACCATCACTGGACCTGCACCACATCCACCTGCACCGAAGGAGCCCCCGTGGCTGGACGCCTCTTCTCGTCCGAATCCGTGACCGAGGGACACCCGGACAAGATCTGCGACCAGATCTCGGACTCGATCCTCGACGCGATCCTCGAGCAGGACCCCCGGGCCCGGGTCGCCGTCGAGACCATGGTGACGACCGGGCTGGTCCACGTCGCCGGGGAGGTCACGACCGAGGCCTACGTCGAGATCCCGAAGATCGTGCGCGACACGATCGTCGAGATCGGCTACGACTCCTCGACCAAGGGCTTCGACGGCGCGACGTGCGGCGTGTCCATCTCGATCGGCAGCCAGAGCGCGGACATCGCGCAAGGGGTGGACACCGCATACGAGAACCGCACCGGTGGGGTCGACCCGCTCGACAAGCAGGGCGCAGGCGACCAGGGGCTGATGTTCGGGTATGCCTGCGAGGACACCCCGGAGCTCATGCCGCTGCCGATCTACCTCGCCCACCGGCTCGCCGAGCAGCTGACCGCGGTCCGCAAGGACGGCACGGTCGCCTACCTGCGTCCGGACGGCAAGACCCAGGTGACGATCGAGTACGACGGCGACCGGGCGGTGCGCCTGGACACGGTCGTCGTCTCCACCCAGCACGCCGCGGACATCTCCCTGGACGACCTGCTCATCCCGGACATCAAGGAGCACGTCATCGAGCCGGTGCTCGCCGGGCTGGCGCACGACACCCACGGCATCGACGTCTCCGACTACCGCACCCTCGTCAACCCGACCGGCCGGTTCGAGATCGGCGGCCCGATGGGTGACGCCGGACTGACCGGGCGCAAGATCATCGTCGACACCTACGGCGGGATGGCCCGTCACGGCGGCGGTGCCTTCTCCGGCAAGGACCCTTCGAAGGTGGACCGGTCCGCGGCGTATGCGTTGCGCTGGGTCGCCAAGAACGTCGTCGCCGCGGGTCTGGCCTCCCGCTGCGAGGTGCAGGTCGCCTATGCGATCGGCAAGGCCCACCCGGTCGGCCTCTACGTCGAGACCTTCGGCACCGAGCGGGCCCCGATCGAGAAGATCCAGGCGGCGATCACTCAGGTCTTCGACCTGCGGCCCGCGGCGATCGTCGAGGATCTCGACCTGCTCCGGCCGATCTACCGGCCGACCGCCTCCTACGGCCACTTCGGGCGGCCCTCCGCCCCCGGTATCACCGACGCGTTCACGTGGGAGCGCACCGACCGGGTCGAGGCGCTGCAGCGCGCGGTCCGCGGCTGATCGTTGGGTGGGGGCGCCCGATAGCGCGGGAGTGGCGCCGGGCCCGGGCTGTCGGCCGGGCCGCATAGGGTCATCTCCATGAGCGTGGCCGCGGTCCTTGTCGACACCGGCCTGGCGCACCTGGACCGAGCCTTCGAATACGCCATTCCGGAGGATCTCGCCGAGGGGGTGGCGCCGGGTGTGCGGGTCAAGGTCCGCTTCGCCGGGCGGGACCTCAACGGGTTCGTCGTCGAGGTCCGGGAGGAGGCCGAGCACCCGGGTCGGTTGCAGCCGATCCGGCGGCTGGTCTCCCCGGAACCGGTGCTGCTGCCGTCGGTGCTCGCGGCCGCGCAACAGGTCGCGAGGGAGTATGCCGGGCTCACCGGCGACGTCCTCCGCCTGGCCGTCCCACCCCGCCATGCCCGGGCCGAGAAGGCGCTCGCGGCGGAGCCCCCCGAGCAGGAGGCACTCGTCTGGGACGGCGACTCCGCGCCGTGGCGGCGCTATCCCGCCGGAGCGGCGCTGGTGCGCCGCCTGGCCGATGGCGACAGTCCGTGGGGGGCATGGACGGCGCTGCCGGCACGGGATCCCGCGGTGGACTGGCCGGCGGCGCTGGCCGATGCCGCTGCCGCCGCCGTGCTGTCCGGACGGGGGGCCATCCTCCTCGCCCCCGACCACCGGGACGTGGCGCGCCTCGAGGCAGCGGTCATCGAACGGCTCGGCGGCTCCAACCACGTGCTGCTCACCGCGGCCCAGGGTCCGCAGGCGCGCTACACGGCGTTCCTGAAGGTGCTGCGCGGTCACGTGCCGGTCGCGATCGGGACCCGGGCGGCAGCGTGGGCACCGGTGCGCGACCTGGGGCTGATCGCCTGGTGGGACGACGGGGACGACCTGTGGGAGGAGCCGCGGGCCCCATACCCCCATGTCCGCGACATCGTCGCCGCCCGGGCCCGGATCGAGGAGGCCGCCCTGCTGACCGGGGGATTCGCCCGCTCGGTCCCGATCCAGGGGTGGGTCGAGGGCGACGTCGTCAAGGACATCGGTGCCGCTCGGGTCGCGGTCCGGGCGGCGGCACCGCGGACCGTCATCGCCGGTGACGAGCACGAACGGGACCTCGACCCGGTCGTCGCCCGGGCCCGCATCCCCGGGGTCGCCTGGCGCACCGCCCGGGCGGCCCTGGAGCACGGCCCGGTCCTCGTGCAGGTGCCGCGCCGCGGGTATGTGCCGTCCCTGGCCTGTCAGCACTGCCGACGGCGCGCCCAGTGCCGCGAGTGCGGCGGGACGCTGGGACTGAGCGGACGCGACGGTGTCCTGCTCTGTCGGCTGTGTCATCGCCGCGAGCCGGACTTCCGGTGCCCGCAATGCAACGGTCGCAGCGTGCGGGCCCTGGTCATCGGGGCGCGCCGGACCGCGGAGGAGATTGGCCGGGCGTTCCCCGGGGTGCCGGTGCACACCTCCGGGGCGGCCACCGTGCTTGCCGATGTTCCGGCGGAGCCCGCCGTCGTCATCGCCACACCGGGGGCCGAACCGGTCGCCGCCGACGGCTACGCCGCAGCACTGCTCCTCGACGCGTGGGCGCTGCTCGACCGGCCGAGCATCGATGCCGGGGCCGAGGCGCTGCGCCGGTGGCTGGGGGCGGCCGGCCTCGTGCGCGGTGCCGAG
>DUPF01000276.1 GCA_012838445.1 Intrasporangiaceae bacterium | reverse complement strand
GCTGACGCCTCCCCAGGTTCCATGATGGGCCCGGCAACCGGTTCTGGTTGCCGGGCCCATCGCATACCGCACCATCGGTTGGGCTGCGGGCACCTGTCCACACGCGCCGTCCGGAGAACTACGGCACGATGGCCTTGTGGATGTCACACCGAGGCTCAGCCGGTGGATCATCGCCAACTTCCCCGCCGGGACGAGTGCCGAGATCCTCGGGCAGCTGACCGAACTCGATCCTGGCGCTGCCGGGGGTCAGAACCCCGAACGCATCCAGGCGGCGTTGGTCCTGGGCACCAAGGGCTCCCCCGAGGCCTTTCGTCAGAACCTGGAGCTGGCCCGAACCGACTGGCGTGACCTCTTGATCAACGCTGATCTGGGAGGGACATCGTGGCCCCGTCGGCTCGACGCGGTGCTCGGCCCGAGCTGAGCGAGCCGTCGGCTGACCTGCCGGCGGGATCTCTCGACGCACGCGACGCATACCCCTCCCGGACCCTCGCTCGCCTGCTAATCTCCCTCGACCGAGGTCTTGCGCAAGGGCGGGCCGGAAGGGAGCAGCGATGGCAGCGGTGCCGGACCAGGTGAGCGATCCAGCGCCGCTCGTGGCGCGGCACCTGCTCGTACCCTTCATCCTCCTGGTCTCCTGCTTTGCGGCCTGGGGTGCCGCCGCGAACCTCACCGACGTCATGGTCGGCGTCTTCCGCGGCATCTTCGACATGTCGAACCTGCAGTCCTCGCTCGTGCAGTTCGCCTACTACGGGGCCTACTTCCTGCTGGCCATCCCGGCCGCCTTCGTCAACGACCGGTGGGGTTTCAAGACCGGCGTGCTCGTCGGCCTCGGGCTGGCGGCGCTCGGGGGCCTGCTCTTCCTGCCGGCCGCACAAATGCTGACCTACGGGATGTTCCTGCTCGCGCTCTTCGTCCTCGCGGCCGGACTGTCGATCCTCGAGACCTCCGCCAACCCGTTCGTCATCGCCATGGGCGAGGATGCGAGCTCGACGCGGCGGCTCAACCTGGCCCAGGCCTTCAACCCCGTCGGTGCCAACATCGGCGTGCTCATGGGCGCGGTGCTCATCCTGCCGGGCCTGACCCCTGAGGCGAGCAAGGTCATCATGAGTGAGGAGCAGCTCCTGGCCAGTCAGGAGGCCGACCTGCTGCTCGTGCTGCGGCCCTACCTCATCATCGCCGCCGTCCTGGGCCTGATCTGGCTGCTCATCGCGATGCGCCGGATGGAGCTGCCGGCCCAGCCCGATCCGGTGGACCTCACCGAGGGCGGCGGCACCTTCTCCCGGCTGTGGGCCAACCGGCACTATCGGTATGGCGTGCTCGCCCAGTTCTTCAATGTCGCCGCCCAGACCTGCACCTGGACGTTCACGATCCTCTATGCCCAGGATGTCGCCGGGGTCTCGCAACGGTCCGCGGGCTGGTGGCTCCAGGCCAGCCTGATCATCTTCCTCCTCGCTCGCTTCCTCATGGTCTACCTGCTCGGCGTCTTCCGTCCGGCGGTGCTGCTGCTCGTCATGGCGCTGTTCGGGGTGGCCTGCTGCCTGACCTCGATGTTCGTCCTCAACATCGTCGGGCTCGTCGCGGTCGTGATGATCTCGGCGGCGCTGTCACTGATGTTCCCGACGATCTATGGGATGGCACTGCAGGGGTTGGGCAAGGACGCCAAGTTCGGCGCCGCCGGGCTCGTCATGGCGATCCTCGGTGGCGCACTCGTGCCGATGGTGCACGCGGCGGTGATGGACCTCGCCGGCTCCGCGATGGGCTATGTCGTCCCGGCGACCTGCCTCCTGGTGGTGGCGCTCTATGCGCTCTACGATCTGCGTCATACCCGGCCTGCTCCCGGTGCCGCGGTGATCGGGGAGGTGGCGATATGAGGCGGACCTTGTCGGCCGGACGCGCGAGGGCGGCCGGGACTCGCCGCACCCGCCTCGCAGCCGGTGCGATCCTCCTCGCGGCGCTCTCGCTGGGAGGCTGCAGCGACGACCGAGAGGATGTCACGGTCGGCCTCATCACCAAGCAGGAGGAGAACCCCTACTGGGTGACGATGCGGCACGTCGCCGAGCAGACCGCGCGCGACGAGGGTGTCACGCTCCTCACCGCGACCGGCACCAGCGACACGGATGTCACGGCTCAGGAGGCGGCGATCGCCGACATGGTCGAGCGGGGAGCCGACGGCATCCTCATCACCCCGGTCGACTCCACCGCACTGCTGCCGGCCATCGAGTCGGCGCGAAATGCCGGGGTCGTCGTCATCGCCCTGGACACCCCCGTGGAGCCGGTCGATGCCGTCGATGCCTACTTCGCCACCGACAATCTCACCGCCGGCAAGATCGTCGGGGAGTATGCGCAGGCCAAGGCCGCGGAGCTCGGCCTGACCCCGCAGATCGCGATGTTGAACCTCGCACCAGGCATCAGCAGCGGCCAGCAGCGTCACGATGGCTTCCTCGAAGGCTTCGGGATCACCGAGGACGACCCTGCGTTAGTGGCCGCGGTCGATGTCGAGGGCGACCGGGACCTGGCGCGGGAGGCGATGCGTCAGATCCTCGCCGAGCAGCCGGAGGTCAACATCGTCTACACCGTCAACGAGCCGGCTGCGCTCGGCGCCCTGGAGGTCCTCGAGGAGCAGGGCGTCGATCTGGATCAGATGGTGCTGGTCTCGGTCGACGGCGGCTGTCGCACGATGCGCGAGGGGGTGCGTCCGGGTCGGATCGACGCCACCGCCCAGCAGTATCCGGAGAACATGGCCCGCGAGGGGGTCCGGGCGATCACGGCCTTCGTGCGCGACGGGACGCGGCCCAGCGGCTATCTGGACACCGGGGTCGAGCTGGTCACCGGGTCAGAGGCGCCTGAGGTCCCGTCGCGGAACATCGAGTTCGGGATCCGCAACTGCTGGGGGAACTGAGCTCGGTCGGCGGGTCACGTCGGACGGCCGCGACGTCAGGTGGTGCGCGGCACCATCGGGAGGAGCATGCTGGAGCCATGAACCGCCCTCGCGGGTGAGGCCGGCGGGACAGCACCACAAGGAGGAGCCATGGAACTGGACGGGAAGGTCGCCATCGTCACCGGTGGAGCATCAGGGATCGGCGGCGCGATCACGCGGGTGCTGACCCGCAGAGGTGCGCGCGTCGTGGCGGTCGACATCGACGCGGACGCCGGGGCCGCGCTCGAGGCTGACCTCGGGGATGCGGTGGCCTTCCTCGAGGGTGATGTCGCGGCAAAGGAGACCGCCGACGCGGCAGGTGCTTTGGCGGTGGAGCGCTTCGGTCGGCTGACCTCGCTGATCAACAATGCCCACGCCTCGCGGCAGAAGATGTTCACCGACCTCACCGAGGAGGACTGGTCGCTCTCTTTCGACACCGGCCTGCTCGCCACCCGGAACTTCATGCTCGCCGCCTACCCCGAACTGCGCAAGGAGGGCGGCTCGGTGGTCAACTTCGGCTCCGGAGCCGGCCTCGACGGTCAGGTGACCCAGGCAGCGTATGCGTCCGCGAAGGAGGCGATCCGCGGCCTGAGCCGGGTCGTAGCCAACGAATGGGCGGGCGAGAAGATCCGGGTCAACGTGGTCTGTCCCATCGCTCTGACGCCTGGCGTCGCGAACTGGCGCGACGCATACCCCCAGATGTATGACGCGGTCGTCGCCAAGATCCCCCTCGGCCGATTCGGCGACCCGGAGGGTGATGTGGCGCCGATCGTCGCCTTCCTCGTCGGGGACGACTCGGCCTATATGACCGGGCAGACCCTCATGGCCGATGGGGGCGCGATCAAACTGCACTAACCGAGGGACGGTTCCGGCCAGTCGCCGACGACGGAAGGGCTGTCAGACCGGCCCGTTAGGCTTGTTTGAGGAGAGGTATGCGGTCCGCACCACGTACCTGAATCCTCATGTTTTGCAACGATTTTCATTGACTCAGGGGTTGCCTATCGAACATCAGTTCTGCTAGTGTTGTCGCATGTCAACAGCAGCAGTCATCCCAGGCCCCGGCGCCCCCGGCGGCGGGCTGGCCGCGCTGCTGGCAGACCTCAATGAGCGGCTCGACCTCCTCGTCGGTGAGGTCGCTCGGCCCACCTCGGTGTCCCTGGGTGACGTGACCCATCTCGAGCGCACCATTCGACGCCTCGAGGGGATCAAGCTCGCCCTCATCGCCAAGGCGGACCGGCAGGACACCCACAAGCGCACCGGTGATTCCGGGACGAGTTCGTGGCTCAACGGAGCGACCCGCTCCGGGGGCGGGGCCGCGGCACGCCAGGTCGACCTGGCCAAGGCGCTGGACGAGACGCTGCCCCGGACCAAGGAGGCCCTCGGCCTCGGCGAGGTGTCCACCGAGGCCGCATCGGTCATCAACTCGACGATGCGCAAACTCCCCGAGTCCCTCACCGACGTTGAGCGGGACTCGATCGAGACCACGCTCGTGCGAGATGCCAAAACCCTCGACCCAGCACGGCTGCGCAAGCAGGCCAGGCTCGCCCTGGCCGCTGCGGAGAAGTCGGCCGAAGAGGTCGCTGCGCATCAAGAGGCAGAGCTGGTGGACGAGGAGACCCGCGCCTATCAGCAGGCCCACCTGACGCTGCACAACCGCGGCGACGGCACCACCCAGGGACGCTTCACCGTGCCCACGGGGGTCGCCGAGACGCTCCGCAAGGTGTTGCACTCGATGACCGCCCCGCGGCGGGACCACTACAAGTCCGAGGGCAACACGACCGCCGAGGGCAACACGATCGCCGAGGACCGCGGACGCGGCGACGGTGCGGGTGGCCGATCGTCGGTTGACGGTGCCGGCCGTGGTGCGGCCTTCGGTCTCGACGGTCGCGGTGACGAGAGCTCGGACGGGCTCGCCGGTGCGAACACCTCCCGCAACAGTGACTGGGATCGGCTCGACTGGGCCCAGAAGCGCGGGCGTGCCTTCGTCGACCTGCTCGAGCACCTCGACACCGAGCGTCTGCACGGCAAGGTCGCCGCAACGGTCGTCGTCACGTTGAGCCTGGAACAAGCCCTCGGTGCCGCCCGAGCCGCCGAACTCAGCGAACTCACCGGCGTTGCAGCAGGACCCAGCGTCGGCGCAGCGAACACCGACACCGGACACCAACACTCGACGGCAACAGCCCGTCGCCTCGCCTGCAACGCCGGGATCCTCCCGGTCGTCCTCGGCGGGGCCTCGCTCCCGCTCGATGTGGGTCGCCAGGATCGCTTCTTCACCGAGGCGCAGCGGGTCGCGTTGGCCGCGATCTATGACGAATGCGCGGCGGCGAACTGTGATCGGCCCTATTCGTGGTCCGAACTCCATCACGAGGATCCGTGGGCAACCGGCGGACGCACCGACCTGGACAGGGCGGTTCCGCTCTGCGGATATCACCACCGCCTCATCCACGACTCCCGCGTGCCACACCGCATCACCTCAGGTGATGCCGGGAGGAAGACCGTGCTCTTCGGAGCGCGCTGCTAGATCCGACGGGAGAACTCTGCCCAGTTCGCCGGCTGGGACGTTCACGCATGCCCGCGCCCTGGGGACGCCCTCGACTCCCGGTCCCGGCGACTCCCGCGCCTCGGGGACGCCTTCTACTCCCGCGAATCTCGACCATCGCCGCCGCTACTGGGACTGACGCAGCCGAGCACCGCATACCCCATCCGGCACCGGCGCGACGCACCGGAGCGAATCCGGGCAGGATGGTCCCATGAGTATGCGCGTGTCCCGTCGCGGCCGGGTCGAACCGTTCCATGTCATGGAGTTGCTCAAAGCAGCCCATGAGCGGCAGGTCTCCCACGGTGATGTGATCACGATGTGCGCGGGCCAGCCGAGCACGCCGGCACCGATGGTCGCGCGGGAGGCTGCGGTCGCGGCGCTGCAGGACGGCGCGGTCCTCGGATACACCCCCGCGATGGGGATCCCGGCCCTCCAACAGGCCATCGCCGAACACTACACGGACTGGTACGACCTGCAGATCAACCCCAATTCCGTTGCGATCACAACTGGCTCGTCAGCCGGGTTCACCGCGCTGTTCCTCGCGGCCTTCGACGCCGGCGACGTCGTGCTCATGACGCGGCCCGGCTATCCGGCCTATCGGAACACCCTCCAGGCGCTCGGGTGCCGCCCGGTCGAACTCGAATGCGGTCCGGACGTCCGCTTCCAGCCGACCCTGGCGATGCTGCAGGAGTGGACGAGTGCGAACGGGGCACCTCCCGCCGGGCTGATCATCGCCTCGCCGGCCAACCCCACCGGGACGGTCATCGCCGCCGAGGAGTTGGCGGCGATCGCCCGCTGGTGCGAGGCAGAGGGGGTGCTGCTCGTCAGCGATGAGATCTACCACGGGGTGACCTTCGCCGAGGACGCCACCTCCGCCTGGTCGACCTCCCGCGCCGGGGTCCTCGTCGGGTCGATGAGCAAGTACTTCTCGATGACCGGCTGGCGGGTCGGCTGGCTCGTCCTGCCCGATCATCTGGTCCGCCCGATCGAGCTCCTCCTCGGCAACCTCAACATCTGCGCCCCGGCGATCTCGCAGGTGGCGGCGATCGCGGCGCTCGGTCCGCAGGCCCGTCCTGAGTTGCAGGCTCATGTCGAGCGGTATGCGGCCAATCGCGACATCGTGCTCTCCCGCCTGCCCGAGCTCGGGGTGACCCGGTGGGCGCCGGCGGACGGTGCGTTCTATGCCTATGCGGATGTCTCGCACCTGACCGACGACTCGACGCGGTGGTGCGACGAGGTGCTCGCCGGGACCGGGGTGGCGATCACGCCCGGAGCGGACTTCGCGCCCGGTTCCGGGGCGAGCGCCGAGTTGGACGGGGCCCGCTGGGTGCGGATCAGCCTCGCCGGGGCGACCGCGGAGATGGGTGAGGCGATGGATCGGCTCGCTGCCTTCGCCCGGTAGTTGCGGACTTGCGCGGCCGACCGCGGGCACGAACCCCCATGTGGCACCCCACCACCAGGGCGGCCCCCGCCAGAACTTCGCGATCGCGAAGTTATGGCGGCCCTCGTCAGTCGGACTGGTCCAGACCGACGGCGATCATCGTGCAGCGGCCGCGACCGGACGTGGCCGCCAGTCGCATGACGACCCCGTCGGAGATCTCGTCGACGTCGCTGACGACGAGTCCGCCGCGGTGGTGCAACCGGACCACGGCCGCCAGGTCCCCGGTGCTCGCCGAGCGGGCCAGGATGACCGTGCCGTCGGCGAACCCCAGACGCGCGACGGCCGGGCCGGGCGAGGCGCGGATCGTGCGCAGCGGCACCTGGCGGGTCCGTAGATCCTCGAGCCGAAGGTGGACGAGCCGGAGCCGGTCCGCATCGGCATCGGCCTGGACGGCGAGGAACGCCGCCTCGAGGTCGAGCGCGTCCTCCCCGAACAGCTCCTCATCAGTGACCGTGCTGACCGAGCGCGGCGTGCGCCCGGTGCGCACCAGCCCTCCCCGGCGCACCGGGTCGCGCAGCACCATCACCGTCGCCCCCATGACGATGACGAAGGCGAGGAGGACGACCCATTCCATGACACGAGTGTGACCGCTTCAAGGGTGCGAGCTCCACTGGACTTCGCGCCCCCGCACAAGAGCGCTCCGCCGCAGGAGGTGGCCAGACCAGACCGGCGCCCTACGGGTGGCAGCCGTGCGAGGGTGCGCGACACATACCCCCATCGGCCAGCATCCCGGGCTGCTCAGCCGGACCGGCCGGCCATCTCACAGACCCAGCCCTGCGGCATCGGCTCGGACATGGCCCGGCGGATCACATCCACCGTCGCTGCGTCGAGCAACGAATCCCCGCTGGGATAGAGGATGCGTTCCTCCTTCATGTTGTGCGCCTCGAGCAGCGGCTCCAACTCGGCCCAGTGGTCGGCGACCGATTCCCCGGCAGCCAGCCCGGCCTCCATCGCGTCGAGCAGGTCCCAGAGTTTGCCGTGTTCGAGGAGCATGACCATGATCGGCCCGATCTGTCCGGCGGCCCGCAGCGGTGGGAAGTGGAACTCCTCCTCGACCCAGATGTGGTGCCGCAGCCCCTCGGCGGCGGCCGCAAGGTCCCGGACCGACGGTTCGCCGCCGGTCAAGGATGCGGCGAACGCCGCGAAGTGCGAATCGATGAGGTGGTGGTCGGCCTCGAGGACCGCACCGATGGTCTGCTCACTCATGTCGTTCCACTCATGTCATTCCACAAATTCCGTTCCACTCCCACCAACGAGTGTCCACCCTCGTCGAAGGTGGACACTCGTTGCAGTGGGATCAGGACGGTGAGCTCAGCCGGTGCAGCCGGCGACGGTGTAGCGGCACATGAGCGGGTAGAGGTGATCGAGCGGCTCGCGCAGGATCGCGTCGACGTCGCTGCTCGGCTGCGTCTCCTCGACCCCGCCGTCGCCGGATAGTTCGCTCCACATGATCGCCCGGCCGACCCGGACGACGTAGTGGTAGGACGAGAAGCCCGGACCCTGTGACCAGACATTGGTCCGGAAGGCCTCGCCCCACGGCCCGTCGAGGGGATAGGTCGCGGTGTTCGGGTACTCCTCGTGCCCAGCGTCGCCGCAGCCGAACCGTTCCCGCATCTCGGCCATCGCGGCCTGCGCGAGGTCCGCATCGGCGAGGACGATGAGACCCTCACCGCGTGTCCCGGAGCCGTAGCCCTGCCCGACCGCCTTGCTCTCCACGACGGGGGTCTGCAGGGGGACGTCCTGCGGTCCGCCGTGGCAGGGTTGCAGGTCGCCGGCCAGACCGGTGATCGCAGCGAAGTCGTCGTTGCCCTGATAGATCCCGGGCCGGGCTGCCTCAAGGTCGGCGAGGGTGGCGCCCTCGTGCAGCAGGGTCGGCATCCCGCTCTCCGAGTCGGTATGCGTCTGCTCCGGTCCCGAGGTCGTCGCACCGTCCGTGGGGGTGCCGGTTGTCGGATCGACTGGCGGCTCCGTCGTGGGCCCGATGCTCGGCTCGGTGCTCAGGCTCTGGCTGGCGTGGGTGCCGGTGCCGGCCGGGTCGAACGCGGTCGGTGGTCCGAAGGTCATCTGGTTGACGGCGACCACGACCACTGCCGCTGCGGCGGCGGCGCCGAGGGCGCCGATGACTCGGCGGCGGCGACGGACGCGGCGACCGCGGGCGGTCACCTCGGCGGCGAGGGCGTGGGCGTCGACCGGGTGGTGCGGGTCGTTGCGCAGGGCTGCGCGCAGGTCGTCTTCGTGGATGGGGCTCATCGCTGCCCTCCTTCCAGGCTGTGGTGGGCGCGCATACTCGCGAGCGCGCGTGAGCAGGTGGATTTGACGGTGCCGACCGAGACGCCGAGCTCGTCGGCGACGGCCTGCTCGGGCAGGTCGGCGTAGTAGCGCAGGACGACCATGGTCCGTTCGCGGGGGGTCAGCCGCCCGAGTTCGCGGACGATGAGATCCCGGTCCTCGATGCCGTGATAGTCGACGGTGGCGCCTTCGGGGAGGTCACCGGAGACCGTGGGTGCCGGTTCGTGGCGTTCCTTGCGCCACCGGTCGGTGTTCGTCGTCGCATCACCCGGCGGGTGTAGGCGAGCGCGGATCCGGGTTGGATCCGGTGCCATCTCAGATAGGTCTTGAGCAGGGCGTCCTGGAGCAGGTCGTCGCCTCGGTCCAGGTCGCCGGTGAGCAGTGTCGCCAAGCGCCGCAGTCGGGGCGTCGCCCCGATGACGAACTCGGTGAACTCCCGGTCTCGGTCCATCTCCCCTCCATTCTGTTTGGGGTGGTGCTCTTCGTCTGGGGTGGTGCTCTGCACTCTCTTAGACGGCGAGACCGGCGGCAGGGTTGAGTCCGTCAGTCGAGGCCGGCGACGGCGATGCCGAGGGACTCCAGGTGCGCGGGGGTCAGGGGGGTGATGAGCCAGTCGCGGTAGTCGTCCTCGCCGTGCAGTGCCAGCGACTCGCGCAGTCGGTCCTCGGTGATGAGGTAGTAGCGGTAGGGCGCGGCAGCACCGGCCGGGGCACCGAAGATCGCGGTGAGTGGAGCGGTGTCGGCACCGGGGAGGATCTCCATGAGGAAGGTCGGGCGGTATGCCGTGATCGTCTCCGCGGAGGAGGCCACCAGAGCGTTCTCGTGGCCCTCGACGTCGACCTTGATGAGGATGCCGTTCTCGGTGGCGTCCGGCGTAGCGCCGAGTCGGGCGACGATGTCCGCCAGGGTGGTGATCGGGACGCTCACCCCATCCTCGGCGTCGGCGTCGTCGATCGACCAGAAGTCGGGCAGGGCCGAGCCGTGGGTGGCGGCCGGCATCCGGATCGTGCCGGTCTCGCCGACACCTTCGAGGTGCACCTGGACGCGGCCGACGAGGTCGTTGCCGATGACGTTGCCGAGGGCGGCGAGGTAGTTGCTCGGGACGATCTCGAAGGCGTCGACCGGGATCCGCGGGTTGGCCTTGGCCGCGACGAGCGAGAAGATCCCGGTGTAGCTGCCGATGTCGAGGACCCGGCTCGCCTGCTGCGCGAGCCGGGCGAAGACCTCGAGTGCGAACTGGTCCTGCGGGCGGGGCCGCTTGCCCTGCCCCCAGTGCAGTTCCTTGGCGAGGATGCACTGGGCGGGGTCGTTCATCGTGAAGGTGAGCCCGTCGACGCGGCCCTCGACCTGGCGAACCGTCATCGGCACCGGGAGCCGGGCGGCCGCGTCCCGCCCCCGACGCCGCAGCGTGACGGCACGCGCCGCGTGGTTGATCCCCGGCAGGGCCACGGTGCGTTTGATCGGGCGCTTCAACCCCCACCACGACTGCCGGCGGCGTTGGTCACTACGCTCAGGCTGTGTCATTCGATCAGCGTATGCGCTGCTCGGCCGGACGCACGAGCGCGCCACAGCGTTCGGCAGGCTCACGGAATCGGGGGATGGGATGCGGGCAACGCACCTGAGGTGGATCGCAGCGAGTGCGGTGCTGCTGGCCGGGGTCGTCGGGTGCACGACGGCCGATCCGGAGCCGGTGCCGCCGCCTCCGGCGACAAGTGCGGCGCCGACGCCGACGGTCGAGCCGGTGCAGGTGACGATCGCGGCGGCCGGTGACATCCTCCCCCACAACCCGGTCAACCGGTCGGCGATCCGGTATGCGCAGGGCAGCGACGCCTCCTACGACTACCGACCGATGTTCGCCGATATCGCCCCGGTGCTGTCGGCTGCGGATGTCGCCATCTGCCATCTGGAGACCGCGATCTCACGGGACAACACCAGTCTGAGCGTGCCGCGTTCGCTGTCGTTCAACTCCCCCCGCGAGCTCGCGACCGCCCTGGCCGACGCCGGCTATGACGGCTGCGAGTTCGCCTCGAACCACATGTGGGACCGGGGTCTACGGGGTTTGGCGGCGACGATCGAGGTCGCGGAGGAGGCGGGTCTGACGATGGCCGGTCCGCGTGCCGATGCGGCCACCTCGGGTGAGCCGGCGATGCACGAGGTGGGTCCGGCGACGGTGGCGCACCTGGCGTACACCTACACGATCCTCAACGAGTGGGGTCCGTCGACGACGGTGCCGGATGACGCTCCCTGGTTGGCCCGCTCGTTGTGGCCGGTTGCCGGTGTCGGGGGAATCCTCAAGGATGCCAAGGCAGCTCGTGAGGACGGAGCGGATTTCGTCGTCGTGAGCATGCACTGGGGCACGGAGTATGTCGCCGAGCCGACCGAGGATCAGCGCCGGATCGCCCGGGAGTTGCTGAAGTCCGGTGAGGTCGATCTCATCCTCGGCGCCCACGTCCATGTCATCCAGCCGTGCGAGACGATCAACGGCCGGCATGTGATCTACGGGATGGGCAACTCCTTGTCGAACCAGTCGCCCCAGACCTCGAGCAGCGGCTCCCTGCCGCCGGCCACCCAGGAGGGCATGATCGCTCAGGTCACGCTGCGTCGGGACGCGCAGGGAGTCGTCACCTCCGAGTTCACCTACCACCCGACGCGGGTCGATCTGCAGGGGCATGTCATCCGGCTCGCCACGAAGGAGTCCCACCCGCAGACCTATGCCCGCACGGTGGCCACCGTGGAGTCCCTCGGTGAGGGAGTATGCGACTCGACACCGGCGTCCTGATCCGCACCGGCGTCTTGATTCGAGCCGGCCAAGAGACTCATGGGCGGGTGTGTCGAGGCAGCGGATCCGCCGAAGATTCGGTCGCGGGGGTTGTGCTCAGAGTTGGACGCACCGTCTGGTAGTGAGATGGATCGAGCCAAACTGACCCGCATCCCATCGCAGGAACAGGAGCACCCCGGCACCTTCACCGAACTCCACCCCGCACCCGATCACGGTGAGACATCGTGGGTCGGGAGGGAGCGCCTCACCGACAAACGGGTCCTCATCACCGGGGGTGATTCCGGCATCGGTCGGGCCACTGCGATCGCAATGGCCCGGGAGGGCGCCCGGGTCGCGATCGGGTATCTGCCCGAGGAGCAGGCCGACGCCGAGGACACCAAACGGACCATCGAGGAGTCCGGCGGCGAGTGCCATCTCCTGCCGGGGGACCTGACGACGATCACCGCCAATCAGCGACTCGCGCAGGAGGCGGTGGCGGCGCTCGGCGGCCTTGATGTCCTCGTCTGCAACGCGGCCTTCCAGATGACGTACGACAGTCTGGAGCAGTTCCCGCCGGAGCAGATCGAACACACCTTCGCGATCAACGTCTTCTCGCCGTTCTGGCTCGCCCAGGCGTTGGCCGGCGAGCTGACCGAGGGTGGTTCCATCATCATCACAACCTCGATCCAGGCCTACGACCCCTCCGAGGATCTCCTCGACTATGCCTCGACCAAGGCTGCCCTGAACAACCTCGTCGTCAACCTCGCGACCGAGTTGGGCGAGCGGGGCATCCGGGTCAATGCTGTTGCGCCGGGACCGATCTGGACGCCGCTCATCCCATCGACGATGCCGCCGGAGCGGGTCGCCGGATTCGGGTCCGACACCCCGCTCGGGCGAGCCGGCCACCCGATCGAGGTCGCTGCCGCCTTCGTCTTCCTCGCCTCCGACGAGGCGTCCTACGTCTCCGGCACCGTCCTCGGTGTCACCGGTGGCCGCCCGGTGTTCTGAGC
>DUPF01000275.1 GCA_012838445.1 Intrasporangiaceae bacterium | reverse complement strand
AGAGGAAGTACAGGCCGCCGACGAGGTTGACGACGACGGACAGGGTCGTGTTGAGGGCGAAGACGTGGGTGACGAGGAACTGCCCGCCTACCGTGGCGAGCACGCCGACGGCCGCCGAGACCGGGACGAGAACGGTGTGCCGGTGGGTCGGGGCGAGCTGGCGGGCGAGGTTGGCGACGAGCAGGCCGAGGAAGAGCATCGGCCCGACGAGGGCGGTCGAGGTCGCGACGAGGACGGTGACGACGACCAGGCAGATGGTCACGATGCGGTGGTACTCCAGGCCGAGGCCGGTGGCGGCGTCCTTGCCGAGGTCGACGACGTCGAGGCGGCGCAGCAGGGGCACGAGCGCGCCCAGGCCGAGGACGGCGACCACGGTCGTCACCGAGAGCAGCTGGACGTCGACGGTGGTGAAGCTGGCGAACAGGACGCTCTGCAGGGTCAGGAAGTCGTCCGGGCTGAGCATCCGCGAGGCGAACGTCGCCAGCGAGGTGAACAGCGAGCCGACGACGATGCCGACGAGGACCAGGACGAAAAGGTTGTGGCTGTGCGCCCGGAAGAGCCACCGGAACAGGACCAGTCCGAAGCTGGCGAGCAGCGCCGCGTTGAGGATGAACCGCTCCGGCACGCCCATGAGCTGCAGCGCACTCGGGCCGAGCGCGGCGACGATGATGGTCTGGATGAGCACGTATAGCGAGTCGAAGCCCATCACTCCCGGAGTGAGGATGCGGCTTCCCGCGATGGTCTGGAACACCAGCGAGGACGCCCCGACCGCTGCGCCGACCACGACGAGCGAGGCGAGCTGGCGGGTGCGCAGGTCCAGTGCATACGACCAACTGCCCTGGACATCCCAGAGTAGGTATGCGGTGGCGAAGACCGCGCAGAGCGCCCCGAGCAGGACCAGGGTCCGGCGGATGCGCGCGGCCCGCTCCTGCTCGGTGACCGATGTTCCAAGGTGCGTGGGAGGGGAGGTTGTGGTGGTCATCGGGCAGCTCCTGGGCGCTGGGCGGCGCGCAGGATGAGCCAGATGAACACGGCCGCGCCGAGCACCCCGGCGATCGTGGCGACCGGGATCTCGTAGGGGAAGCGGACCGTGCGGCCGATGACGTCGCACACCAGCACGAAGGCGGCACCGGCCAGGGCCGTCACGGGCAGCGTGCGGCGGACGTGGTCGCCCATGAACATAGAGACCACGTTCGGGACGATCAGACCCAGGAACGGGATCGCACCAACGACGACCACGACGACCGCGGCCATGACGGAGACGATGACGAGCGCGGTGTACAGGATCCGGGTGTAGCTCACCCCGAGGTTCGTGGCGAACTCCCGTCCCATCCCGACGACCGTGAAGCGGTCCGCGAAGAGGTAGCCGAGGACACCGACGGCGAGCACCGCATACAACGGTTCGTACTGGCCGGACATGACCGCACTGAACGAGCCCGTCGTCCAGATCTCCAGCAGCTGGAGCAGGTCACGCTGGTAGGCGATGAAGACGGTGATCGCGGACAGGACGCCGCCGTACATCAGTCCGACCAGGGCGACGACGATCGGGTCCCGGTGGCGGATCCGTTGCAGCAGGTGGAGAAAGACGAGTGTGCCGACGATGGCGACCGCGATCGCCAGAGCCATCTTGCCCAGCAGTGAGACGCCGGGGACCAGGAGAGTCGCGATGAGGATGCCTAGGACGGCCGCCTCCACGGTGCCCGATGTCGACGGTGAGACGAAGCTGTTCTGCGTGACGCGCTGCATGATCAGACCGGCGACCGCGAGCGCCGCACCCGAGAGCAGCACGGCCACCATGCGAGGGATGCGCACCTGGGTGAGCAGCATCCACTCCCGTTCATCGGGGGCCAGCATGCCGCCCAGCGAGATGGGCACCACTCCGACCGCCAGGGACAGGTAGGCGCCGACGGCCAGCACCACCGCTCCGAGGGAGACCCAGAGGGTGGTGCGGCCGCCGGTCGCGAGAGCGTTCACGCGAGGGGTCAGAGCGCTTCGCGGACGTCGTCGACCATCTGCTGCCAGGACGAGGGCGCGGAGGCGGCGAGGTACCAGGCGAAACCGTCGATCTCGGTGATCGTGCCGTTCTTCGCGGCATCGGTCGTGCCGACCAGGCCGTTGTTCAGCACGTCGAGCGCGGGGGTCTGCTCCTCGCCGATCGCCTTGGCGCGGTCGAGGACGAAGAGGACGCCGGGGTTGTACTGGACGAAGAACTCCTGGCTGATCTCCTCACCGTGCGAGCCGCCGTCCTCGATCGGTGCCTGGGTGGCCGCGAACCCGAAGTCGGTGTACACCTGGCTGAAGCGCGAGCCCGGCCCGTAGGCGCTGAGCGTACCGTCGGAGACCTGGACGACCATGGCTGTGCCCGCATCCGCTGCCTGGCTCTTGACCTCGGCGATCTGGGACTCCAGGCCGTTCATCAGGTCGGTGGCCTCCTGCTCGAGGCCGAAGATCGACCCGAGCTGGACGACTCGCTCGGTCGTGACATCGAAGACATCGGCTGGGTCTTCCGCGCGGACCGACATGTCGAGGACCGCCGGGGCGAACTTCTCGAACTCGGCCACGACCTCCGGGGTGCCGCTGCGCGAGCCGACGATGACGACGTCGGGATCGAGCGCCGCGATCGCCTCATAGTCCGGCTCGAACACCGTGCCCACCGTCGTCGCATCCGCGTAGGCCGCCAAGTCATCAGGCAGCTGACCCACCGCCTGCGGGACCGCATCAACCTCGACACCCAGGTCGCTCAGCGTGCGGATCACGCTCCAATCCATCGCGACGACCGTCTCGGGGTTCGTCGGCACCTCGACCTCACGCCCCTGGGAATCTGTGACCGTCACCGATGTCGCAGCGGCCTCGGCAGGAGCGGTCGTCGCGGACGGCGCGGTGGCCCCAGAGTCGGTCGAAGAGGTCGCGGTCCCACACCCAGCAAGGAGCAAGCCACCAACGAGAACAGGGACGAAACGAAGTGCGCGCATTCGATATCCTTCTAGATAGTTAGGTTAGGCTCACCTAACCAACCATGCCTGGCGCTGCGACGCAACTTTCAGCCGGCAGGCCGGGAACTCGAGGCAGAGAGGTTCCCCGTACCTCGCACTCAACCGATCGCATCATCAAGCCCTTCACGTGGATCAAGCACTCCAAGAAGTCGAAGCACAACCGGACCAAACGGACTAACCGGAACCCCATATCACCGGCGGAGGCGCACCGCCGGCCGCTGCACAGTGGGCGGAAGGGGCCATCTACGTCGGGCGCCGTCGGGGGCCGTTGGACGTGAGGAGTCTGGGCGTCGGGGCGTTCTCGAGGGCGGGCTTTGCGTCCTGAACGTGGGAAGAAGTCACCCCTTCGGCGGAACTTCTGGAAGTTTCGGAGGGGCGCCGCTGAGTATGCCTGTGACCTGCAGAAACACGATCTGACTGCGTACGCCCGTCCTGCGCCCCTCCTCGGAGGGGCGCTCGTGGGAGGGGCGATTATTGGTGCGCTGGCGGAGCATCGTGAGGTGCATGAACCAGATGCACGAACAGCGATCTGCCAGTCTCCGGTGGGGGCCGCGGCTCCTGCGCGACCTCGTCAATGCACCTGATCTCGCGGCGGCAGCGGCGCACCTGGCGTGCGCGGGTGTGCCTGTCTTTCCCTGCGTCCCAGGCGGCAAGCGTCCGCTGACGGTCCACGGCTTCCAGGACGCCAGCATCGACCCGGGCATCGTTACGGCGTGGTGGGATCGCCGCCCTGACGCCAATATCGGCGTCCCGACCGGCGTTCTTGGTGGCATCGACGTGGTCGATGTTGACGTTCACGAGGGCGGTTCTGGGTTCGCCTCGTTCAACCAGGCCCTGCGTGCTGGGTTCGTCGAGGGCTGGGCCTGCCTGGTGCGCACACCGCGGGTGGCTTGCACGCGGCTCCCGCCCCCCAACGTCGCTCGCTCAGCAGCCAGCTCAACGGCGCCTCGGTGCCCGAGTCTGTGGGCAGTGGCTCTCAACTTGCCCGGCATGAGGGTCGATGCGTGGATTCCGCGACGATCCTCCAACCGCGGGCTGGAGGCCACCTTGACTCTCAGAACGGAGTCGAACGCATTAGGGGAAGAGTCCGGGGGCCGATTGGGATCTGCAGCTTGGTCGGTGAACCCTCAGGACGTCCGATCTGGCTTTAGGAGGTAGCGCATCGGACGAGCTGAGGGCGAACCCGCTGGGGTGGGGTTCAACTCCGTCCATGTGACTCCTCACGGCGTCGCGAGATGCGTATGGAGTACAGCACCGAACAGGAGGAACCCGTGAGACCCATCGAGATCCCTACTGACTGGAGTGACGACGCGCTCCTGCACTTCGAGGAGTTCTGCTCGGTCATCCGCACGCCGCAGCGCACCGTGCGCGACTGGCGTCGCCGAGGAGTCGGTCCGCGCTGGACCCGTATCAACGGCGTCGGCCGGCTCTACATCACCGTCGGCGAGGCCCGCCGATTCCTTCGATCCGCGACCACCGAGCCCAGGAGGACCAACCCATGAGCGAGCAACCCACCACCCGCGCCATCTATGTCAGCCTCCGTCAGGCTGCCGAGTGCCTGTCGGTGTCTGAGAAGACCGTGCGGAGGCTCATCGCCGACGGCATCATCGCCGGCTACCGCGTCGGGCCGAAGAGCCTGCGCGTCAAGGCCGACGACCTCGAGAACGTCGGCAAACGCATCCCCTCGGCCAACTGGCACCTCCTCCGCTGACCGTGCCACACGCGGTGGCACGGTCACACGGCGACGAGTCAGGACGTCGACCGCCCCTCGACCCACGCCTCGTAGGTGGCGCCGATCTGATCGGCGAGGAGCTTGTCCCTGTCCAGGGTGGCGTGCTGGTAGATCGCCATCGCCGCCTGAGAGGCGTGGCCGGCGCGGGCCTGCAGCTCCGCGGCGGTCGCGCCGTGCTGGCCGGCGATCGTCAGCGCCGTGTGCCGGAGGTGGTGGATCGTCAGGTCCGGCCGGTCGGCGGCATTGCGCGCCTCGCGGAACCGGTCCATGAGGAAGCGCGTACTCATGTGGTCGGTCCGGTCCCCCGGGAAGAGCAGGCCTTCCCCACCGGGAGCGGCGTACTCGAGCAGGTGACGCTGGAGCATCGGGAGGAACGGTGGCGGGACGTGCACGACCCGGGTGCCACTCCTCGTCTTCGGCGGGCCGATCCCCCGGCCACAGTTCGGACACGGGTTCGAGGCACCGGGAAGGGGTTCCTTGTCGACCTTGCGCGAGACCGAGACCCGCCCCGCGATGCCGTCGATATCCGAGCGCCGCAGCTCGAGCAGCTCCCCCTCGCGCAGCCCGACGAACGCCGCGAGCACGACGAACAGCCGCAGCCGCTGCGGCATGGCGTCGACGATGGTGCTGATCTCCTCGAGCGTTGCCGGACTGACGACCCGCGTAACCGGCGCCGAGCCGGCCCCGCGGATCTTCGGCGGCGCGCGGAAGATCAGCTCCTCCTCCTCGGCCGCGACAAGGATCGCGCGCAGCAGCCGGTACGCCGCAGCGTTGCTCGACTCGGTCTGCGAGTCCATCGAGGCGCGCTACCGCTTGATCTCCGAGAGCGTCACGTCGACCAGCGGCATGTCGGCGAACCAGGGCAGGATCCGGGTCCTCAGCAGGATCCGGTAGGCCCTGACCGTCGTGGCCCGCAGACCGCGCTCGGCGAGGAAACGCTCGGCGTAGCCGCCGACAGTGTTGAACTCCGCCTCGCGCCGGCGTTTCTCCTCCGCCGCCTTGCGCATAGTCGGTGGCGTCCACTCGTCCCGGTCGATGAGCCACCGCTCCGCCGCAAGCCACGCCTCGGCGTCCATCTTCGTCCAGAACGTGCGCGAGTGACGGGTGCCGTCCGGCATCGCGTAGCGGGCGCGGTAGCTCACCTTGCCTGTCGCGGCAACCCGTCGCTCGACCTCTCCAAATCCTCGTCGCCTAGCCATCTGGACCTCCGTTTCTATCCCCTTGCTGCGTTAGCATCGGGAGTCCCTGTGGGGGACTGGTGGGGGAAAGAATGTCATCTGATGGGCCATTCTGTCTATACCTGTCCCTCGAATCCCCTTGATACACAACAAGTTTCGCATATTTCGGGGCAGTTTGCAAGCAGGGGGTTAGGGGTTCGAGTCCCCTAGGCTCCACCAGACAAAACCCCCTCTGAAGTGCGAAAACGCACCCCTCGGAGGCTTTCATGTTTCTCGTTCATCACTCCGAACAATCAGGTACGCGGACGAACGCCAGTCGGTGCATAAAGGCAGGCGTGAACCAATCAACGTCGGTCGCCGTCACCGCTCTTCTTGCTCACGCTGCGGCTCTATCCCGCGGCCACCAGCAGGGATGCCTCGAAGACTGCTGCGGGGAGCGGGGTGCGCAGCCGCCACGTCATCGCAACCGGGCGATCTCCCTCGAGGTCGCCGTGGAGGTCGACGAGGCCGAAGCAACGGAACGTACTCTCGACTGCTCCCGTGCTCTTCTCTCGGACAAAGAGGAGTCGGTGCACCGCTCCATCAACGCCTTGCCCGATCGCCCGTTGCATGGCCGGTGAGCTCTGCCGCCAGTTGTTCGGCGACTCCCAGTGGAAGAGGTCGGTCGTGAGAGCGTGATCGCGGTACTGGGTGGTCGAGGAGAACTGACTACTGCTCTTGTTCAGGGTGACGAACATCAGCTGGATGCGCGCACCCTGCACGAAGTAGACACCTTCGCGGTGTTGCTTCGGCTTGTCCGGTCTGCTGACACCCAATGCTGCGAACACTTCCGCCCTGGTGTACCGAGCGTGGGCCATGAGCGGAACATCACTCAACCCCAAGATGGGCACCGGAGCGACCTCCAACTCGGAGCGCACGATCGTGAGCAGTTCGGCAATCTCGGCGCGCACCGCAGGCTGACGGTGCAGGACATCGAAGCCTTCCTGCAGGGTCGACGGCTGCAGGAGCAGTGTGTGCATGAGTTGCAGCGCGAGACGTTGCTCGACCAGTGACAGCTCGGCGGCGTTCACCGGATCATCAGCGGTCATCCAGTCGAACCACTGATTGACTCGCAGCCCGTCTGAGACATGCTGCAGGAAACCGATTCGACGGAGCAGACCGGCTTCCTCGTCCGTCAACATGGCATCGGTCCGGGGTGCGGGCGCACCAGGTTGACTCGCCAACCGCCGCAGGCGAGTCCATGACATCCTCCGGCTGTCGGCGGCATAGAACTGTTCCACCGAGCGATCGGTGCCATGCAGGAAGGACTCGAGAGAGGAATACGCCTTGGCGTCGAGATCCTTGAGGAGCGCGGTTGTTCCGCCGCGGACTGCGACGGCCTTGAGGGCAGCAAGAACGCGTTCACGGGCGACGCGTTCGAGCGTGAGTGAGCATCCCGCGGGCAGGAAGGGGAACCCGGCCTCGGCCTGGCTCCGTATGCTTCCGTGACGGCCATCGATGAGCGCTTCGTAACGCTGCTCGAAGCGGTACTCCGCTCGGTGCTGACCGATGAAGTCCAGCACGACACAGGAGGTTTTGCCTGGGCTGAGCCGCAGGCCACGGCCGAGCTGCTGGGCGAAGAGGACCGGACTCTGGGTCGGTCGACACAGCAATAGGGTGTCGACATCGGGGACGTCGATCCCTTCACCAAGGACGTCAACACTGAACACGACCTGGAGTTCACCGGCGCTGAGTCGTGCCAGGACGGCGTCCCGGTATGCCTGGCCGTGGTTGCCCTCCAGGTATTCCGCTTGGAGTCCGAGTCTGGTGAACTGCTTTGTCATGAACTGGGCGTGCGCGACAGTGACGCAGAAGCCGAGCGCCTTCATTTGGTGGGGATGCTCCACCCATCGCGTGACAGCGTCGTAAATGTGGCGGACCCGGACATGGTCGCCGGTGTAGAGGTCGGACAATGCCTCGACGGCATAATCACCGGCGTGCCAGGCGAGATGTCTCAGATCGGTGCCGTCGTCGACCCCGACGTACTCGAAAGGCGCGAGCAGCTGGTCGTCGACAGCCTCCCAGAGGCGCAGTTCCGTGGTGTATCGACCACCGAAGAATGCGGAGATGTCTTGTCCGTCGGTCCGCTCGGGAGTGGCGGTGAGGCCGACGAGTTCTCGCGGCACGAAGTGCTGGATCACCGCCTCCCAGGACGCAGCAGCCGAGTGGTGCGCTTCGTCGACATACATGACCTGGTAGGCCCCGGGCTCGACCTGCCCTAGCCGTCGGTGCAGGGTCTGGACCATGGCGAAGACGTGTGAATCACGGGTGATCGGGCCGGAGGAACCGCTGAGGAGCTCACCGAAATCCGGATCCTTGAGGACTTGACGGAACATCTCGCGTGCCTGTTCGAGGATTCGCTCCCGGTGGGCGACGAAGAGCAGGGTGGGACGGGGCTTGCCTGGCTCGCACAATCGCGCGTAATCCAACGCCGCGATCACCGTCTTGCCGGTTCCGGTCGCGGCCACGAGCAGATGCTGGCGCTCGTCGAATTCCGTGCGCCGGGTCGCCAAGGTGTCGAGGACGCGCTGCTGGTGCGGTTTCGGCCGGATCTCAAGCCGAGCATAGGCGGCTTCGAGCTGTCGATTCAGCTTGCCGATCTCCCGCTGCGCTCGTCGATTGAAGCCGTCGGCAGCGTACCCCTTGGCCTCGGCGAGGGCAGCCTCGAGTCGGTCGCGGTCGTTGAGGCCGTACGGCTCGTAGACGGGGGTGTTCCAATAGGTGTCGAACACCTGCTGGATCCGAGTAAAGACTGCCGGTGCGTCGGCGCGGGCGAGGCGGACGTTCCATTCCAGACCGGTGTAGAGAGCAGCCTCAGAGAGATTCGATGAACCGATGAAAGCTGTGTCGAGCTCGCCAGGACGTCGGAACAACCAGGCCTTGGCGTGCAGCTTCGTCGCCATGCCCTGATAGTTGACCCGGACCTCGGCCCCGAGGTCGACGAGGTCATCGAGAGCTTTGGCGCTGGTCGAACCGAGATAGGTCGATGTGATGACGCGGACGCGACCGCCTCGCGCGACAAGGGCGCGGAGCTGGTCACGAAGGGCCTCGATTCCTTTGTAGCCCACGAAGGCGCAGATGAGGTCGACCTCGTCTGCGCACCGCAGTTCCTGCTGGAGCACTGAGCCGAGCGATGGTTCGCCGGCACCGTTGACCATGAGTTCGCTGGCGCTGAGCGGAATGGCAGGGTGGTCGGGAAGGGATGTAGCGAGGCCGGTTTCGCTGCGCACGCCGCGAAGGATCTGGACAGGAGTGACCACGCGGTCAATCGCGAACTCTTTGCCGAGGGCATCGATCGCCTCGTTGACGGTCTCAGCGGCCGAGGTCAGCGCTTCGTCACTCGACGGGTGACGCATGCGACGAGCAACACGCAGCAGGTGCCGTCCTAGTCGCTCGACTGCTGCGCTCCATTCGAGTCTGGAGACGTCGACCAGGTCGCCCTTGATGAGGGCGAGGGACGCGGCGAGGTCTTCCGTGATGATCTCGTCCCGAAGTCCGGGAGGCATCCGGTCACTCTTGCTCACGCGTCATCCTTCTGTCGGACCTGCCCGTTAGCTTAGGCAGCACCCAGCCCTGTGGCTTGCTTGAGCGGGTGCTGAAATGGGAGGACTACCGTGAATGTGCTGCTTACCGAGCAGGAGATCTGTCGGCTCCTCGCTGAGCACTGGTTACCCGCACCAAGACGAGATGGCCTGGAGTTGTGTCTCCCGGCTCCTCGTGATCCTGACGGAAGTGGTCTCTGGCTGCTGGCCGAGCCGGTCGAGATTGATCACCGCTCCGGGAGCCACGAGCCTGTCTGGGCTGTGCCAGTCGAGTACTGGCGGCAGGCGCACCGGCACCTCGGGGAGAATCTGGTGCGCGTCGCCGGGGGCTGAAGTGGAGGTGAGCCGCCCCCTTCATTCGGTCCGGACGTTCTGTGAGTCGTCGGTTTCCATTTGATGGGTGCACTGCCGAGCGTACTCGGCTGGGGTTAGGTAGCCGAGCGAGGAGTGCCGGCGGTGGTGGTTGT
>DUPF01000274.1 GCA_012838445.1 Intrasporangiaceae bacterium | reverse complement strand
GTGTCACGGCCCCGTTGTGTAGTGGCCTAGCACGCCGCCCTCTCAAGGCGGTAGCGCGGGTTCGAATCCCGTCGGGGCTACGCCGTGCCGAAGGCCCACCTGGATGTCCAGGTGGGCCTTCGCCGTTCCTGCGGCCGTGACCTCAACCCCGGCGGGACAGTTGAGGGATGGTTTTGGGCCCGGTTTCGGGCGAAAAGCGGTGCCGAAACCATCCCTCGACTGGGGGTGGGGAGGGGGATTGTGGATAACGTCCGAGGCAAGTCAATCGCTCGGGCCACGATGGGCAGATGCACCAGCATCAGCCACCGATCATCCCGTCGCCGCCGTCTGGCTCCGGACCTGTGGTCAGGCCCGGTCGACTACCGTCGTCATTCGCGCACCACGCCTTCAAGGTTGCCGACGCGAAGGCCCGCGGGGTTTCGAAGCGCCAACTCGGTGGTGGCAAACTCACGATCCCCACGCGCGGGGTGCGAAGTCACCAGCCGCTCCTTGGTGTGGCTGACCGCGTCACCGCCTTCGATCTCGTCCTGCCCGAGGATGTCGCCTTCTCCCATCTGACGGCTGCACACATGTGGGGCTTGGCGATCCCGTGGACCTTGGGGCGAGAAACCCCCATCGAGATCATGCGAGGGACGAACAAGGCCCCGATCGAGCGGCGCGGCTGTCAGTCGCATCGCGGCCTCGAACGTCGGGTGATCCAGGTCGTTGACGGAGTGCAGCTGACGAGCATCGCGGACACGTGGCTGGACATCATCGAGAAGTACTACAGGAGGCTCTCCGTGACCGACGCGGTTCTCATCGGAGATGCCGCTGTGGAACTCCTCGTCCGGACCAGGCCGGTGGTCGACGAACTCGGCAAACCGAGATTCGACGTGCCGGAACCCCACCCTCAGGTCGAACCCGAGTCCGAACTCTGGTGGACCGATCCCGTGAACGCAGGCATTCGCATACTGCGTGAGAGGCTGCTTGCCCGAGGACGATTCCGAGGCAAGGCGATGGCCGTCGCCGCACTGCCGTTGATCCGGGCACGAGTCTGGTCGCCGATGGAGACGCGAAGTCGGCTCGTCATTGTCGGCGGGAACATCCCCGAGCCACTCCTCAATGCCACCGTGCGTGATGGGCGTTCGACAATCATCACCATCGGGGACCTGGTCTGGCGCAAGCAGCGGTTGATCGGCGCCTACAACGGCCCGACTCACGAGCAGGAGCGCGCGAGAGTGACCGACAACGACCAGCGACTGCTCCTCGAGGACGCCGGATGGGCGCTCATCGAGATCTACAGCAAGGACGTGAACACAGCGAAGGGTTGCAGTGCCCTGATCAGGCGATTCGGGGCCGCACTGAATCGACCGCTCCGAGAGCCAGTCGCCGACTGGTGAGGCCGACCGGCCCGCCGGGCCTCGTTGAGGGATGGTTGTGGGCCCGGTTTTGGGCGAAAAGCGGTGCCGAAACCATCCGTCGACTGGGGCGGGGGGGCGAGGTGGGGGTGGGGCTAGAGGCCGAGGAGTGCCTTGGCGATGAGGAAGTAGATGATCAGGCCGGTGGCGTCGATCAGGGTGCTGATGAACGGGTTGGAGAACACGGCTGGATCGGCGTGCAGGAGCCGGGCGATGAGGGGGATGACCCCGCCGGCGACGGCGGCGAGGGTGCACATGAGGAGCATGGTCAGCCCGATGACCTCACCCATCGCGACCGTGTAGACGAGGCTGACGATGGCGAACGCGAGGCCGCCGAGGATCAGGCCGAGGCTCAGACCGACGAGCGCCTCCCGCCCCATGATGCGCAGCACGTCCCTGGGGCGCACGTCACCGAGGGCGAGGGCCCGGGTCACCGTCGTCGCCGCCTGGTTGCCGGTGTTGCCGCCGGTGCCGATGAGCAGCGGGATGAACACCGACAGCACGACCATCTGCGAGAGCGTGGCCTCGAAGCGTTCCAGCACCTGGACGGTCAGGGTCGCGCCGACGGCGAGCACGAGGAGCCACACGACCCGGGAACGCACGATCGACCACACCGGCGTCGACAGGTACGGCGAACGCAGCGGCTCGGCACCACCCTGGCGGGCCTGGTCCTCGGACTCGGCCGCCTCGAGGACGGCGAGGGCGTCGTCGACGGTGAGGATGCCGACGAGGCGCTGCTCGGAGTCCACGACCGGCAGGGCGAGCCGCTTGGTGCTCGCACACCGGCGGGCCGCGACCTCGGCCGGTTCGGTTGCGTATGCCAGATCGGCTGCTCGGGCCAACTCGCCGACGACGGTGCCCGGGTCGGCCCGCAACAGATCGCGCAGTCCGACGACGCCGACGACGCGGCGGTGGTCGTCGACGACAGGGAGCGTATAGATCGTCTCGACCTCGTCGAGCATGCTCCGGACCCGGGTCAACGCCGCACCGACCGTGGTGTCCTCCCGGATCGCGACGACCTCCGGGCTCATCCGGCGCCCGACCGACCCGTCGGGGTATCCGAGGACGACCGAGGTCAACTCCCGCTCGGCGGGGGAGAGCCCGTGCATGAGCCGTTTGGTGATCTTCGCGGGCAGTTCGTCGAGCAGGCCGACCCGGTCGTCGGGGTCGAGCTCGGTGAAGACCGAGGCGACCTCGTCATCCTGGAGACGGGAGACGAGGCGGGCCTGGGTGCCGGCGTCGAGGTTCTCGAAGACCTCGAGCGCCCGATCCTTGGTCAGCAGGCGGAACAGCACCGCCTGCTGGTACGAGGGGCGCCGGCCGAGCAGGCTGACCAGATCCGAGGTGCCGGCCTGCTCCGCGAACGCCTGGGCGCGGGCGAGGTCACCGGAGGAGAGGGCGTCGGTGAACGCACCCTCGTCGAAGAGTGGGGACGTGGTCGTCGCCACGGCAGGTCACCAGCGCCCGGCTCAGCCCTCGCCGGCGCGCTGGGCCTCCTGCTGGGCGGCATGGCGGGCGAGGACCTCGGTGAGTTTGTTGGCCCCGGCGATGACCGTGGCCGCGTGCAGCCGGCCGGGTTGGCGGGAGAGTCGCTCGATCGGGCCGGAGATCGACACGGCGGCGATGACCCGCCCACTGGGGGAACGCACCGGGGCCGAGACCGACGCGACACCGAGCTCACGCTCACCGACGCTCTGGGCCCACCCGCGGCGGCGGACCCCGGACAGGGTCGTCGCCGTGAACGCCGCACCCTGCAGGCCGCGGTGCAGCCGGTCCGGCTCCTCCCAGGCGAGCAGGACCTGGGCGGCCGAGCCGGCGAGCATCGTCAGGGTCGCCCCGATCGGGATCGAGTCGCGCAGCCCGACGGGCCGTTCGGCCGCGGAGACACAGATGCGGTGGTCGCCCTGGCGGCGGAACAGTTGGGCGCTCTCGTTCGTGTGGTCGCGGAGGGCCCCGAGGACCGGTCCGGCCGCGGCGAGCAGCTTGTCCTCACCGGCGGCGGCGGCGAGCTCACCCATCCGTGGCCCGAGGATGAACCGGCCCTGCAGATCGCGGGCGACGAGACGGTGATACTCGAGCGCCACGGCGAGACGATGGGCGGTGGGACGGGCCAGTCCGGTCGCCGTCACCAACTGGGCGAGCGTCGACGGGCCGGCTTCCAGTGCGCTGAGAACGATGGCGGCCTTGTCGAGGACGCCCACACCACTCGAGTTGTCCATGTAATGATATTGCCGTCTCATGACCTGAGACGCAAATCCGCGGCCGCGGAGGCCGTGACAACCTCGCAGGTGAGGGCCGCACCGACGGTGCGCGCCGCATACCCCAACACTTCGGCGCCCGCTGTGATCGAGGCGAGAAAGGTCGACAACCCGATGGCTCAGACACTGGCCGAGAAGGTGTGGGACGCACACGTCGTGCGTCGGGCGGACGGGGAGCCCGACCTGCTCTACATCGACCTGCACCTGCTCCACGAGGTGACCAGCCCGCAGGCCTTCGACGGACTGCGGATCTCCGGCCGGACCGTCCGTCGGCCCGACCTGACCCTGGCCACCGAGGACCACAACGTCCCGACCACCCCGGGCCCGATCACCGACGTCACGAGCCGCACCCAGGTCGAGACGCTGCGGCGCAACTGCGAGGAGTTCGGCGTCCGACTGTTCCCCATGGGGCACGTCGAGCAGGGCATCGTCCACGTCGTCGGTCCGCAGCGCGGGCTGACCCAGCCCGGCATGACGATCGTCTGCGGCGACAGCCACACCTCCACGCACGGCGCGTTCGGGGCGCTCGCCTTCGGCATCGGCACCTCCGAGGTCGAGCATGTCCTGGCCACCCAGACCCTGCCGCTGGCCCCGTTCAAGACGATGGCCGTCAACGTCACCGGCTCACTCCAGCCCGGGGTGACCGCCAAGGACATCGTCCTGGCCGTCATCGCCAAGATCGGCACCGGCGGCGGACAGGGCTACGTCCTCGAATACCGGGGCCCGGCCATCGAGGCGTTGTCGATGGAGGCCCGGATGACGATCTGCAACATGTCGATCGAGGCCGGCGCCCGCGCGGGCATGATCGCCCCCGACCAGACGACCTTCGACTACATCAAGGGCCGCGAGCACGCCCCGACCGGGGCGGACTGGGACGCCGCGGTCGCCTACTGGCAGACCCTGCGCACCGACGACGGGGCGAGTTTCGACGCCGAGGTGACCATCGACGCCGACACCCTCACCCCCTTCATCACCTGGGGCACCAACCCGGGCCAGGGCGCACCCCTCGGCGAGGCGGTCCCGGACCCGGCCCGGATGGGTGATGACAACGAGCGGGTCGCCGCCGAGCGGGCCCTGGAGTACATGGGTCTGACACCGGGCACGCCGTTCAAGGAGATCGCCGTCGACACCGTCTTCGTCGGCTCATGCACCAACGGCCGGATCGAGGACCTGCGGGCCGCGGCCGAGGTCATCAAGGGCCGCCAGGTGGCCGACGGGGTGCGGATGCTCGTCGTCCCCGGCTCGGCTCGGGTGCGGCTGCAGGCCGAGTCGGAGGGTCTGGACGCCGTCTTCACCGATGCCGGTGCGGAGTGGCGCTTGCCCGGCTGCTCGATGTGCCTGGGCATGAACCCCGACCAGCTCGCACCGGGGGAGCGCAGCGCCTCCACCTCGAACCGCAATTTCGAGGGCCGCCAGGGCAAGGGCGGACGCACCCATCTGGTCAGCCCCCTCGTCGCCGCCGCGACCGCGGTGCGCGGCACCCTGTCGAGCCCCGCCGACCTGGACGCCTGAAGGAGTCAGTGATGGAGAAGTTCACCACGCACACCGGCATCGGTGTCCCGCTGCGCCGCAGCAACGTCGACACCGACCAGATCATCCCGGCCGTCTATCTCAAGCGGGTCACCCGCGACGGGTTCGAGGACGGCCTGTTCGCGGCCTGGCGCAAGGATGAGTCCTTCATCCTCAACCAGCAGGAGTATGCGGCCGGCTCGGTCCTCGTCGCAGGCCCGGACTTCGGGACGGGCAGTTCGCGTGAACACGCCGTCTGGGCCCTGATGAACTACGGCTTCCGGGTCGTCATCTCCTCCCGGTTCGCCGACATCTTCCGGGGCAACAGCGGCAAGCAGGGACTGCTCACCGCCCAGGTGACCCAGGACGATGTCGAACTGCTGTGGAAGTACCTCGAGAACAACCCCGGCGCCGCGGTGACGGTGGACCTGGAGTCCCGCACGATCACCGCCGGTGAGATCGTCTGTGGCTTCCAGGTCGACGACTATGTGCGCTGGCGACTGCTCGAGGGGCTCGACGACATCGGGCTGACGCTGCGGCACGAGAACGACATCACCGAGTTCGAGGGCACTCGGGCGGGTTTCCTGCCGACGACCGTCGAGGCCTGAACGCCACTGGGGAGCGGGTCACGGCCCGACGGCGCGAGCGTGTCGCTGACGCGACACGCCGATGATTCACGCTGATTTCGGGGTAATCGGTGAACGGTCATCCCGGCCTTTCGGCCTGCTGGATCGATCCTGCCCAGGTCCGGGTATTCCGGATCTGCTCGAGTTGCATTCCTGCTCATAGAGCAGCGAAAACTGTTGATCCAGTGTGATATTCGCGGGATGGACATATCGGTAAGGGAGTCGGTGCCACCGGTGCTGTGACGCATGGTGCGCATGTGATTCCACGTCGGAGAGCCGAGTCCTGTTGCCAGACAACAAGTTTGCCCGGAATCGCGACGCGGCGATGCTGGCATGCGCGGCGCGTGGCGCATACCGTCGTGCTGAGGGCCTGCAGACCGTGGGCTTGACCGCCGCCGACCTCCGTCGGCAATCGATGGATGGAGATCCGAAGTGAACAAGAGCGAACTGCTCAAGGCACTCGAGGCAAAGCTCGGCAGCCGGAAGGCCGCCACGGACGCACTCGAGGCCGTCGTCGACACGATCATCCGAGAGGTCGCCAAGGGAGGCTCGGTGGGGATCACCGGGTTCGGCACCTTCGAGAAGGTGGCCCGCGCCGCCCGCACCGGCCGCAACCCGCGCACGGGGGAGACCGTGCGCATCCGCAAGACCGCGGTGCCGAAGTTCCGGCCCGGCACCCAGTTCAAGGAGTACGTCGCCGCGCCGAGCAAGATGCCCAAGAGCGGCGTCGTCGGGGTGCGCGCCTCGGCCGGTACCGTGACCGCGGGGAAGAAGGCGGCCGCGAAGAAGACGACCGCCAAGAAGGCGGCGGCGAAGAAGACCACGGCCAAGAAGACCGCGGCGAAGAAGGCCACCGCCAAGAAAGCCACGGCCAAGCGCGCCACGAAGAAGTAGCCCCGGCCACCGGCCGCGGCACAACGAGCAGTGGGCCCACCCCGCCCGGGGTGGGCCCACTGCTGTGTCGTTCGGGGCTCGTCGACCCCGGTCAGCGGATCGTCTCGCCGGCTCCGATGCCGCGGATGAACACCCGGGTGATCGTGCCGGACTCGTCGATGTCGAGGCTGAGTCGCTGCCCGGGTCGCAGCAGCCGCAACCCGCCCGCCTCGAACGCGGCAGCGGAGAACGCCACCTCGATGCCGTCGTCGAGCAGCACCGAGCCGGCACCGGTCTCCGGATCGAAGGTGTGCACCGAACCCTGGGCCATGGCGACAGCCTAGCGACGCACCGGCCCGAGCAGCGCGGCCCGCACCCGGGTGCTCGCCGGACCGAGTCCGAGGGCCAGGGCCCGTTCCCACCCGTCCGGGGTGTCGACGTCGCAGCGCAGCCGGGTCAGGGCCGCCCCGACCGCGACGAACCCCAGCTCGCTGTGCCGATGGGCCGAGCCGGGGCCGAAAGCCAGCGGCAGGGGAGTCTCGGGCGGGCAGACCGCGACGAGGGTGGTGCCGGTGCCCTCCCGGTCCGGGACGTATGCGTGACTCGCCTCCAGCGACACGACCTCGGCCAGGGCGTCGCGGACATCGTCGGCCCGCAGCGCGGGCAGGTCACCGAGCAGGACGACCACACCCGACGTGATGCCATCCCCAGCGGCGGACTCCGTTGCGGCAGCAGCGATCTCGGTGTTGAGTCCGCCACCCCCGTCCATGCTGACGGCCACCCCCTCCTGCCGGAACACAGTCGCGGTCCGCGGGTCGGCGGTGCGCACCGTGACCGGGCCGCAACCACTGTCCCGGGCGGCGGCGACAGTGTCCAGCGCCATCGCCAGCGCGAGTTCGACCCGCTCCGACGGGGACAACTCCCGGCCCTCGATGCGGGTCAGCCGGGTCTTGGCGACCGGTCCGCCGCGCACCGGCACGACGATCCGCCAACGGGTCGACCCCGGGTGCGGCGCGCGCTCAGATGCAGACACGAGCAGCATCATTGCAGCGGACCTGCCCCGCAGTCCCGCCGCAGCATGACAGTCTGGGGTGCGAGTCGCATACCCCTGCCGTTCGAATCAAGACTTGGAGGTCCGGTGCCCAAGCCGCGCAAGCTCATCCCCGCCTACCGGTTCGCCGCCACACTCGTGCGACCCACGCTGCGGGCGATGACCCGACGCAACTGGTCCGGACACGAGCACATCCCTGCGGAGGGCGGCTTCGTGCTGTGCCCGAACCACATCTCGTATGCGGACCCCCTGCCGTTCGCCCACTTCGCCTTCGACAGCGGTCGGGAGGCGTACTTCCTCGGCAAGGAGTCGGTGTTCCGGGTCCCGGTCGTCGGGTGGATCCTGCACAAGGCCGGGCAGATTCCCGTCTATCGGGAGAGCGGGCAGGCGGCCACGGCGTTCCGGGCGGCGGTCGCGGCGGTGCGGGAGGGCAAGTGCGTCGCGATCTATCCGGAGGGGACGATCACCCGGGACCCGGACCTGTGGCCGATGACCGGCAAGACCGGCGCGGCCCGGGTGGCGCTGGAGACGCGGTGCCCGGTCATCCCGGTCGCGCAGTGGGGTGCGCAGGAGATCCTCGCGCCGTACGCCAAGAAGCCGAAACTCTTCCCCCGCAAGACGATGCACGTGCGTGCCGGGCCACCGGTCGACCTCGCCGACCTGTATGGCGCACCGATCACCACCGTCGTCCTCAAGGAGGCCACCGAGCGGATCATGGCCGCGATCACCCGTGAGCTCGAGGTGATCCGGGGCGAGTCGGCACCCGCGGTGCGCTTCGACGCCCGCTCGGCCGGGTTGCCCCGCACCGGTAGATTCGACCGGGATCGGGCCCACCGGAGGGCACCGGGGAGCGGAGAGGAGAGCGGACGATGACCCGCGTCGCAGTGTTCGGGACCGGCAGTTGGGGGACCGCGTTCGCCAGTGTCCTCGCCGACGCCGGCTGCACGGTGCGGATGTGGGGGCGCCGCCAGGCCTCGGTCGACCAGATCAACGCAGGGATGAACTCCGACTATCTGCCGGGGACTCCGCTGCCGCGGGGCATCACCGCCGCGGCCGATCCGGCGGAGGTCGGCGACGGTGCCGAGATCGTCGTCCTCGCCGTGCCGAGCCAGTCGCTGCGGGACAACCTGACGACGTGGGGGTCGGCGATCCCCGCGGATGCGGCGGTCGTCTCGCTGATGAAGGGTGTCGAGCTCGGCACGACGAAGCGGATGAGCGAGGTCATCACCGAGGTCGGCGGCATCGAGCCGGAGCGGGTCGCGGTGCTCAGCGGTCCCAACCTGGCCCGGGAGATCGTCGCCCGCCAACCCGCCGCCTCGGTCATCGCGTGCATCGATCACGACACCGCCGACCGGGTCGCCGAGGCGTGCCACACGTCGTACTTCCGTCCCTACACCTCCGAGGACGTCATCGGTGCCGAGCTCGGAGGCGCGACGAAGAACGTCATCGCCCTCGCCGTCGGTGCCGCCGAGGGGCTCGGCATGGGCGACAACACGAAGGCCTCGATCATCACCCGGGGCCTGGCCGAGACGACCCGCCTCGGGGTCCGCCTCGGTGGTGACCCGATGACCTTCGCGGGATTGGCCGGGGTCGGTGACCTCATCGCGACGTGCATGTCGCCGCTGTCGCGCAACCACACCTTCGGGGTCCAGCTCGGCCAGGGCTTCACCGTCGCGGAGGTCGTGGCCCGCACCCGACAGACCGCCGAGGGGGTCAAGTCGTGTGGCTCGATCCTCCAACTCGCCCGCGACCACGACGTCGACGTGCCGATCATCGAGCAGGTGAACCAGGTCGTCAACGAGGGTCAGGACGTCCTCGCCATGGGGTATGCGCTCATGGCCAGGGAGCGCGGACGCGAGGTCCGGCACTAGCGGGCCGGGGAGCCGTCCTCGGCCGGTCGGGCCGCGTCGAGCGCCCGGGACAGGTCCTGCCACAGGTCCTCGACGTCCTCGATGCCGACCGAGAGCCGGATCAGGTTGACCGGCGTGCTCTGCGGCTCGAGGGACTGGCGACGCCGCCGCTCCAGCTGGCTCTCCACCCCGCCCAGACTCGTGGAGTGCACCCACAACTGCGTTGCCGCACAGACCCGTTCGGCCGCCGCTGCACCGGCCTCGGTGTCGCCGCCGGCGATGTCGACCGAGACCATGGCACCGAACCCGGGATACCGGACCCGTTCGACACCCGGATGTGTCGCCAACCGCGCCGCCAGGTCGGCGGCGTTCGCTGAGGCGCGTTTGACGCGCAGGGCGAGCGTGCGCATACCCCGCAGGGCCAGCCAGGTCTCGTGCGGTCCGGGGATCGCGCCGCGCAGCAGCCGATGGTGGCGCAACCGCGCGGTCACGTCGTCGTCCCGGGCCACGCACGCCCCGAGGAGGACGTCACTGTGCCCGGCCAGGTACTTCGTCACCGAGTGCACGACGACGTCGACACCGTCATCGAGCGGTCGCTGCAGGATCGGGGTGGCGAACGTGTTGTCACAGGCGACGAGAGCGCCGGCCTCGTGAGCGGCCGCCGTCAGCGCGGCGATGTCCGCGACCTGCAGGAGCGGGTTCGTCGGGCTCTCCACCCAGAGCAGATCGGCACCCGCACACGCGGCACCGACCGCCGCGGGGTCGGTGATGTCGACGAACCGGACCACCAGCTCGCCCCGTTCGGCCCGCTGCCGCAACGTGCCGACGACCCCGTTGTACGCCCCACCGGGGGCGACGACGGTGCCCCCGAGCGGCACGAGGGAGAGCACTGCGTCGGCGGCGGCCATCCCGCTGGCGAACGCTGTCGCGACACCGCCCTCCAGCGAACCCAGCGCCTCCTCCAAGGCGGACCAGGTGGGGTTGCCGGCCCGCGCATACACCACCTCGCCGTCGGCGTGATAGGTCGAGGTGAGGACGAGGGGGGAACCGACCGACCCGCCGGGTATGCGTGGCTCGCGTCCGGCGACAACGGTCCGGGTGGCGGGGCTCAGGAGGGTGAGATTCGTCGCGTGGTCGGTCACAGGGACAGCGTAGGAGAACGGCTAGGCTCGATCCGATGTCTGAGAACCTGCCTGAGCGCAAGATCCGGGTCGCCGTCGTCTTCGGCGGCCGCTCCAGCGAACACGCGGTCTCGTGTTCGACCGCCGCCAGTTTCCTCACTGCGATCGACCGGGACCGCTATGAGGTGGTGCCGATCGGGATCGCCGCCGACGGACGGTGGGTGACGGTCGCCGACGACCCGGCCCCGCTGCGACTCTCCTCGCAGCAGACCCCGGCGATCGACGGCAGCGGCCCGCACGTCCTCGTCCCGACGAGCACCGACGACCGGACCCTGCTCGTCATCGAGGCCGACCAGGTGCCGCGCAGTCTGGGTGAGGTCGATGTCGTCTTCCCGCTCCTGCACGGTCCGTTCGGGGAGGACGGGACGATCCAGGGCCTGTTCGAGATGGCCGACATCCGCTATGTCGGCTCGGGGGTGGCGGCCTCGGCGGCGATGATGGACAAGCACCTGATGAAGGTCGTCCTCGCCGGGGCGGGTCTGCCGCTCGGGCCCTATGTCGTCATCACCGACAAGGAGTGGCGCCGCGACCCGGCGGCCTGCATGGATGCGGTCGGGGCGCTGGACTGGCCGGTGTTCGTCAAGCCGGCCCGCGCCGGGTCGTCGATGGGGATCACGAAGGTCAAGGGTCCCGAGGGACTTCAGGCGGCGATCGAGACGGCCCGCGAGCACGACCCGAAGGTCATCGTCGAGGCCGGCATCGTCGGGCGCGAGATCGAGTGCGGCGTGCTCGAGGGGCGTGGGGCGGCGCGGCCACGCACGAGTGTCGTCGGGGAGTGCCGAGTCCTGCGGGGGCACGAGTTCTACGACTTCGAGGCCAAGTACCTCGCCCCGGCCGACCATGTCGAGTTGACGACCCCGGCGGATGTGCCCGACTCGGTCTCGGAGCAGATCAGGGAGTATGCCGCGCTCGCCTTCGACGCGGCCGGTTGCGAGGGTCTGGCCCGGGTGGACTTCTTCTACACCGAGGGCGGCGAGATCATCGTCAACGAGATCAACACGATGCCCGGATTCACGCCGACGTCGATGTATCCGCGGATGTGGGCCGCGACCGGCATCGAGTATGCCGACCTCATCGACGAACTCATCACCTTGGCGATGGAACGGGGGATGGGGCTGCGCTGACCCGCGGCGTCAACGGGCTCAGGTGCACTCCTGCCCGGTCTGGGGCAGGGACCGGGCGATGTCGGTGAACGCCGGCAGCAGGAGCGGTCCGGGACCGTAGGTGTCCGGGACGAGCACTTCGAGGGCCGGGTCGGTGCTGTACGTGACCATCGCCGTCCCGCCGTCGAGTTCCTTGACGATCCAGTCGATGTCGTCCACCCCGACACAGTCCAGCGTCGTCGGCTCCATCGCGGGCAGGCCGCAGCGGGCGATGATCGCCGGATCGCCCCAGGCCGCCACCCAGGGAGCCTCAGGGGTGGTGCCGACCCGGGCGTGCCCGCTGATCTCCTCCGGCCAGGCGACATCGGCGCACGCGGGGTGGTCGGCGGCGTCGGGGGCGGCGACCTCGACGGTGCTCGAACATCCCGTCAGGAGCAGCGCGGTCGCGACGGCGACCGGCGTGATCCGCTGCAGGAGACTCAGAGTTTGACGACGATGCACGTCTGGGTGCGGGTGATCCCGTCGACGTCCTGGATCTTGGCGATGACGAGTTTGCCGAGGTCGTCGACGTTGTCGGCCTCGACCTTGGCGATGCAGTCGTAGGGCCCGGTGAGGTCCTCGGCGAGCGCGACGCCCTCGATCTCACGGATGGCGCGGGCGACCGTCGCGGCCTTGCCGACTTCGGTCTGGATGAGGATGTAGGCCTGGACCATGATGTATCCCTCCGGCGTGATGGCGACGATGGACAAACGGCGCTCCGGTCGCCGTGGCGCCGGTGCCTGTGAGTAGACGCTACCGTGCTGTGAGCCGGTCGCGAAGAGAGGACGCACGATTGTGAGCGCCGAACCGGGCAGTCGGGTGCTGCTCCAGGATCTGAGCGAGGAGGAGATCCTCGACCGGATCCTGCCGTTGCTGCACCCCGGTGGACCAGGGGGTGCGATCGTCGGGCCGGGTGACGATGCGGCCGTCGTCACGGCACCCGAGCCGATGGTCGTCACGACCGACTCGATGATCCGGGCCCGGGACTGGCGCGACGACTGGTCTTCGGCCGGCGATGTCGCCGTCAAACTCGGTGCGCAGAACATCTCCGACATCGCGGCGATGGGCGGGGTCGCAACTGGGGCGGTGCTGACGATCACCGCCGATCCGCTGACCTCGATCGACTGGGTCGAGTCGTTCGCGACCGGCCTCGGGCAGTGGTGCGCAGCGGCCGGGGTCGAGGTCGTCGGCGGAGACCTGTCCTCCGCGCCTCCCGGTGTGCTCCAGGTGTCGTTGACCATGTGGGGTTCGTTGGAGGGCCGCTCGCCGGTGCTCCGCTCGGGTGCCCGGCCCGGGGACATCGTGGCCGTATGCGGTTCGCTCGGCTGGTCGGATGCCGGCCTGGCCTCCTATCTGGCCGGCGACCCCGACCCCGAACGCGGTCCGGAGGTACCGATGGCGGACCGGAAGCTGGACTCGTGGCGCTGGTTCCACCGCTCGCCGCGACCCCCGTGGGAGGCCGGACCGGTCGCGGCGGCCGCGGGTGCGAGCGCGATGATCGACCTGTCCGACGGGCTGGTCCGCGACGCCGGGCGCGTGGCCACGGCCAGTGGCGTCCGGATCGACCTGGATAGGGCGGCGCTCGAGGCGGACTTCGTCGGTGTCCTCGCCGACGTCGTGCCGGCGGACCAGGCCTGGCGGCATGTGCTCGGTGGGGGAGAGGAGCACTCGCTGCTCGCGACCTTCCCCGATGCTGCGAGCGTGCCGCGGTCCGAGCAGGCCCCGTGGTGGATCATCGGGCGGGTCACCGAGGGCGCCGGCGTCACGCTCGACGGTGAGCCGGTCGAGGTGGTCGGCTGGGACCACTTCCGCCGCTGACCACCTCCAACACCCCCCGCCCCTCCCACCCCGTGCGGGGCACCGGAGTCCTGCGGCGATATAGCGCCGCAGGATCCGCGGACCGCCGCAGCCCGGGCAGATTGCCGCTGGTTGCCCACACCGCCCCAGGATCGGCGAACCGCCGCAGCCCGCGCAGATTGCCGCTGGTCGCGCGAAGCGCCGCAGAACTCCCGAGCGCCGCACTGCCCGAGGGGAGGTCGTCCACCGATGCTGCGGCGATATAGCGCCGCAGAACTCCCGAGCGGGGCACGGTGGGGGTGCGGGGCACGGGGGAGCCAGGTGGCGGGTTGGGGATCAGGTGGGGAAATGATCAGATGGTGAAACGGCGACAGCCGACCACCCGGTGGGGTGATCGGCTGTCGATATGCCGGGGGCTCAGGTCAGCGGGTGACCTTGCCGGCCTTCAGGCACGAGGTGCACACGTTGAGGCGCTTCGGGGTCTTGCCCGCCTTGCCCACCATGGCCTTGACACGCTGGATGTTCGGGTTCCAGCGCCGCTTGGTCCGGCGGTGCGAGTGCGAGATGTTGTGGCCGAAGCCCGGGCCCTTGCCGCAAACGTCGCAGGTGGCAGCCACGGTGGATCTCCTTGGTCGAATACTGCTGGTCATCCGGACGATGCTGTCCGGTCAGGTCGGTATGCCGGGGGCTGGCGCAGCCGCTCCAGGCAACCGCACTAGCGTAGCCGAGACCGGCGGACAGCCCAAAATCCGGCCGCGCGACCCACCGATGCGGTCCGACATGAGGACGACGCCGGTCAGCGGACCGAGGTGCTCTGTCAGGGTGCGGTGATGTGATTACGTAGTGGCCGTGGACCCCATGCCATCGATCACCGAGTCGACGCGCCTGGCGCCGTTGATCGGGCCCTACCCCGCGGGCAAGCTCAAGGCCCAGCGGGGGATCGAGACCGTCGGGGACCTGCTCGCCTGGGTCCCGACCCGGTATGCGTCGTACGAGTCGGACCTGTCCGATGCCTTGGAGGGGGAGCACCTCGTCGCGGTCGGGGAGGTCACCCGGGTCGAGGTCCGGCCCCGGGACCGCAAGCGCCGGCCGGTCGGGAAGAACGCGATCGTCAAGCTCACGATCAGTGACGGGCGCACGTCGTTGCCGGTGACGTTCTTCGGTGACTACGGCAAGACCGAGACCTTCGCCCCCGGCGTGCGCGCGGTGTGGATGGGCAAGGTCACGACCTTCAACCGGCAGCCGCAACTGACCGCCCCGGACTACGAGATCATCGCCGAGGACCGGGACGAGAACGAACCGGGCCTGCTCCCGCTCTACACCCACGTCGAGCGGCTGCGGAACTCCTCGATCATCATCGCCGTGCGGGTCGTCCTCGACCAGATCGAGGACCTGCCCGACCCCATCCCGGAGTCCGTGCGCCGGCGACACGCTCTGATGAGCCGCCTCGATGCATACCGGACCCTGCACCGACCCAAGGACTGGCCCGCCGTCGAGGCGGCCCGCCACCGGATGGCCTTCGAGGAGGCCTTCGTCCTGCAGGTCGCGCTCGCTCAGCGACGGGCCGAACAGGCCCGGGACCGGACCCTGGCCCGGCGCCCCCGCGACGGTGGACTGCTCGCGGCGTTCGATTCCCGGCTGCCGTTCCGGCTCACCGCCGGACAGCAGGCCGTGGCGGCGACCCTCGCCGAGGAGGTGCAGCGTGAGACCCCGATGCACCGGCTCCTCCAGGGGGAGGTCGGCTCCGGCAAGACCGTTGTCGCGCTGCGGGCCATGCTCGCCGCCGTCGATGCCGGTGGTCAGGCAGCGCTGCTCGCCCCGACCGAGGTGCTCGCCCAGCAGCACCACCGCTCCATCACGACGATGATGGGCGACCTGGCGGCCGGCGGGATGCTCACCTTCGAGGACGGCGTCTCGGCCGCCCCGGACGTCAGCACGAAGGTCGTCCTCCTCACCGGCAGTCAGAGCGCCGCCGCCCGGCGGCAGGTACTGGCCGACATCGCCACCGGCACGGCCGGGATCGTCATCGGCACCCACGCGCTCATCCAGGACACGGTGGACTTCTTCGACCTCGCCCTCGTCGTCGTCGACGAGCAGCACCGGTTCGGGGTCGAGCAGCGGGATGCGTTGCGTGCCAAGGGAGCCCACCCGCCGCATGTTCTCGTCATGACGGCCACGCCGATCCCGCGGACGGTCGCGATGACCGTGTTCGGCGACATGGAGACCTCGACCCTGACCGAGTTGCCCGCAGGTCGGGCGGCGATCACGACCCACGTCGTGCACGCCTGGAAGCAGACCTGGGTGGAACGCGCCTGGGAGCGGGTCGCCGAGGAGGTCAGCGGCGGCCGTCAGGCCTACGTCGTCTGTCCCCGCATCGGTGACCCGGAGGAGCGGGTCGGTGACCCGGTCGACCCGCGGACGGTCTTCGACGACACCGACGGGGCCGAGCCGGTCCCCGACGAGGAGAGCACCACCCCGACATCGAGTGTGTATGCGGTGCACGCCCTCCTGCGCGAACACCCGGCCCTGGCGGGGGTCCGGATCGAGATGCTCCACGGCCGGATGACCCCGGAGGAGAAGGACACCGTCATGCGGGCCTTCGCCGCAGGGGAGGTCGACGTGCTCGTCTCGACCACCGTCATCGAGGTCGGCGTCGATGTCGCCAACGCCACGGTCATGGTCATCATGGACGCCGACCGCTTCGGGATCTCCCAGTTGCACCAGTTGCGTGGCCGGGTCGGTCGTGGCGGCCTGCCCGGGCTGTGCCTGCTCATGACCGCCTCGCAGGCCGAGAGCGCCCTGCACCGACTCGCCGCGGTCGCTGCGAGCACCGACGGCTTCGAACTGGCTCGCCTCGACCTGCAGCAGCGGCGCGAGGGTGACGTCCTCGGCGCCTCCCAGTCCGGGCGGCGTTCCTCCCTGCAACACCTCGGCGTCATCGAGAACGAGGACATCATCGTCGCCGCCCGCGCCGACGCCGTCGCCCTCGTCGAGGCCGACCCGACCCTGGCCGACCATCCCGTCCTCGCCGAGGCCCTGGCCACCCTCGTCGGCGAGGACAAGGCCGCCTTCCTGGAGCGTGGCTGATGACGCGGGTCATCGCGGGCCGGCTGCGGGGCCGCCGGATCCACGCGCCGAAGGGCAGCGGCACCCGACCCACGAGCGACCGGGCCCGCGAGGCTCTGTTCTCCGCACTCGTCGCCCGCGGGGCGGTCGACGGGGCGCGGGTGCTCGATCTCTATGCCGGGTCGGGGGCGCTCGGCATCGAGGCGGTCAGCCGGGGCGCGACGGGTGCCGTCCTCGTCGACCACGACCGCGGTGCCGTCGGCGCGATGCGCCGTTCACTGGCCGAGCTGGACCTGACCGAGGGAGAGGTGCGGGTCCAGGCCCGGGCGGTGGACGCATACCTGCGGGGGGAGGCGAGCCCCGTCGACCTGGTCTTCCTCGATCCGCCCTACCCCCTCACCGAGGAGGCCCTGGCCGACAACCTCGCGGCCCTCGCCGACGGCTGGCTCGCCGATGGGGCGCTCGTCGTCGTCGAACGCTCGGTCCGCTCACCCGAGCCGCGGTGGCCGGCCGGCCTGGAGCCGGTGCTGGACCGCCGCTACGGCGAGGCGCGGATCTGGGTGGCCGAGCACGTTCCGTGACGGAACCGCCGGGCCGTCCTTGGACAGCGGCAAGCATGGTGGCATGGCCAACTCCACCTTCATCACCCGACCCACCTCCGGCGACGTCGTCGAACTGATCCTCGCCGACCACCGCCTCTTCGAGGACCTCCTGCGTGAGTGTCGACGCATCGACCGCGACCGCGCCGCCGCCCGTCAGGCCCTCGCCGAGATCCTCGTCGCGCACGCCGAGGCCGAGGAGAAGCACGTCTATCCGACGCTGCGGCGCAAGGACGCCATCGGCTCGCACGAGGAGGAGCACGGCGAGGAGGAGCATGCGGAGATCACCGAGGCGCTCCTCGAGTTCCTCGAGGCGAAGGGGACCGACACCCAGAAGTACGACGATGCCCTCGAGAAGCTGTCCGCCGTCGTCGCCCACCACTCCGTCGAGGAGGAACTGACGATCCTCAACCCCGCACTCACCGAGGTCTCGGGCACCGTGCGCGCCGAGCTCGGCGCCGCCTTCGCCGCCGGCCGCAACCGGCTGCTCGACCAGGGCTGCGCGTCGATCACCCAGGTGCGGGCACTGCTGGCCACAGCGGTCGACGACGGCGCGATCGCGCCCGCCGCCGCCCGGGAGGAGGCCGACCGGATCAAGGCCGAGGCCAAGGAGCGGGCCCACGAGGTCGAGGACGCGGCCAAGGAGAACTGAGCGCGCTGCCCGCATCGAGATCCATGAATCCCGCTCTGCGCCAAGTACGCTAGGGCGAATGCACCGCATCGCGATCTGCCCCGGCTCCTATGACCCGGTGACCCTCGGTCACCTGGACGTCATCGCGCGCTCCAGCGCACTCGCCGACGAGGTCGTCGTCGCCATCCTGCACAACCCGGACAAGGCGGGGACCTTCCCGGTGGAGCAGCGGATGGAGTTCATCCGCTCCGCCACCCGGCACCTGAGCGGGGTCCGCGTCGAGGAGTATGCGGGGTGCCTCCTCGTCGACGTCGCCAAGGAGATCGGGGCCACCCTCATCGTCAAGGGTCTGCGCGGGGAGACGGACTACGCCTACGAGCAGCCGATGGCGTTGATGAATCGGCATCTGACCGGTATCGAGACGGTCTTCCTCCCCGGCGACCCCCGCTACTCGCAGGTCTCGTCCTCGCTCATCAAACAGGTCGTCTCCCTCGGCGGTGACGTCTCCGGGCTGGTCACCGAGGATGTGCGGCTGGCTCTGGAGGCCCTGCGCGACTGAGCCGTGCGGGGAGGGGCGAGCACCGCATACCTTCTGCAGGGGCGGGCCGCTGCCGGTCGAAAGCACGCGTTTTGGGCCGGTGCGACCTGGGCGGTAGGCTTGTGGGTCGGCCTCCTCCGTCCTGCCGCTCACCAGAGCCGGTGTCGCGTCAGGCGAAGGACTGTTCCCACTCACCTCACCTCATGCCATGAACCGTACTGAACCGCACCTGCCCTGGATGCTCGACACCAAGGACGTCGGTCGTCGGCCCGGATCGATGGCCGAGGTGGAGCGAGACCTCCCCGCCCCGGCGGACTTCGGCACCGACGTCATCTCGGTGCCCGAGGGCGACCCGATGCCCCTGCAGGCACGCCTGGAGTCCGTCGTCGAGGGGGTTCTCGTGACGGGCACGGTCAACGCCACCGCCGTCGGCGCCTGCGTGCGGTGCCTGGATCCGGTCTCGCTGGACATCGAGACCCGCTTCCAGGAGCTGTTCGCCTACGCCGACCGCGCCGCGCACCACCGCGAGGTGGGAGCCAGGGATGAGGAGTCCGAGGAGCATGTCATCGTCGATGGCCTCATCGACCTCGAGCCCGTGCTCCGCGACGCGGTGGTGCCCGCACTGCCGTTCCAGCCCGTGTGCCGGGAGGACTGCCTCGGTCTGTGCGCCCAGTGCGGCGTGCGGATGGAGGACGACCCCGGCCATGAGCACGTCGTCATCGACCCGCGGTGGTCGGCCCTGGCTGCTTTGGCATCCGAGGCCTCCACCACCGATGATGGCGACTGACAACTGCATGCCCACCTGACCGCACCATCTGACACGTGCCGCCCGACCGGGCGGCACGCGAACTGAAAGAAGAGGAACCGCCGTGGCTGTCCCGAAGCGGAAGATGTCGCGCTCCAACACCCGTTCGCGTCGCGCGAACTGGAAGGCCGAGCTGCCGACGCTGACGACGTGCCCGCAGTGCAAGGCCGCCAAGCAGCCGCACATCGCGTGCCCGTCGTGCGGCACCTACAACGGCCGTCACTACGAGACCGCAGAGCGCACCGAGCACCAGGGCTGAGACCCGCGTGTCTCGACGAGCGCCCGGCGCGCCCGCGAGTGACGTGACACCGCGGCCCGTCGGTGACCTGACCGCATACCTCATCGAGGTGTGCGGCCAGGCCACCGCCGAGCCGCGGTTCCGTGCTGCCCTCGACGAGGGGCTCCCCCTGGCGTTGACGCACCGGTCCTACGCCTACGAGGCCGGCGGGATCCCGAACAACGAGCGCCTCGAGTTCCTCGGCGACTCCGTCCTCGGTGTCGTCGTCACCGACGCCCTCTTCCGGAACCACCCCGACCTGCCCGAGGGACAACTGGCCCGGCTGCGCTCGGCCGTCGTCAACTCCCGCGCACTCGCCGGGGTCGCCCGCACGATCGGGCTCGGTGACTACATCCTCCTCGGCCGCGGTGAGGAGACCACCGGCGGGCGGGACAAGGACTCGATCCTCGCCGACGCCCTGGAGGCCACCCTCGGCGCCGTCTACCTCGCCGGCGGCATGCCCGCCGCCGGGGAACTGATCCACACCCTCTTCGACCCCCTCATGCGCCGCTCGGCCACCCTCGGCGCCGGCCTGGACTGGAAGACCAGCCTCCAGGAGGCGGCCGCCGCACACGGGCTCGGAGCGCCGGTCTACGTCGTCGAATCCGACGGCCCCGAGCACGCCAAGACCTTCGCCGCCACCGTCGTCATCGACGGGATCGCCCGCGGCAGCGGCACCGGTCGGACCAAGAAGGACGCCGAGATGCAGGCCGCCGCGGCCACCATCGAGGACCTCGGGCCACCGCCCGGGGTCGAGGCGACCCCGGACGGCTGAGGAACCCGGATGCCTGAACTCCCCGAGGTCGAGGTCGTCCGCCGCGGGGTCGCCGACCACGCCGTCGGACGCACCATCGCCGACGTCACCTTCACCGGTCACCGCGTCACCCGCCGCCACCTGCCCGGCCCGGCCGACCTCGCCGACCGCCTCGCCGGGCAGCGCATCAGCGCGGGCCGGCGCCGCGGCAAGTACCTGTGGCTCGAGCTGCACCGGGACGAGGGGGGTTCCGGGGCTGCTCCTGTTCCTGAGTCGGCCGCCGACTCGGAGACCGAGGTCGTCTCGCCCAGCGGGGCGCTGCTGATCCACCTCGGTATGAGCGGCCAACTCCTCGTCAAGGACCCCGACGCTCCCGCGGCCCGGCACGAACACGCGCGGTTCCGCTTCACCGACACCGGGCCGGAGTTGCGGTTCGTCGACCAACGCACCTTCGGCGGAGTCGCGTGGTCCGACGTCGGTGCGGACGGCATACCCCTGACCATCGCCCATATCGCCCCCGACCCGTTCGAGGCGGCCTATGACCAGGATGCTGTCGTGCGGCGGATGAAGACCCGCAACTCGGCGATCAAGCGGGCCCTGCTCGACCAGGGCCTCGTGTCCGGGATCGGCAACATCTATGCCGACGAGGCCCTCTGGCGGGCCGGCGTGCACGGGGAGCGGATCGCTTCGAGTCTGACCAAGCCGACCCTGCACCGGATCTTCGGTCACGCCCGCGACGTCATGGCGGCCGCGCTGGAGCAGGGCGGAACGAGCTTCGATGCGCTCTACGTCAACGTCAACGGGCAGTCCGGGTACTTCGACCGATCCCTCAACGCCTATGGCCAGGAGGGTCGCCCGTGCGCGCGGTGCGGGTCGCCGATCCGGCGCGAGCAGTTCATGAACCGGTCCTCGTTCTCCTGCCCGCGGTGCCAGCCGAGGCCGCGGACGAGGTCAGTGCGCTCGGTGTGAGTGAACCGGTGCCATAGCGCCGGTTCACTCACTCGTTGAGGACTGGACGGGTAGATACCCTGCCTGCCATGGGTGACGCAGCGGGTGAGGCTGATCGGGTCCGGATGACGGTCTTCGTCCGCGGCCGGGTGCAGGGAGTCGGCTTCCGGTGGTGGACCCGGGCCCGCGCCCTCGAACTCGGACTCGTCGGACACGCCCGCAACACCGACGACGGGCGGGTCGAGGTCGTCGCCCAAGGTGCGCGATCAGCCTGTGCCGAGTTGATCCGACTGCTGCAGGAGGAGCCGAGCACGGCATACCGACCGGGGCGGGTGACCGGCGTCTCGACCCCACTGTTCGCGAAGCCGCGCGACGGTGTCGTCGGCTTCGTCGAACGCTGAGCCGAGGGAGCCATCCGCCCAGTGGATGCCGCAGGCGTGGGGCGCGGCGGACTGCCTACCATGGCGGCGTGACCCAGACCCCTCCTGAGCTGCTCCGGCTGCGCACGAGCATCGACAACATCGATGCCGCGCTCGTCCATCTGCTCGCCGAACGGTTCAAGGCCACCCAGCAGGTGGGCGTCCTCAAGGCCGACCTGGGCCTGCCGCCGGCGGACCCGGCCCGTGAGGAACGTCAGATCGTCCGGCTCAAAGCACTCGCCGACGAGGCCGGCCTCGACCCGCAGTTCGCCGAGAAGTTCCTCAACTTCATCATCGCCGAGGTGATCCGCCACCACGAGGCCATCGCCTCCCGCGAGGTCTGACGCGTCAGTCGCCGCTCGGGATCGCTGACGCGCTGGGCGGGTGGGGTTTTGCGTTTCCCGCATGTGGCGGGAAACGGCAACTTCACCACGCTTCGGTTCCGTACTGAAGTTCCCGTTTAACGCATGTGGCGGGAAAGGCAACAGTCCCACCAGTCACACCTGTCACAGACAACACCGTCGCCTCGAAGGTCCCGGAGTCACGCACGTGGCAGGGGTACAGTGAACCGCGATCTCGTGCCCGCGCGCACGCCCACAACGCCACCCTGACCCCCCACCCACAGAAGGCCGCATGTACGTCAAGACCCTGACGCTCAAGGGCTTCAAGTCCTTCGCCTCGGCGACGACACTGCGCCTCGAGCCAGGCATCACGTGCATCGTCGGCCCGAACGGCTCCGGCAAGTCCAACGTCGTCGACGCCCTCGCCTGGGTCATGGGGGAGCAGGGGGCCAAGAGCCTGCGCGGCGGCAAGATGGAGGACGTCATCTTCGCCGGAACCTCCGGGCGGGCACCGCTGGGGCGGGCGGAGGTGGCCCTGACGATCGACAACAGCGACGGGGCGCTGCCGATCGACTACACCGAGGTCACGATCAGTCGCACCATGTTCCGATCCGGCGGCAGTGAGTATGCGATCAACGGCACCCACTGTCGCCTCCTGGACATCCAGGAGCTGCTCTCCGACTCCGGCATCGGCCGCGAGATGCACGTCATCGTCGGACAGGGACAGCTCGACACCGTGCTGCGCTCCACCCCGGAGGAGCGGCGCGGCTTCATCGAGGAGGCCGCCGGGGTCCTCAAGCACCGCAAGCGCAAGGAGAAGGCGCTGCGCAAGCTCGAGACGATGGAGGGCAACCTCACCCGGGTCAGCGACCTCGTCTCCGAGATCCGCCGCCAGCTCGGCCCCCTCGGCCGCCAGGCCGAGACCGCCCGCAAGGCCGCCTTCATCCAGGCCGATGTTCGCGATGCCCGCCTGCGTCTCCTCGCCGACGACCTGGCCCAGTTGACGGCCACCCTCGAGCAGGAGGCCGCCGACGAGTCGGCCCTGCTCGCGAAGCGGGCCGAGGTCGAAGCGGCCCTGACCGAGCGGCTCGAGCAGGTGCGGCTCCTCGACGAGGCCTCCCGTGCCGCCTCCCCGGAACTGGCCGCTTCCCAGGAGCGGTATGTGCGGCTCCAGTCGATCTGTGACCGCCTCGATGCGACGGCGAACGTCGCCGCCGAGCGGGTCCGGCTGCTCAGCCAGGACGACGCCGACGAGACGACGACCGGCCGCGACCCGGAGGAGTTGCGCCAGCAGGCCGCTCAGGCCCGTGAGCAGGAGAAGGCCCTGCTCGCCGAGGTCGCCCAGGCCGAGTCCGAGTTGAGGGCCGCGATCACCGCCCGCACTGAGGCCGAGGAGGCACTCGCCGCCGAGAGCAAGCGGATCGCGGCGCTGGCCCGGGCCGCCGCCGACCGGCGCGAGGGGCTGGCCAAACTCTCCGGCCAGGTCGCCGCCCGGCAGAGCCGGATCGAGGCCGGGGAGGCCGAGATCGGCCGGTTGACGCAGGTCTACGACGCCTCGATCGCCCGCGCCGCCGAGGCCGAGCAGCAGTTCGCCGTCCTCGAAGGAAACGTCGCCCACGACGAGGAGGGCGAGGTCGGCCTCGACTCCGCCTACGAGGCCGCCGCAGCCGAACTCGAGGCCGCCGAGGCACAGGTGCGCGACCTCGAGGAGCAGGAGCGCAGCGCCGAGCGCGAGAAGACCGCCCTGACCGCCCGCCTCGACGCCCTCCACCTCTCACTGCGCCGCAAGGACGGCGCCGCTGCACTCCTCGATGCGGCCGCCACCGGCATCAGCGGCACCGTCGCCGAACTGCTCACCATCGAGCCCGGCTCCGAGGCCGCCGTCGGCGCCGCCCTCGGCTGGGCGGCCGAGGCGATCGCTGCCGACTCGTTCGAGTCCGCCGCCGACGCCCTCGTCCGGCTCAAGACCGACGACGCCGGTCAGGCGGGGCTGCTCGTCTCGGGTGCGCCCACGCATACCGACCGCCCCACCTGGCCCACCCTCGACGGTTCGGCCCGGTGGGCCAGGGACCTGGTCACCGCACCGGACCACCTGCAGCCCGCTCTGGACGACCTGCTCGACCGGGTCGCGATCGTCCCCGAGGCCACGCACGCGCTCGCGCTGGTCGCCCGGGGTGAGGGGATCACCGCCGTGACGAGTGACGGTGACGTCTTCGGGCCGGGGTATGTGCGGGGCGGCTCCGGCGGAGACGGCCAGAGTCTGCTGGAGATCCAGTCCGCGGCGACCGAGACCGCAGCCGCTGTCGAGGCTGCCAACCGGCGGGCCGACCAGGCCAAGTTCGCCCTCGTCAGCGCCCGGGAGCAGGTCGCGCAGATCGATGAACGGGTGGCCGCCGCCCTGGACCGGTTGCACGAGTCCGATGCCCGGATGTCGGCCCTGGCCGAACAACTCGGCCACCTCGGCTCCACCGCCCGGACCGCGAAGGCCGAGGCCGAACGCACCCAGCGCGCCATCGACGACGTCACGGCCACCCTCGCCAGCGACCGCGCTGACCTGGCCGCCCTGGAGGAGCGGCTCGCCCAGGCCAGCGCCGCCGTGCCCGAGGGGGAGGACCTCGAACCGAGCACCGACGAACGGGACCGGCTCGACGTCGCCGCCAGTTCGGCCCGCACCACCGAGACCGAACTGCGCCTCGCCCTGCGCACCCGGGAGGAGCGGCTCCGGTCGGTGCGCGGCCGGGCCGACTCACTCGAGGGCGCCGCCCGCAACGAACTCGCCGCCCGTGAGCGGCTGCGGCAGCGGCGGGAGCGTCGGGCACGGGAGGCCGAGGTCGCCGCCGCGGTCCAGGCAGCCACGAGGTATGCGGTGGCCCGGGTCGGTGCCGCCCTCGAGATCGCCCGGGAGCAGCGGGAGGCCGGCGAGGCCGCCCGCCTGGAACGGGATCAGGCCCTCGTCGCCGCGCGCGCCGTCGTCACCGACCTGCAGGACGAACTTCGCGACCTGACCGACTCGGTGCACAAGGACGAGATCGCCCGGGCCGCGCAACTGGCCCGCGTCGAGCAGTTGCAGGCCAAGGCGGTTGATGAGCTCGGCATCGAACCCGAGGTCCTCGTCGAGGAGTTCGGCCCGCACCAGCTCATCCCGTTCGTCGGCGAGGCCCCCGAGGGGGAGACCCCGCAGCCGGCGCCGTTCGTGCGGGAGGAGCAGGAGAAGCGGCTCCGCAAGGCCGAGCGGGCGCTGAACGCCCTCGGGCGGGTCAACCCACTCGCCCTGGAGGAGTTCGCCGCGCTGGAGGAACGGCATACCTTCCTCACCCAGCAGATCGAGGACCTCAAGGCGAGCAAACGCGACCTGCTCGACATCATCCGCGAGGTCGACGAGCGGGTCGAGCAGGTGTTCACCGAGGCCTTCCACGACACCGCCGAACAGTTCGAGCGGGTCTTCGCCCGGCTCTTCCCCGGCGGGGAGGGCAAACTCCTCCTGACCGACCCCAGCGACATGCTCACGACCGGGATCGAGGTCGAGGCCCGCCCGCCCGGGAAGAAGGTCAAGCGGCTCTCCCTGCTCTCCGGCGGGGAACGCTCCCTCGTCGCCGTCGCGCTGCTCGTCGCGATCTTCAAGGCCCGGCCGAGCCCGTTCTACATCATGGACGAGGTCGAGGCCGCCCTCGACGACACCAACCTCGGCCGGCTGATCACGCTGTTCGAGGAGCTGCGCGACTCCAGCCAACTCATTGTCATCACCCACCAGAAGCGCACCATGGAGGTCGCCGACGCGCTCTACGGCGTGTCGATGCGCGGGGACGGGGTCACGCACGTCGTCTCCCAACGGCTGCGTGACATCGACCAGCCTGCCTGATCTCGCTGTCGTCGGCTGCTAGCGGACCGTGCCGATGTGCGTCGGCGGCCAGAATCGGGCAATGACCGGGCCGACGACCTGCTCCTCCCGCACGAACCGAGCGCACTCGGGGTCAGAACGGCCCCGGCACGCTGCGGCGCTGTCAGCGGAATTGCCCCGGTTGTCACCGAGGAGGAACAACGAACCCTCCGGCACTGGGATCTCCGGGAAACACCGCAAGGAGCGTGGCTCGCTCGCACAGTCGTTCTCACCCGGCGTGAACGGCAGGTTCGATCCGAGGTAGTCCTCCTCGTAGGCCACCCCGTCGACCAGGATGTTGCCGGCGTCGTCGCAGCAGGACACCGTCTCCCCACCCCGGGCGATGAGCCGTTTGACCGTGTTGGCCTTCGTCGACGGTCCGAGCCCGATGATCGAGCCGACCACCCGCAGGGCGTTGACGGCAGGGTTCTCACTGGGGCTGCGTCTGGTGCTCTCCCACGTGTCGCCGTGCTCGAAGACGACGACGTCGCCCCGCTCCAGGTGGGAGTCGAGCCGGTTGACGAGGATCCGATCACCGGTGATCAGCGTCTGCTCCATCGACGCGGACGGGATCCGGTAGGCCTTGATGACGAACGCCTGCACGAGGGCGAGCACCGTCAGCGCGATCATGAACTCCAGCAGGGTGCGCGCCCATGAGCTGCGGCGTTGGGGACGATGAGTCCCGGCGGGCGGACCCTCGGCGGCAGGCGAGGCCCCGGAGGCAGGTGGTGGTGTCGGGTCGGGCACCCGACCACGATATGTCCCGCGCCGCCCAGGCATCGTCCGGGACGCGCACAGCCGGTCGGGTGAGGAGAGTTTGGTCACAGTTCGGACACGTCACGTGCGTCGATTTGAGACCCCGTTGATCCGAGGTGCACGCTGGATGTGTGTTTGCACTTGTGGTCGGGATGATGATCTGCCTCGCGCTGGCGCTGGCAGTGGTGGGGATCGTCGCGCTCCCGGCGCGCCGGGAGGGGCGAGAGGTGCTCACCCACCGCGGGGAAGAACTCGTCGGCGCGGTCCGCGACCGTCGGCAACGGTCCTGACCCAGCCCTGATCCAGCCCTGATCCCGTCTCGGGTGCGGGTCGGGGGAGAGGTGCGCACCGCATACCCCCTCGGTGATGACTGTGTTGTCGGTCACTGTGCCTAGAGTTGGGTCCGTGACCTCATCATCCGGCTTGAACCTCGACCACATCGACCCCTCCGTCCGGCCGCAGGACGATCTCTTCGGCCACGCCAACGGCACCTGGCTCGCGACGAACGAGATCCCGGCCGACCGCGGCCGCTACGGCTCCTTCGACCAGCTCCGTGAGCAGGCCGAGGCGCATGTGCGCGAGATCATCCAGGAGGTGGCCGACGGCACCCCCGAGCCGGGGACGATCGCTGCCAAGGTCGGTGATCTGTACGCCTCCTTCATGGACGAGGAGCGGGTCGAGGAGGCGGGTCTGGAGCCGTTCGACGCGGACCTGGCCCGGATCCGCTCTGTCGCGAGCGGCGCGGACCTGATGCGGGTGCTCGGGGAGTTCGCCCGCGAGGGTGCCGGCGGCTTCGTCCTGCCCTACGTCAACACCGATGCCCGCGAGTCGAGCCGCTATGTCGTCTATCTCCAGCAGGGCGGACTCGGCCTGCCCGATGAGTCCTACTTCCGGGAGGAGAGGTATGCGGGACTCCGGGAGGACTATCTGGCCCACCTGGAGCGGATGCTCGGGTTCGTCGACGGTGTCGACGCCGCCGGGGCGGCCCGCCGAGTGTTCGACCTGGAGACCCGGCTCGCGGCGAGCCATTGGGACAACGTCACCAACCGGGACCCGGTCAAGACGTACAACCTCGTCGATGCGGCCGGGCTGGCCGAGCTGACGCCCGGGTTGGACTGGTCGGCCTACGTCGCCGGGATCGGGGCCGGGCCCGGGTTCCTCGACGCGGTCGTCGTGCGGCAGCCGACGTTCCTGACCGGGGTGGCCGAGGCCGTTGCCGAGGTGCCGATCGAGACGTGGCGGGAGTGGCTCACCTGGCACGTCCTGCACGACCGGGCGCCCTACCTCCCGGCCGCCGTCGTCGCCGAGAACTTCGACTTCTTCGGCCGCACCCTGTCCGGGGTGCCGGAGAACCGGGAGCGGTGGAAGCGCGGCGTCACCCTCGTCGAGGGTGCCCTCGGCGAGGCCGTCGGGGAGTTGTACGTCGCCCGCCACTTCCCACCCGAGGCGAAGGCGGCGATGGAGACTCTCGTCGCCAATCTCGTTGAGGCGTTTCGTCGCTCGTTCCGCGACCTGCCGTGGATGGGAGAGCAGACCCGGGCGGCCGCGCTGCGCAAACTGGAGGCGTTCACCCCCAAGGTCGGTTATCCGGACACCTGGCGGGACTACTCCTCACTGACGATCGACGCCACCGATCTGATGGGCAACGTGCGCCGGGCGGCGGCCTTCGAGACGGACCGCAACCTCGCCAAACTCGGTGGCCCGGTGGACCGGGGCGAGTGGTTCATGACCCCGCAGACGGTCAACGCCTACTACAACCCGGGGATGAACGAGATCGTCTTCCCGGCGGCGATCCTGCAACCCCCGTTCTTCTCCGTCGACGCCGACGACGCCGTCAACTACGGCGGCATCGGCGCGGTCATCGGTCACGAGATCGGGCATGGGTTCGATGACTCCGGGTCCCAGTTCGACGGCGACGGCAACCTCGTCAACTGGTGGACCGACGAGGACCGGACCCGGTTCGAGGAGCTCACCGGGGCGCTCATCGCCCAGTTCAACGAGCTCGAGTCCCGCAACGCGCCGGGGGAGAAGATCAACGGCGCGTTGACCGTCGGGGAGAACATCGGCGACCTCGGGGGGCTCGGGATCGGGTTGAGCGCCTACCGGATCGCCTCCGGTGCCGACTCCGGGACCGAGCCGCCGGTCATCGACGGGCTGACCGGGGAGCAGCGCTTCTTCCTGTCCTGGGCGCAGGTGTGGTGCGGCATGGCCCGGGAGGAGGAGGCCAAGCGGCTGCTCGCGATCGACCCGCACAGCCCGCAGGACCAGCGGGCCAACGCGGTGCGCAACATCGACGCCTTCCACGACGCCTTCGAGGTCAGCGAGGGTGACGGCATGTGGTTGGCGCCGACGGACCGGGTCAACGTCTTCTGAGGCGAGTCCTTCGGCGCGCGGGTTGGGGGGTGGTCGGACCCGCCGGGCTGTGGGTCCGGGGCCGCGTCGGCGGTCGCGCTTTGGGTTCTCGGTGAGTGGGCTGGAAGGATGACAGCGTGAGTGCCATCGACACTGTGTGGGAATACGTTGCCGTAGCGGCCGCCATCCTGGTCGTCCTCGGTCTGCTGCTCGTCGGGCTGCTGCGTGGCCGCGGCGGCCGGGCGCCGGACACGACGACGCTGGACCGACCCGATCTGCGGCCCCCGGCAGCGGACCGGGACGGAGCGGTCGACACGCTGCCCAGACCTGCGGACAGCCCGGTCGACACCCTGCCGCCGGTCGAGGTCGAGGAGCCGACAGACGTCCTCGCCCCGGAGGAGCCGCCGACCCCGACGCTGGAGCGTCCCGATGCGCCGGCCGGCCGGTTGCAGCGGCTGCGGGCCCGCCTGGCTCGCTCCAACACCGCCCTCGGCCGTGGCCTGCTCGCCCTGCTGTCCCGCGGGGGGCTCGACGAGGAGGCCTGGGAGGACGTCGAGGACACCCTCCTGCAGGCCGATCTCGGCGTCGAGGCCACGACCGAACTCGTCGACAGCCTGCGCACCCAGGTCAAGGTCGACGGCGTCACGAGTGAGGACGAGGCCCGCGCCATCCTGCGCACCGAGCTCCTCTCGCTCGTCGACCCGAGCATGGACCGCACCATCGCGAGCAACCGGATCGCCGAGCGGCCGGCCGTGATCCTCGTCGTCGGTGTCAACGGCACCGGCAAGACGACGACGGTGGGCAAGCTCGCCCGGGTCATGGTCGCCGAGGACAAGGATGTCGTCCTCGGTGCCGCCGACACCTTCCGCGCCGCCGCCGCCGACCAGCTGGAGACCTGGGGTGCCCGCGTCGGCGTCCCCACCGTGCGCTCCGAGAAGGAGGGCGCCGACCCCGCGTCGGTCGCCTTCGACGCCGTGCGCGCCGGACTCGAGATGGAGGCCGACGTCGTCATCGTCGACACCGCCGGCCGGCTGCACAACAAGGCCGGCCTGATGGACGAGCTCGGCAAGGTCAAGCGCGTCATCGAGAAGCAGTCGCCTGTCGACGAGGTGCTCCTCGTCCTGGACGCGACGACCGGCCAGAACGGGATGCGTCAGGCGGAGGTGTTCTCCGAGGTCGTCGGCATCACCGGCATTGTGCTCACCAAACTCGACGGCACCGCCAAGGGCGGCATCGTCGTCGCCGTCCAGCGCAAACTCGGTGTCCCGGTCAAGCTCGTCGGCCTCGGGGAGGGGCCGGACGACCTTGCCCCGTTCGACCCCGAGGCGTTCGTCGACGCGATCCTCGCCTGAGCGACTGTCGCGTCCGGGCGGGCCCCAGGCAGCCCTGATATCATCGCAATGATATCGAAAGGGGGTGGCCGTCGTGGAGCAGATCCTGATCCGCAACCTGCCACCTGGCACCAAGGCGGCGCTGCGGGCTCGCGCTGAGCAGCATCACCGATCCATGGAAGCCGAGGCCAGGGAGATCCTTGCCGATGCGGTCACCCGGATGCCCGCATCGATCGTCGATCTGGTCAGCATGGACGAGGGCGTCGAGATCGAGTTCGAGCCTGGCCGACTCGACCTGAGCGCACGCACCGCAGACCTGTGAGGTACCTGCTGGACACCAATGTCGTGTCCGCCCTGCGCGTCAGAGGACGTGAACCCCAAGTCCAGGCGTGGGCTGCGTCGGTCCCGGTGGCCGACCAGTTCGTCACCGCGTTGACCGTCGCCGAGATCGAACGTGGCGTGGTCGCCAAGGAACGCACTGACCCGGCCCAGGGGGTCGTGCTGCGCCGCTGGCTCGAGGAGCACGTCCTGCCTGCCTTCGCTGGTCGGGTGCTGGCCTTCGATCTGCCCGCAGCGCGGATCCTGGCCACCTATCCGGTTCCGGATCGGGCACCCCTGGACGACGCGCTCATCGCTGTCATCGCCCAGAACGCAGGTCTGACCGTTGCCACCCGCAACACCAGGCACTTCGCACCGCTCGGGGTGAGTTGTGTCAACCCGTGGGATCAGCCCAGGTGATCCGATCGTGTCCCTGAGCGCGCCTCGCCGGTTGATGTGCGCAGCGTCGGCGGAGGGCTGCGGTGCCCTACCCTGGGCGCGTGAACACCACCGGGGATGAACAGTTGGGGCGGGTCGGCCGCACCTGGAGGGTCGTCCTCGTCGCGGTCCTCGCCCTGCTGTTCGCCCTCGGCTCGACCGTCGGCGACGACCACTGGTGGCCGTTCGCGCCGTGGCGGATGTTCTCCACCTCGACCGACCCCAACCGGGCGGTCGTCTCGACGGTCATGGAGGTCCGCACCGAGGCCCACCCCGAGGTCTGGAACCGGCATGCCATCCGACTGCGGGACGTCGGCCTGAACCGGGCCGAGGTCGAGGGTCGACTCTCCCGGATCCGCGAGGACCCGACGATGCTGGAGACGATCGCCGAGGCGCACGAACGGCTCCGCCCCGAACGCTCCCGGTGGCTCGGCATCCGCTTCGTCTTCGAGCGGCACCTCCTCGAAGGCGGCAAACCGACCGGTGAGATCACCCGGGAGGTCGTCGCCACCTGGGAGTCCGACGGTCTGGAGCCCCTGCCGTGAGCGGCCCGTCGCACCGGTTCCTGAGCTGGCTGCTACCGGTGTTCCCGGTGGCGCGGGTCGCATACCTGCGGCTCGTCGTCTATGCCTTCGTCGTCATCGACGTCGTCTACCTGCACCACGACGGCTTCTACCACGGCTGGGCCGACCCGATCTGGTACCGCCCGCTCATCATGGGCGAACTGCTCCACCTGCCCGCCGCCTCCGTCGCACTCGTCATGGTCCTGAAGTGGGGGTGTGTGCTCGCCGCGCTCGCGGCCCTGACCGGGCGGGCCCCCCGGATTCTCGGCTGGACCGTGGCGGTGCTGTGGATCTGGTACCAGTACGTCGCCTTCTCCTACGGCAAGGTCGATCACGACCGCGCCGACTTCGTCATCGCGCTGCTCATCCTGCCGACTGCGGGCCTGGCTCACCTGAACGACGAACGCCGCTCCCAGGCAGCCGGATTCGCTTTGCGACTGATCCAGATCATGGCGATCGCGACGTACTTCCTCTCAGCGGTCGCCAAGGTGCGCTTCGGCGGCTGGGAGTGGGTCAACTCGGCGACGATGGTCCGGGCGGTCGTGCGGCGCGGCACACCGTGGGCGCAGTGGCTGCTCGAGGTGCCGTGGACGCTGCATTACTTCCAGTGGTTCATCCTCGCCGCGGAGTTCCTCTCGCCGCTGATCTTCCTCGTCAACGAGAAGTGGCGGCGGCGGATGGTCGCCGGCTGGTTCCTCTTCCACGCCATGACGTATGCGGCGATCACCATCGCGTTCTGGCCGCACCTGGTCATGATGCTCGCCTTCCTCCCGCTCGAGGAGTATGCGCGGCGCGCCCGATCCTGGATCGCCCGGTGGCGTGGGGGTCGAGGGAGACGGGCCGCGGAACTGCCCTGACGAAGCGCCTGTGCCCAGCCGACGTCGGCTGGGCAGAACCGCGGGGGAAGTGTGTTCAGGCGGGGGCGGCTGCGTCAGGCGGGGCGCTGGTCGGCCGGGAGGGAGCAGGCGGGGGTGCCGCCGGGGAGGCGGTGCCGGTTGTTCGACACCCAGCGGTAGACCACACCGGCGAGGGCGTTGATGCCGGGCACGAGGATGAGCGCCCCGAGCGGACGCAGCGGCAACCGGCACGCGAGCAGCGCCTTGGCCACGGCGTTCTCACCGGCAAACACCCGCCCGTCGGCGGCCACCCACAGCGCGGCGGCATCACACTGCTCCCACGTCAGCCCGTAATCGTCGAGGTCGAGGTTCTGCCACGCCGCCACCGTGAAGTCGCTCTCGCGGCGGCGCAGCCGGTCGGTCGTCAGCCGCGCCAGGCGGGTGCAGATGCCGCAGTCCCCGTCATAGATGAGGATCGGACGGGCAGGGGGAGGTGCGGACCGCATACCTCCAGTGTCCCACCATCCGGGACCGGCCCCGACCCGCAACACCACCGTCACATCCCCGCGCGAGCCGTAACACGACCGACACAGAATCCGCCCCGCTCCCGAAACACCCCGCCACCAGAGTCCTGTCCATGGAATCCACCATTGACACGGGCACCACCGCCTGGATCCTCGTCAGCGCCTCCCTGGTGCTGCTGATGACCCCGGCCCTGGCGCTCTTCTACGGCGGGATGACCCGCAGCAAGTCCGTCCTCAACATGATGATGATGTCCTACGGCGCCATGGGTGTCGTCGGCGTCATCTATGTCCTCTGGGGCTGGTCGATGTCCTACAGCAGCGACAGCGTCATGGGCATCTTCGGCAACCCGTTCACCCACTTCGGCCTCGCCGGCACGATCACCGACAGCGCCGGGGAGTACATCGTCTCCGGCGGCCTGCCGACAGTCGTCGACGTCGGCTTCCAGGTGACCTTCGCGATCATCACCGTCGCGCTCATCAGCGGTGCGATCGCCGACCGCGCCCGGTTCGGCACCTGGCTCGTCTTCGCCGGTCTGTGGGCGACCTTCGCCTACTTCCCGATGGCGCACATGGTCTGGGGTGGCGGCCTGCTCAGCGGCGACGGCCCGTTCGCCTCGATCGCCGAGCCGATCGACTTCGCCGGTGGCACCGTCGTCCACATCAACGCCGGCGTCGCAGCCCTCGTCCTCGCGCTGGTCCTCGGCGTCCGCAAGGGATTCGGCAAGAGCCCGATGCGCCCCCACAACCTCCCGCTCGTCATGACCGGCGCCGGCCTGCTCTGGTTCGGCTGGTTCGGCTTCAACGCCGGCAGCGCGTATGCGGCTGACGGCGGAG